>NZ_JADDOJ010000009.1 GCF_015159745.1 Ramlibacter aquaticus | reverse complement strand
GGGAGGGCGGCTGGCGCGGCCCGGGGGGGCCGTGCCAGTGCCGGGCGAAGCTTTACTTCTCGCCGGTGGGCTTGAGCTCGCCCTTCTTGGCGGCGTCGGCCACTTCCGCCTTGCGCTTCGCGGCGGCGGCCTTCTTCTCGTCCTTGGTGGCCTTGGGGCCCGCGGCCATGGCACCCGTGGCGCCCTCGCCGACCTTCTCGGACTTCACGGCCTCGGCGCCGGCCTTCTTGCGGGCCTCGGCGGCGGCCTTCTTCTCCGCCTTGGTGGCCTTGGTCGTGGGCGCAGGTGCCGAAGTGTCGGCCTCACCGGCCACTGCGTAGGGGCTGAGGATTGCAGCGCCGACGACGGCAATCAGCATCAGGTGTTTTCTCATCGCTCGTTCCTCCAGAAAGTGGAAATGTCAAGGAACCCATCACATGGGACCATGGACATATTCATCTGCATGAGGAAATGCGTGGTTGATTTACCGCAAGTGATTCGCGGATGCGCGCTGCGGGTGGGGCGCCGTCCTTGTAAGCCTCCTGCGGGCCCACGCCCACATGTTCGAGGTCATGAATCTGGCCGTGCGGAAGGTGGTCCCTCGGGAGGGCTCGGGACCAGTCTTGCTGCGCCGGCAGGCATTCCAGGGTCAGCAGCGCCCACCCAGAGTGCGACGCCGCAGCCACATCTGTGCGTGAGCGACACAGTTTGTAACGAAAAGTTGTGCTTCCCGTCACAAATCGATAGATAGAAAGTTCGTACCGCGGCCCGGGGCCTATGTTTGCCGGATGACCGCTGAAACCCGTTCCGGCCTCTCCCGCGCCCACCCGGCCTGGCGCCTCCACCGTGTCGGTTGCCGCATGGCGCTCGTGCTGGCGGCGCTGGTCGCGGCCTGCAGCGACAACCCCGCGGAGTTCCAGATCGGCGGCACGCTCAGCGGGCTCGCGCCGGGTGCGCAGGTGACGCTGCTCAACCAGCGCGGCGACCCGGTGACCCTGTCAGAGAACGGGTCGTTCCACTTCACGAAGTCGGCCCCGCTGGGCGGCAGCTACGAGGTCACGGTGGGCACGCAGCCGGCCACCCAGACCTGCACCGTCGCGGCGGGCTTCGGCAACCAGGTGAACGCACCGGTGGACAGCGTGCGCGTGAGCTGCGGTGCACGCGCTTTCACGCTCGCCGGCTCGGTGACCGGCCTGCCCCCGGGTGCCCAGATCACCCTGCTCAACAACCAGGGCGATGCGCTGCCCGTCCTCGCCAATGGGGCCTTCAGCTTCAGCAACCCCATCCCCTGGAACGGCAGCTACGCCGTGACCGTGGGCAACCAGCCCCCGGGCCAATCCTGCACCGTGACGGCCGGCAGCAGCACGGGCGTGGTGGCGGAGGTGCCCAGCGTGCAGGTGGTCTGCCGCGCCTTGGCCTTCACCCTGGGCGGCACCGTCACCGGCCTCGCGCCCGGTGCCCAGCTCACCCTGCTGAACAACCTGGGCGACCCCCTCACGGTCCTGGCCGACGGGCCCTTCACCTTCGCGGGCAGCCTGCCCTTCGACGGCAGCTACGCTGTCACCGTGGGCAGCCAGCCGGTCGGCCAGGCCTGCGCCGTCGCCGCGGGCAGCGGCAGCGCGGCCGGCGTGGTGGCGGACGTGCAGGACGTGCAGGTCGTCTGCAGCGCGCTGACCTTCTCCATCGGTGGCTCGCTCAACGGGCTGGCCTCCGGCCAGCAGGTGGTCGTCGCCAACAACGGCGGCGAGCTGCTGACGCTTTCGGCCAACGGGTCCTTCCAGTTCCCCACCGCCTTGCCCTGGGGCAGCAGCTACCAGGTCACGGTGACCCAGCAGCCGGCCGGGCAGACCTGCTCCGTCAGTGCCGGCAGCGGCAGCGGTACGGCGCTGGCCGCCAACGTCAGCAGCGTGGCGCTGACCTGCTCGACCAACAGCTACGCCATCGGCGGGGCGATGTCCGGCCTCAGCGCGGGCAGCCAGGTCACCCTGAGCAACAACGGCGCCGACGCACTCACCCTCAAGGCGAACGGCAGCTTCACCTTCGGGATTCCGGTGGCCTGGGGCGGCAGCTATGCGGTCACCGTGTCCACGCAGCCGACGGGGCAGACCTGCAGCGTGGAGCAAGGCCAGGGAACGGGCGTCACCCAGGCGGTCAGCAGCGTGCTGGTGAACTGCACGGTGAACAACTATCTCGTCGGCGGCACGCTCAGCGGGCTGGCCTCCGGGGCCACGGTCAAGGTGACGAACACCGTGAACGGCGACACCCTGGACCTCTCCGCCAACGGCAGCTACACCCTGCCCACGCCCGTGCCGTATGGCAGCGCCTATGCGCTGACCGTCACGCCCGCCCCCGGCCCGGCCAGCGAGCCCTGCGGCATGGTCGCGTCGAGCACGGGCACGACCCTGGGCACCGTCACGGGGGGCAACGTCGTGTGCCTTGCGGCCCCGTTCAGCGCGGCCTCCCTGAAGTGGTACCGGGCACCCGGCAGCTACAACTGGGCGGACGCCAACGCGATCTGCCACAGTGCCGGGCTGCGCTTGCCCTACAACGCGGACCTCCTGGCCCTGCAGTCCGAGCTGGGCAACGTGGGCGGCTTCCTCTGGTCCCAGGAGGCCTACTCGGGCAAGGCGGGCTACTACTGGGTCCTGAACCTGAACGTCGGTGCCCTGAACCAGACCATGGCCTCCTGGCCCGGAAGCTCCCTGCTGACCGCGGTCTGCGTGCAGTAGCGCCGTGGGCATTCATGAGGTGCCGGGGGCGCGTCCGATGAAGCTGGGATTGCGGATGAAGTTCAACTTCGCGCTGGCCGGCGTGCTGCTCGCGGGCATGGCCCTGGCCGGATGGGTGGTGGACCGCCGCCTGAAGGCCAACGCGCGCGAGGAGGTGCTGCGCGAGGCCGGCCTGATGATGGAAGCGGCCATCGCCGTGCGCACCTACACCGTCGACCAGGTGAGGCCCTTCCTTGCGCCGCAGATGGAGCAGCGTTTTCTGCCCCAGACCGTGCCGGCGTACGCGGCAACGGAGACCCTCGCAGCGCTGCGGGGGACCCACCCGGGCTACAGGTACAAGGAAGCGGTGCTCAACCCGACCAATCCGCGCGATCTCGCCAACGGCTGGGAGGTCGACCTGGTGGAACGCTTTCGCACCAGCGCCAAGGAAACTGAAGCCGTGGGCCAGCTCGACGGATCGAGGCCTGTGCTGTACATCGCCCGCCCGATCCGCATTTCCAACGGTGCGTGCCTGCAGTGCCACAGCACGCCCGCCGCAGCCCCGCCCTCCATGCGGCGCATCTATGGCGATCGCGGGGGCTTCGGCTGGCAGCACGGCGAAACCGTGGGCGCCCAGGTCGTGACCGTGCCGATGGAGGTGCCGCTGGCCCGGGCTCAGCAGGCGCTTCAGACCTTCATGGTCTCGCTTCTGGGGGTGTTCGCCGCGCTGTTCGTCGTGCTCAATCTCATGCTCTCCTGGCTCATCGTTGCGCCGGTACGGCGGCTTTCGGTGGCCGCGGACCGGGTCAGCACCGGCGACTTCCAGTTGCCGGAGTTGACGGCGCGGGGCCATGACGAGATCGCCACCTTGGCGAATTCCTTTAACCGCCTGCGTCGCAGCCTTGAAAAGGCCATGCAGATGCTGAGCAAGCACTGAGTCCGGCGTACCTATGAGCTCCATGAACCTTGCACAGGCACCCAGGCGCGCGCTGCCGCCCGGGGAACAGGTCGGCGACTACCGGGTCCAGAAGACACTGGGCATTGGCGGCTTTGGCATCACCTACCTCGCCGAGGATGAGGACCTGGGCCTGGAGGTGGCACTCAAGGAGTACTTCCCGCGACAGGGAGTGGTGCGCGGACAGGATGATTCGGTGCACGTAACCGACGCGGAACCGGTCGCCGCCTCGACCTTCCAGTGGGGCCTGGACCGTTTCCTGGAAGAGGCCCGGGCGCTGGCCAGCCTGCGACACGCCAGCGTGGTGCGCGTCATGCGTTACTTCCGCGACCGGGGCACGGCCTACATCGTCATGGAGTACGAAGGCGGTGAGCCCCTCTCGCGCTGGTTGGGCGCGCACGGGCCCATGCGCCGCGGCGTCGTGCTGGGGTTCGCGCAGTCGCTGCTGCACGGGCTGGCGGCCGTGCACGCCGCTGGCATCCTCCACCGTGACATCAAGCCCTCCAACATCTGCATGCGGGCGGACGGAACGCCCGTGCTGCTCGACTTCGGCGCGGCCCGCCGGGTCGTTCCCGGCCACGACATGACCTCCGTGTTCAGCCCGGGCTATGCGCCCATCGAGCAGTACCACGCCAAGGGCTACTACGGTCCCTGGACGGACCTGTACAGCCTGGGTGGCGTGCTGTATCGCATGGTCACAGGCGCCGCACCACAGGACGCCATCGTGCGGGTTCACGGCGACGGGATGCCGCCGGCGCGCGAACTGGGCAACGCCTCGGTCTTTGGGCATCGGCTGCTGGAAGCCATCGACTGGGCGCTGGCCGTGGAGCCGACGAAGCGCCCGCAGTCAGTCGCCGAATTCCAGGACGCGCTGCGTGCAGCGGCGTCGGAGCAGGTGGGCGACGCCGCAAGCCTTCTCTTCGACGGGCGCGCCGGGGTTCTGGCGGCGCTGGAGCATGTGTTGGCGGTTCACATCGGGCCCCTGGCCCGGCTCCTCGTGGAGCGCGAAGCGGAACGGGCCTGTGATGTGCAGGCGCTGCTGGACGCACTGGCCTCGGAATTGCCGTCGACCGACGAGCGGCAGGCTTTTCTCGACGAGGCAAAGGCCCTCGTCGGGGTGCCCCGAGAGGGCTGACCGTCGGCGCTCGGCTTTGTGGGCGCCCACTGTGTCTGTGTGCAAGGCTTGGCGCGGCTGGCGGGGATCGAACCCACGACCCTTGGCTTCGGAGTGCCAAAACGGTCTGTGTGACCCAGAGGGTTTGGGTCGGCGACAAACGTGGTGTGTTCGTCGTTTTCAGAGGCAACAGCCTCTGCTCATGCGAGTGCGCGCCTGTGACAACCGAAGCCAAATGGCGCCACTCGTCAAATGGCCGCCTGTCACATCGTCGATCTTTGTTTGCCGAGCGTGTTTTGACTATAAGCCAGCTTCAAAAAAAGGTCCACATCTGACTGGAACGTGGAGTGCAAGGCCCCACACATCGGACACGCGGCGACACGCGCTTCGCGTCGCAGGCCACTTCAAGCCGAGGAAGTCCGGCCTGCAAAGGTTCCATATCAGTCGGTGGGCGTTGCGGCCCCTGCTCTGCGATGAACATTAGGAATCAGTGATGAGTACGTATGCGTGGCCCGGGTTTTGTTGCGCACTGCAGCGAAGGGTTTGTCCTGACTTCACCTCGCCGAGCTTCACCTATCGTTTCCCGGTAAAGAAGGTTACTCATCGGTAACCGAGCTTGGAGACCGTGCTGGCCCCCCACCGCTCACCGGAATCCCGAGTCCGCGCACCGGCCGCCCCGTGGGCTGCCCGCGAGCGCGCCGGGTCTCGCGAAGCCAAGAAGGATGCGCTGCTCCTCGCTGCGGCACGCCTCTTCACCTCTCAGGGCTTCCAGGGCACCTCGGTTGACGACATTGCACGCAGCCTGGGCGTCACCAAGCCCACGCTCTACTACTACATCGATTGCAAGGAAGACATCCTCTTTGGGTGCTTGGAACGTGGGCTGGCCGCCTTCCACCAGGGCCTGGCCGCGTTGGACGCGGCAGGACTGGTCGGGCGAGAGCGCTTGCTCGCCGCGGTCACGCTATATGCCGAGGTGGTCACCGGCGACTTTGGTCAGTGCGTGATCCGCGTCGGTGAAGACCCACTGCCCGACGAGCGTCGGCGCGCGTTGCGGGCAGGCCGCCGGCAGGTGGACGAGGCCTTTCGAGACATGATCGGCCAGGGCATGGCGCAGGGCTGGATTGCCCCCGGCGATGCGGCGGTGGCGGCCTTCACCGTGGTCGGCGCAATCAGCGGCATCGGGCGCTGGTACCGGCCCGGCCAGCACAGCCCCAAGGCCCTGGAGGACGCAATCCGCCATGGCGTGGACATGCTCTCGCGCGGCGTGCTGTCAGCTCCTGGTCTTCGAACCGCCTCATCTCCTTCCTCTCCGGAGTTGCAAATGCCCCAGACGCGGCGCGAGACCCACTTCGGCGACCGCTTCGTGCGCTGCTATGCCGAGCGGCCGCGAAACCTCGCGCGCATGCTGTCCAGCGCGCTGGAACGCAGCCCCGAGGCTACTGCCCTGGTCTTCGGGCCGTTGCGCTTGTGCTGGCGCGAGTTGCACCACGCCGCCTCCTGCTGCGCGGGTGGTCTGCATGCTTCTGGAGTGCGGCCCGGAGATCGTGTGGCTGTGCACATGGGCAACTGTGCCGAGTTCGTGGTGCTGGCCCTGGCCTGCGCTTGGATGGGCGCGGTTTTGGTGCCTGTTAGCGCGCGGGCACGCGGTGTCGAACTCACCTACGCTATAGAGAATTCCGGCGCGGTAGTGCTTGCGAGCGCTCCGGATCTCGCAGACCTTGTGGACGACAGCCCGGCCTTCGCGGGTGTGCGTTTGCGTCTGGTCACGGGCGCGCAGGCCGCACGTGGCTTCGTTGCCATGTCCCAGTTCATGCAGGCGCCGCCGCTGCTGCAGCCGCACGACGCGCAGGAGGAAGACCTCGCTGTCCTGCTCTACACCTCGGGCACGACCGGGCGCCCCAAGGGCGCCATGATCAGTCACCTCAACGTGGTGCATTCGGTCATGCATTACCAGCAGGTGATGGGCCTGGGCGAGGAAGAGCGCACGCTGGTGGCGGTGCCGCTTAGCCACGTCACCGGGCTGGTCGCGCAGCTCTACCTGGCGTTGCATTGCCGTGCGGCCATCGTCCTCATGGAGGCCTTCAAGGCGGCCGACTTCCTGCGCCTGGCCCAGGACGAACGCATCACCCACACCATCATGGTCCCGGCGATGTACAACCTGTGCCTGCTTCGAGCCGACTTCGCCTCGCACGACCTGCGGCACTGGCGCATAGGCGCCTACGGCGGCGCGCCCATGCCGACCGCCACCATCGAGGGCATCGCGCAGCGCCTGCCCGACCTGGTGCTGATGAACGCCTATGGGGCCACCGAAACCTGTTCGCCCGCCACCATCATGCCGCGCGGCCAGACGGCGGCGCAAAGCGACAGCGTCGGCCAGGTCGTGCCCTGCGGCGAGATCTCCATCGTGGACGAGCACGGGCGCGAGGTACCCCCTGGCGACGTCGGCGAGGTCTGGATTGCCGGGCCCATGGTGGTGCAGGGCTACTGGCAGAACCCGGAGGCCACGGCCAGCGAGTTCCGGGGAGGCTTCTGGCGCTCGGGCGACATCGGCTCGCGCGACGCGCAGGGCTATGTGCGCATCCTGGATCGCAAGAAGGACGTCATCAACCGCGGCGGCTACAAGGTGTTCTGCGCCACCGTCGAGAACGTGCTGAGCGAGCATCCGGCGGTGCTGGAGGCCGCCCTGGTGGGCGTGCCCTGCTCGGTGCTGGGCGAGCGCGTGCACGCATTCGTCACCGTGACCGCGCTCGACGAGCACACCCAGGCCAAGGCCCTGCAGGCCTTCTGTACCGGCCGCATTGCCGACTACGCGGTGCCGGAGACCTGGACCATCGACACCGCGCCGCTGCCGCGCAACCTGAACGGCAAGATCGTCAAGCGCGAGCTGCGCCAGTCGCTGCACGCGGCCCTGATGTGACTCGACAGGAGATCCACCGCATGCCCCGCATCCCCAAAGTCCGCGCCAGCCAGCAGACCATCGTGTTCGGCCTGTTCCTGCTGCTGTTCACCGGCTTCGCCCTGTTCCTGCCCGGCTTCGCCAAGGCAGACAACCTGCTGACCATGGTGCAGAACGTGGCCATCCTCGGCATCCTGGGCATGGGGATGGCGGTGGTGGTCATCGGCCGCGGGATCGACATCTCCATGATCGCCTCGCTGGCCGTGCCCTCCGGCCTGCTGCTGCAGACCATGCAGGGCGGCCACGACCTGGCCACCGCGGCCGCGCTCAGCCTGGGCCTGTCGCTGGCCTTCGGCCTGTTCAACGGCTGGCTGATCGCCTATGCCGAGGTGCCCTCGCTGTTCGCCACCCTGGCCTCCGGCCTGTTCCTGGCCGGCCTGGGCCAGGCCTTCATCTTCCAGCTCGAGGTGGTGCAATGGCCGCAGTCGCTGGACGCCATCGCCTGGTTCGGCCGCGGCGGCATCGCCGGCGTGCCCATGCCGGTGGTGATGTTCGCGCTGGCCTCGGCGGTGATGGCCGTGCTGCTGCGCCGGGTGCGTGCCGGCGCCGCGATCTACGCCATGGGCGACAACCCCATGAGCGCCCGCGCCACCGGGCTGCCGACGCGGCCGCTGATGGTGTTCGAGTATGTGCTGGCCTCGCTCATCGGCCTGTTCGCCGGCGTGGTGATGGCCGCCTCGGTCAGCAGCATGCCGACCCGGGTCTACAACTCCACCATGGTCTACGACGTGGTGCTGGTGGTGGTGCTGGGCGGCATCGGGCTGACCGGTGGCCGGGGCGGCGTGAGCAACGTGATCATCGGCACGCTGCTGATCGGCACCATGCTCAACGGCATGACCATCCTGGACATGTCGTATTCGGTGCAGAACATCATCAAGGGCACCGTGCTCCTGGTGGCCATCCTGATCGACTCCGTCCTCAATCCCCGCAACGAGGAAACCGCGCAGCAGGGGGACATCTGATGCCCGCCCGCCGCGGCCCGCCCCGCAACGCCGATACGCCCGGCCCCATGGCGTAACCCATCCAAACCTGTGAAGAGGAGACAACGCATGAGATTCTCGAACTGCTGGAAGGCCACGCTCACCGGCCTGGCCTTCGTGCTGGCCGCGGCGGGCGCGGCGGCCCAGAGCAAGGGCCTGGACGAACCCTTCCGCCTGGGCTACCAGAAGGCGCTGCAGGGCAAGGTGGTCGGCTACATCCCGGTCGCCATGGGCTTCGACCTGGCGCAGGGCTGGTACCAGGGCCTGAAGAAGGAGCTGGAGCCCAGTGGCGTCAAGGTCGTCGCGCGCGACCCGAACTGGAACACCAACGCCGGGGCCCAGGCCTTCACCTCGCTGATCGCCGAGAAGCCGGCCGTCATCGTCATCCACAACCCGGACGTGCAGACCTACGCCAAGCTGATCAAGAAGGCCGAGGACGAAGGCATCTACGTGGTGCAGATCAACATGCGTTCGGCCCAGCCGTCCACCGTGTTCGTCGGCGCCGACTGGGTGGACATCGGCGAGCGCGACACGCAGGCCGTGGTCGACGCCTGCAAGGGCAAGAGCAACAAGATCGCGATCGTGCAGGGCGCGCCCACCGCGGCCGCCAGCGCCTACACCCTCAAGGGCGTGGAGAACGTGCTGGCCAAGCACCCCGAGGTGAAGGTGGTCAGCAACCAGGCCGCCGACTGGGACGCGGCCAAGGCCAAGGCCCTGACGCAGACCGTGCTCAAGCAGCATCCGGACCTGTGCGGCATCGTCGGCTTCTGGGACGGCATGGACATCGGCACGGCCGCCGCCATCAAGGAGGCGGGCCTGACCGGCAAGGTGTTCCTCGCGACCTCCGGCGGCGGCGAGCAGCGCGGCGCCTGCGACCAGGTCAAGGCCGGTGGCATCGACCTGGACCTGAGCTACGACGTGCCGACCCAGGCCAGCAACATGGCGGCCATGATCAAGTGGCTGCTGCAGGGCGGCATGAAGGCGGGCGCCGCACGGCAGAACATCTACACCAACCTGATCCCGATCACCAAGGCGAACGCCGGGGCCGAGGGGACCTGCTGGAAGCTGGCGGCGGCCAAGTAACGCGTGCCGCGGGCGGGCTGCGCGCAGCCCGCCCGCCTGTCCAACCTCGCTGCAAGGGATCCAGATGCACGACCCCGTCGCCCCGGCGCGCTTCACGGAAGGCGGCCCCGCCGCCAGCGCCGCATCGCTGCCGCCCCGGCCCGCGCCGCCGGCGTTCGGCGAAGTCCTCACGCGCTGGCGCTACCGGCTGTGGCCGGACCACTGGGTGGGCGAAATCCTGTCCAAGCGCTGGACCGAGACCGCCGTGCCGGTGCTGCTGCTCCTGCTGGTGGTGTTCGCCTCGGGGCGGGTGGTGCCCAACTTCTACAGCGAGGTGGTGCTCTCCGACACCCTGCGCCAGGCGGGCGAGGTCGGCTTCGTCGTGCTCGGGCTGGGCCTGGTCATGATCGTGGGCGGAATCGACCTGTCGGTCGGCTCCATGTTCGCCCTCACCAATTTCTGCGCGCTGATGCTGATGCACGTGCTGCAGTGGCAGGTGGCCGCGGCCGTCGCCTGCACCCTGCTGTTCGGCGCGGCGCTGGGCGCCGTCAACGGCATCCTGATCGGCTACCTGCGCCTGCGCGCCTTCCTCACCACGCTGATCACGCTCATCATCTTCCGCTCGGCCTACGAAATCCTCAGCCTCTCCTGGTCGACCGCCATCGCCGGCAGCGTGCCCGATTCCAAGGTCTGGGATTTCCTGGGCAACGGCAGCTTCCTGGCGCTGCCCACGGTGGCCTGGGTGTACGCCGCGGCGGCCATCGGCGGCCACATCGTGCTGACCCGGCTGCGCGCGGGCTGGCACATCCTCGCCATCGGCGGCTCGCGCCGCTCGGCCTACAACAGCGGCATCGCGGTGCGCCGCACCGTCGCGCTGTGCTACGTCGCCAGCGGCGTGCTGACGGCGGTGGGCGGCTGCTTCTTCGCCTCGCGCCTGGCCACGGCCGGCGCCGACATCGGCGTCGGCATGGAGGTGCTGGTGCTCACCGCCGCGGTGCTGGGCGGCATCAGCCTGGGCGGCGGCCGCGGCTCGGTGGCCAAGGCCATGGTGGGCACGCTGCTCGTGCTGCTGATCACCAACGGGCTCACTTCCATGTCGGCTTCCGGCGGCGTGATCCGCATGGTGCTGGCGGGCATCCTCATCGTCGCCGCGGCGGTGGACGTGCGCTGGCTGAAGAACCGCAACCGCATCATCAGCAAGGTGTACGTGAGCCCCACCTACCACCGGCTCCCGCCCGCGCCCGACTGCAGCGCCGGCAGCGCCGGGCCCTGGGCCGTGAACAACCGCCTGCGCGACGTGAGCCTGATCGGCCTGGGCCGCATCGAGGCGCCGGAGGACGTGATCCTCGACCGCGACGACAACCTCTATGCCGGCTCGCGCCACGGCGACATCATCCGCTTCTTCGCGCCCGACTACGAACGCATGGAGGTCTTCGCGCACATCGGCGGCCAGCCGCTGGGCATGGCCTTCGACCGCGACTGGAACCTGCTGGTCTGCGTGGGTGGCATGGGCCTGTACAAGGTCGACCCCGCGGGCCAGGTCTCGCTCGCCACCGACGAGACCAACCGCAGCTGGTCCTCCATCAACGACGACAGCCGCCTGCGCCTGGCCGACGACCTGGACATCGCCGACGACGGCCGGGTGTTCTTCAGCGAGGCCACGGTGCGCTACGAGATGCACGAGTGGCCGGTGGACGGCCTGGAAGCGCGTGGCAACGGCCGCATCGTCTGCTGGGACCCGCGCGACAAGAGCACCCGCACCGTGCTGCGCGGGCTGAAGTTCCCGAACGGCATCTGTATCGCGAGCGACCGCCAGTCCATCCTCTTCGCCGAAACCTGGGGCTGCTGCATCAAGCGCTACTGGTTCGACGGCCCGCGCAAGGGCCAGGTGGCGATGGTGATCGACAACCTGCCCGGCTACCCCGACAACATCAACCTCGCCTCCGACGGCAACTACTGGCTGGCCCTGGTGGGCATGCGCGCGCCCGCCTACGACCTGGCCATGCGCATGCCGGGCTTCCGCCGCCGCATGGCCAAGCGCGTGCCCGTCGACGAGTGGCTGTTCCCCAACATCAACACCGGCTGCGTGCTCAAGTTCAACGAGGCCGGCGAGGTGCTGGAAACCCTGTGGGACCTGGGCGGCGAGAACCATCCCATGATCACCTCGATGCGCGAGCACCGGGGCTACCTGTACCTGGGCGGCATCTCCAACAACCGCATCGGCCGCTACAAGCTGCCGGAGGCCGACACCGGCTTCTCCCAATACGAAACCCGCTGGAGGACGGCCTGATGCTCAGCCTCTTTCGCCAATGGGCCGACCAGGTCCTGGGCCGCGGCCATGCGGCCATCACCGTGCCCGTCATGGACGGCGCGCTCAAGCCCAACCGGGCGCTGGACGAGGCCCAGGTGCTGGCCGCGCAGGCCGGGCTGTGTGACCTGGCGAGCGATGGGCGGCGCATCCTCGTCGCCGCCGGCCCGCGCGTGCTCGAATGGGACGGCCAGGCCTTGCAGCCGCTGCTGGAGGCCGAGGCCCCGCTCACCGCGCTCGCCCTGGGCCATGACGGCAGGCTCGCGATCGCGGTGGAGGGGCGATCGGTCCAGGTGCTGGTGCCGCAGGGCACGGCCTGGACCGAGGTGGCCCGCCTGGCGCAGGCCGGTGGCGGTGCGCTGGTGGGCGTGAACGCGCTGGCCTGGGACAGCCAGGGCCGCTTGCTGGCCACGGAAGGCTCGCGCCGGTACGGGCCCGCCGACTGGTGCCAGGACCTCATGTCGCTCGGCCGCAGCGGCCGCGTGCTGCGCTGGACGCCCGGCACCGGCGGCGCCGAGGTGCTGGCCGACCGGCTGGCCCATGCCTTCGGCGCGGCCGAGGTCGACGGCCGCGTCTGGTTCAGCGAATCCTGGGCGCACCGGGTGCGCGAAACCGCTGGCGCCGTGAGCGCTGAACTGGTGGGCTACCCGTCGCGGCTCGCGCCCGCGCCCGGCGGCGGTGCCTGGGTGAGCTGCTTCGTCTGCCGCTCGCAGTTGGTCGAATTCGTGCTGCGGGAGCACGCCTACCGGCGCCGCATGCTGGCCGAGGTCGACCCGCGCTACTGGATCGCGCCGGCGCTGTCCTCGGGGCACAGCTTCCTGGAGCCGCTGCAGGGCGCCGGCGTGAAGCAGATGGGCGTGCTCAAGCCCTGGGCGCCGCCGCGCTCCTACGGGCTGGTGCTGCGCCTGGCGCCGGACGGTCGCATCACGCGGTCGCTGCACAGCCAGGTCGACGGCCGCCACCACGGCATCAGCGCGGTGGCCCAGGTGGGCTCCGCGCTCTACGCGGTGTCGCAGGGGGCCGGCCGGCTGCTGCGGCTGGACCTGGGATCCGAAGCGGGGGAGGCCGCATGACGCAAGCGACGACAAACCCCGCCCCGGTGATCCTGGAGCTGCGCGAGGCGACCAAGAAATACGGCGGCGTGCCCGCGGTCGATGGCGTGGACTTCCAGCTCGCGCAGGGCGAGATCCATGCGCTGCTGGGCGAGAACGGCGCCGGCAAGTCCACGCTCACCAAGATCATGGCGGGCGTGGTGCGCCTGAGCGCCGGCCGCATGCTGGTGGAGGGCCGCGAGGTCGACCTGGAAACACCGCTGCAGGCGCGCGACCAGGGCATCGCGATGGTCTTCCAGGAGACCAGCCTGGTGCCCACGATGACGGTGGCGCAGAACCTGTTCCTGGGCCAGGAGAAGTTCTTCAACCGGCTGCGCGGCATCTACATCGCGGCGCAGCAGTTCCTGCAGTCGCTGAACTTCGACGTCGACCCCACCACCACGGTGAGCGCGCTGGGCGCGGCCAAGAAGCAGATGGTGGAGATCGCGCGGGCGGTGCTGCACAAGGCCCGCATCATCATCTTCGACGAGCCGACCGCCAGCCTCACGCCGGAGGAGAAGAAATACTTCTTCGACCTGGTCTTCAACCTGAAGCAGCGCGGGGTCTCGGTCATCTTCATCTCGCACGCGCTGGAGGAGGCGCTGCTGCTGGCGGACCGCATCACCGTGATGCGGGACGGCAAGCACGTGGTGACCGACCTGAAGCAGAACTTCGACCGGGCGCGCATCGTGCAGGCCATGGTCGGGCGCGACCTGTCGCAGACCCTGTACGGCCAGAAGAAGGCCGGCATGCGGCCGCAAGGCGAGTGCGTGCTGCAGGTGCGCAACCTGCGCATGGCCTCCATGGTGAAGAACAACTCGCTTTCGGTCTTCACCGGCCAGGTGACGGGGGTGTTCGGCCTCGTCGGGGCCGGCCGCACCGAGACCTTCAAGGTCGTGTCGGGCCTGATCAAGCGCGACTTCTTCCACGGCGGCGAGGTGCTGCTGCGCGGCCGGCCGGTGCGCTACCGGGTGCCCCGGCAGGCGGTGGCCGACGGCATCGCCTACATCACCGAGGACCGCAAGATCGAGGGCTTCTTCGAGACCATGTCCATCAGCGACAACGTCTACATGGGCGCGATGGCCAAGGCCGATTCGATGTGGGGGCCGGTGCAGCGCAGGATCGCCGGGGCCCTGGGCGAGAAGTGGATCCGCCTGCTCAACGTGCGCGCCATCAGCCGCGATGTGAAGGTCATCGAGCTGTCGGGCGGCAACCAGCAGAAGGTCGTGATCGCGAAATCGCTGGTGCAGGAGCCGGACCTGATCATCTTCGACGAGCCAACGCGTGGCGTCGACGTCGGTGCGATCGCCGAGATCCACGCCGAGATCGGCCGGCTGGCCGACGCGGGCAAGGCCGTGGTCGTGATCTCGTCCTACCTGCCGGAGATCATGGCCCTGTCCGACCGCATCCTGGTGGCCAAGCAGGGCAAGGTGGTGGTCGAGTTCTCGGCCCAGGAGGCCACGCAGGAGTCCATCATGTATGCCGCAATCCATTGATGGCAGTGCAACGGGGCGGCGTCGGAGCCCTCGGGCAAATTCGGATCGCTTCGACGCCACACCCTAATTAGTCAAGACGGTGCAGCGATCTGATCGTGACGAGTGTCCAATGCGTAGTCGTTGAATTACGTGCCGCATGCCAGGAACATGGGAATCTGGAGCCGGTCGCTGGTGGTCGGAGCTCTAGTACCGTCAATGCAGCCGTGGCAATGCCGAATCAGAGGTCAGACCAGCTCGAGTTGAAGTTGCCCAAGCTGAGTAATCGCCCGCTTAACCCATTCTGCCCCCTCTTCAATGTGCTGCAACTGCACGTCCGGCTGCCCTCGATCGGCCACGATCGGAAGGCTGCCACGAACTCGAATCGTGATCTCCTTATCGATCAGTTGCGCGGCCAGCAGTGCTCTCACAAAGGATTCACTGGGGCACTTCACGAGGTACGTTCGACCTTCACGAAAAATGTCGGACCCGTTGACGACGCGCTGTACAGTGACATCCGCACTTCCGTCAATTCTGTTCACGGAGTTCACCAGAACCTCCAAGGTGTGAGGTTGCGATGAGGGGAGCGTGGTTGGTAAGCGCTTTCCAGAAGTGTCAGGGAGTGCGCCGCTGTCCAGGAGAACTGCGGGCGCGCCGGGACGAAGGCTCTTCAAGTACTTCTCGGCAGATGCTGGATCTGGTGCTTTCGCGATGATGTCTCGAACGGCCTCCAACGTTGCACCGGCCTCACATGCCTTCTGGACCTCGAACGCAACTTTCGAGGCTGCTGCAATCCTGTCCTGCTGCAGCTTCCCTTCAGCTTTGATTAGTTTGTCCGGGAGAGACTGCTGGGCTCTCGGATGTGCGACCACGACAGCTTGAATAATCAACCTTCGGACATCTTCGACGGGCAGCACTGCGACCCAGCTCGCTGGACTGCGTGGATCCGCTAAGCTCCCACGACTGACCACGACTTGATGGAGAGCCTTGCGCACATCTTCCACGGTCGCATATTTCTCGGTCAGGTACCGCGACTCGACCTCTCGCAGAACACTGTCGTGTATCGAGAGGACAGCCACGGGAATGCCATCCCCCTTACGCGCGGCTGCACTCGCCTCTTCATGGGTCATGATCCTGGACTTTGTCATTTCTTGAGCTCCTGAATCGCAAGAAAGCTTGAAGTAAGAACGCGCGCCAGTGCCGTGAGGCGTGCTCGATCAACGTCAGTGCTTCGGGCGGCACGAATCACGGAAACTTCCGGCTGCGACCCCAAGTCCCTCGCCGGAGCGCTTACACGCACTCCTGCAGCATTGAGTCGAACTTGCAGGTCTGGCTTGTAATGTCGTGCCCCGAAGGTCACCAGCAGGCTCAGCCCCGGCGGCAGAAGACGATTGACCTTCAGGATCAGGCTGGCGACCTCGTCAACGTCGCGAATCCGAAGGTCTTCGCGAATCAAAAGAGACTTGAACGCGAACAAAAGTTGGGTATCCATCTGTCTGAGCATCCCGATCCACAGCTCGCTAACACCAGATACGAGATACTGCAGGTCCGCTTGCCGACCGCGCTCCCCGTGAGTTGCCTTTACCCTGCGGGAAAGTGCTTGAGCTGCAATTGCGGCAACAGCAGGTTCGAGCCCATGCGCTTCAACCGAAGTCAGCTTTTCGATTGCGGCGGCCAGTTCCTGGTCCATTTGGTAATACCGCCTACAAACGTACCGAATACGTGCCTCGACCGACGCTGCATGACGCAGCACCTTTGGCTGTTCAGTCAGTGCTGGGTACTCCTTTTGCGGCGTCGGATACGGAGGGATGTGTGCCTTCAGAAATCTTTGGTGCACCCACAGCCACTCAGAAAACTCCTCCTTTGCTTTGCCGGCTCTGGACTTCGCCTGTCGCAGGGCTTCGGGCGTCACATCAAGTGCCGCCAGGATCCATCCCCTAGGAGCAGAAGTTCTCAGCGCTGAGCCCAATGCAAGCAACCTCACTGCGGTCCAGCTAGAGAAGTAAGCGTCCTCAATTGGCCTGCGACTCGAATGACCTGCATACGCTGCCGCCGACGCCGCATGCAGCCATCGTTCGGCGTCATACTGAAACACAGGGGTTAGTTGCTGGGCGTCGATTTCGCCCTGCATGAACTTCGTGAAGGCTAAGTTCCATCCTGGGAACAAGCGTCTCGATACTGCAGATCCCCGCGTTGAGTGCAGTACAAGCCGAGCGTCGCCAATGACGGTTGACAGGACCATCAGCACGAACGTTGCAACGGGTTCCGACGAACCTGCCTCGTCGTTGTGCTCAAGAAACAGGTGCTTTGCGTTGGGGGCGATCCCCTCAGTAAGGCGACTTGTCGCAAGGACACTGCTGGCAAGTGATTCGCCCGCAGGGAGAATTCGCTTCGCTGAAACGGTTTTGAGGTTGTTGAAGCCAGTGGGGGAGATCACCAGAACGTCCCGCCCTGCGGTGAGACAGTGAATTGACAGAGTGGACAGTTCGCCCCGGCGCAGCGGGTGTTCCTCCAAGCAGGTCAGGAACGTCAGGCACCGCGCGAGCAAGGCGCCTCGCCCGTCAAGCCATACTTTCAGTAGTTCGCGGGCAAGCTCATAGTCGCGTGGGTCGACCCAGACGGCGGCTGCTGAGGTCAGCGATGGAGTCTTGTCGCGTCGCTGCCCTCCCAGCAGCTTATGTGGGACGGAATACTCTGGGCATTCTGATAATGCTCGCGCGAAGCGTTGTAAAGCCGTTCTCCTTTCGAGCAAGGTTTGTTCAGGTTTCTCAAGCCCAGTGGTATCGTGCAGAGGAGCCTCAAAGGCGCTCCAGCAGTTGTCGTCCCAGTAACGCAAGTCTTCATCTGCGGAAATTGACGTCAATGCCTTGTTCAGGTTGCTGAGGTAAGTGCTCAGTGAGCTCATCTCTATGAAACCCTGACGCTCAATCGCTTTTTCTGCCTCCCGTGTCGCCCATGCTGCCACTGCAGCCGCTGGTGATCCCGGACTCGAAGGAGTCAGTTCCTTGAGTTGCTTTAAAAGCGCCCTGGCCCTCGTGATTTCACCCCCGAGGGCTTTCTTCTTGTCGCCGCAGGCATGCACCGCTTTTGTGACGTCGGAAAGGCTTGAGTACTTGGGCTGAGGCGGTGGTGACGGATACGCAAAAGTAAATTCGCACGCCTGGGTAAGAGGATCCGAACCGATGAGTCGCAGTAGGGATTCCTTATGCAGCGCGGCGACTTCGTGCGAACGTCCGGCCATCGTGTTCAGCGCCGGGGGCAGATTGTGGGCAAGCCAACAGTCCACCGAGCGGCAAAGCAGCCTGAAGCACTCAGCGTCCTTCGGCCAGGAAAATCCCGGAAACTCAGCTTTGATCCATTCAGAGATCACCTCGGCAACGTCCCTAAACGGACGCTGCTCTTCTTCCTTCAGCTTCTCCCAGTGCTTGATCGCAATCTGAGTCAAGGGTTGGAGCGGTATCGCGATTTTGTTTTTCCCGAGTGTCACATGGAGGATATTCGTCTCCGCCCCCTCTCTGAAGGCATTCTTTTCGGGGCGAAGCGAATTCCGTAGGACCTGCGGGTTCGTGATGCCCTCGTTCACTAGAAGAACAAGGACCAAACGGGCGCAAACATTATCTGGACCACTCCCTGAGAGCAATTTGCCTCGAACACTGTCGGTGAGAGAAAGGCCCGTCAAAAAGCGCGGTGACAAGTCTGCAGGCGCAGCGATACCTTGAGGTATCACCTCGCGTTGGCTCCAAACGACGCGAGGTAGTGGAAAGGGCTGATGGGCCAAGCACGGGGGAAGTTTCTTGAGGTCCGCTGGCTTCAATTGAAGGGCGTGGGTCTGAGCCTCAAGAATCGCTCTCAGCGCGTGGAGTGCGGCGGCAGGAATTTGGGTTTGTAGACGCTCTTGGTGTTCATGTCCTTGGCGGTTGTGGCCGGTCAACATGCGCAACAAAAAGCGGTCTGCGCCCGTCTCGATAAAGGTTGTCACCCAAAACTTGCGTCCCACGTTTGAGTGCTCATCCCAAGCTGTTGAGGCCAGATCATCCAAGCTGCCCTTGCGCAGTGAAGAACGTCGGAACCTTTCTTCGCTTGCGTGCCACCTGACGTTCCAGAATGCGCTCCTTTCTGCAGGTAGACCGTCACTCAAGTAGGTTTTGAAGGTGGAGTTTTTTCCTTCGAAGGTCGCTGCCTTCTCTGCGAATATTCGACAACATGCAAGGTGCCATTCAATTTGGTGCCTGCTCAGAGTCGTGAGAGGGACAAGTCGTGCTGATCCTTCCAGCGTGCTCTTGTCGTCAACATAGACAAAGTCAGGGTGCGCGGACAAGGCGCCAAATGTCAACCTCTCCAGCCGCTGGCAGCGGTGAGCAATCAGTGTGCAGAGAAGCAGCGCATTTCGCTCGCACAGTTGGTTCCAGGCAAGTGCCACCTCCTCTGGTCTTTCAGCATTCTGAAGTTTCTCCGCCCAGTGTTCGACCTCAGATGTGAGCTGGGTCCATCCTGCGGCGAATCGGCTCGGACCAGGAATGCCGGGTGCTCCGGCCCCTACGTAATCGTAGGGCAGGCCCACAGGCGGCCCCCACCCCAGTTCGCGGTACAACGCTTCTGCCGTGTTCTTTATTTTTTCGGCGTGTATCCACGTGTAGTGCAGCGTCGCCGCAGGACAAAGGGCAAAGTCGTTGGTGAGGATGCTCGCTACGACGTCGCTCTTAGTCAGTTCAAGAACGAGACCCGGAAGCGAATAGCAGTATCGGGATGCCCATGCTTTATAGGTGACGTCACCCAATTTTTTGAGGAGGGCATCGTATTGGGACATCCAGATCTTGAACTCCGCAGCTACCGATGGAATCCGCAACAGTTCGCCCAATGTCTTAGACTGCTGAAGGTTCGTGTGAACTTCAAGGTACTCCATGAGCACTGCGGGTATCGGCAAAAGTGTTGATTTCCATCCAGAAGTGACCCACTTGGCCCGGTAATTTCCATCGAAATCTGACCCACGTAATAACCCTAACCTGCTGCTTTTGGTGGCAGGAGCACTAGGAGTGATTGACGTGGCGACACTGAGTGTCATCAGGCGTTGGGCCTTGCGCGAGCAACTGTCCATCCGCGAGATAGCCCGGCGCACGGGCCTGTCTCGCAACACCATTAAGAAGTACCTGAGAGCGGACGCGGCCGAGCCGCGCTACGCCAAGCGCGTGAGCCCCAGCAAGCTCGACCCCTACGCCGAGAAACTCTCGGCCTGGCTCAAGAGCGAGGCATCACGGTCCCGCAAACAGCGGCGCACCCTCAAGCAGATGCACACCGATCTGGTGGCGCTGGGCTATGCCGGGTCTTACAACCGCGTGGCGGCATACGCGCGGGCCTGGCAGGCCCGCCGGCATGAGATTCAGCAGACCACGGGCCGTGGCACGTTCGTGCCCCTGGCATTTGGTCCCGGGGAGGCGTTCCAGTTCGACTGGAGCGAGGACTGGGCGGTCATCGCTGGCGAGCGCATCAAGCTGCAGGTGGCGCACTTCAAGCTCAGCTACAGCCGTGCGTTTTGGGTGCGGGCCTACCCGCTGCAGACGCACGAGATGCTGTTCGATGCGCACAACCGCGCATTCGAGGTGTTTGGCGGTGTGCCCGGACGCGGGATCTACGACAACATGAAGACGGCGGTGGACAAGGTGCGCCGCGGCAAGGAGCGCGACGTCAACGCGCGCTTCAGCGCCATGGTCAGCCACTACTTATTCAGCGCCGAGTTCTGCAACCCCGCCTCGGGTTGGGAGAAGGGCCAGGTGGAAAAGAATGTGCGTGATGCGCGCCACCGCCTGTGGCAGCCGGTGCCGGCATTCGCGACGCTGGGTCAGCTCAACGCGTGGCTGCAGGATCGCTGCCTGGCGCTGTGGAACGAGATCGCCCACGGCAAGTTGCCTGGCACCATTGCCGCGGCCTGGGCGCACGAGCGCCCCATGCTCATGCAAGTGCCCAGGCCCTTCGACGGATTCGTGGAGCACACCAAGCGCGTCTCGCCCACCTGCCTGGTGCACTTCGAGCGCAACCGCTACAGCGTGCCGGCCTCCTACGCGAATCGCCCCGTGAGTCTGAGGGTGTACGCCGACCGCCTGGTCGTGGCCGCCGAGGGGCAGATCGTGTGCGAGCACAACCGCATCATCGAGCGCAGCCACAACACGGCGGGTCACACCGTATACGACTGGCGCCACTACCTGGCGGTGCTGCAGCGCAAGCCAGGCGCGCTCAGGAACGGGGCGCCATTCAGCGAGCTGCCAAAGGCCTTTCGCCAATTACAGGGAGTGCTGCTCAAGCAGCCAGGAGGCGACAGGGAGATGGTGGAGATCCTATCGCTCGTGCTGCACCACGACGAACAGGCGGTGCTGACGGCAGTCGAGTTGGCGCTGGAGGCAGGCGTGGCCAGCAAGACCCATGTGCTCAACGTGCTGCATCGATTGCTGGACGGCAAGCCGGTGGCCCCCACTGCGGTCACGGCGCCGCAAGCGCTGCGCCTCGTGAACGAGCCCCAGGCCAATGTGCTGCGCTACGACGCCCTGCGCGGGCGTGCGAGCGCGCAGGGCTCGCCCAGCCTGCAGGAGGTGCGCCATGCGTCATGACCCAGCCAGCGCGGCCATCGTGATCATGCTTCGCGAACTCAAGATGCACGGCATGGCCCACGCCGTGGCAGAACTCGCCGAGCAAGGCTCACCCGCCTTCGAGGCGGTCCAGCCGATGCTCTCTCAACTGCTCAAGGCCGAGACCGCCGAGCGCGAAGTGCGCTCCGTGGCCTACCAGCTCAAGCTGGCACGCTTTCCGGCCTACCGGGACCTCGCTGGCTTTGACTTCGCACACAGCGAGGTCAACGAAGCCTTGGTGCGGCAGTTGCACCGCTGCGACTTCCTCGAGGATGCACAGAACGTGGTGCTCGTGGGCGGGCCGGGCACGGGCAAGACCCACATCGCCACGGCGCTGGGCGTGCAAGCCATCGAGCACCATCACCGACGCGTGAGATTCTTCTCCACCGTCGAACTGGTTAACGCCCTGGAGCAGGAGAAGGCCAGCGGCAACCCCGGGCAAATTGCCCATCGGCTGATGTACGCCGACATGGTGGTCCTGGACGAGCTGGGCTACTTGCCCTTCAGCGTCTCGGGCGGGGCGCTCTTATTCCATCTATTGTCCAAGCTGTACGAGCGCACAAGTGTCGTGATCACCACGAACCTCAGCTTCAGCGAGTGGGCAAGTGTGTTCGGGGATGCGAAGATGACGACGGCGCTATTAGACCGACTCACGCACCACTGTCACATCCTGGAAACCGGAAACGACAGCTTCCGCTTCAAGCACAGCTCAGCTCAGTCCGTTCAGACAGATCAACCTAAAAAGAAGGAGAGGACCAAGAACTTATCCACAACGTGAGCCACCAGGCTCGCAAAGAGGGTGGGTCAATTTTCGATGGAAATGCCGGGTCAGGATTCCATGGAAATCAACACCACAGCCCAGAACTGGTGCGCGTCTCCCTGCCAGGTTGCAGAACACGTAGTCGGAAATCTTGCGGGTGCTCTTGGCCTGCAAGCGAAGCGCCTCGTAGACCACCTGGGTCATCTGGATGTCGCGCTGGCTGTCTTCGGACTTGAGTTCGTCCTCGTCTCCCGGAACGATGGATTCGCGAACCAGGGTCAGGCGCCGCTCGAAGCCGATGTATTTCCACTTCAGGCCATGGACCTCTCCCGTCCGCATGCCGGTGAAGAAGCGCACGGTGAAGTACGCCCGGTAGTCCTCCCGTGCGCAGGCCAGGATGAGCTGTACCTCCGCCAGGCTTAACGGCGGGACGTCGCTGTCCCATCGTCCCGCCCTGGATGCCTTGGCCGCGGACGGCGGTGCTGGTGAGCGGTGCGTTCGAACTGCTGGGCGCAGCCGGCCTGCTGCTGCGCGCCACCCGCGCCTGGGCGGCCTGGAGCCTGTTCGCGCTCACCGTCGCGGTGACGCCCGCGAACGTGTACATGCTTCAGCAAGCGCAGGACTTTCCGGCCCTGCCGCACGCGCTGCTGGTCGCGCGGCTGCCGTTTCAGGCCGCGCTGCTGGTGCTGATCGCCTGGGTGGCTACGCAGTCGCGGGGGGCGCTCCCGGCCTTGACGCTCACCCCGGTGCTTGCGCTGTACCTTGAGCACCACCGCAGCGAACCCACCCCAGGCGCGCGGGCGAACTTGGCCCTCGCTCAACGGGCGCCGCCGCGGCCCTTCGGCTGCCTGTACTGGTTGGCGCGCAAGTTGTCCTTGGCCTTTTCCACAGTCTCGACGATCCGCCGCTCACGGGTGGCCGCTTGCCTGGCGTTGCCAATCCACTCGAGGATCGCCCTGCGGGTCGACGCAGGAAAGGCCTGGAAGTTCGCCTGAGCGGCAGGCACCCGCTCCAGCGCATTCCCGAGGTCCTGGGGGATGGCGCCTGCCTCCACGCCATCGATGCGGGTCCAACTGCCGTCTGCGCGGGCAGCCATCACCTTGGCCAGGCCCGCAGGCTGCATCCGGCCGCTGGCGATGAGAGCCTCGACGCGCCGCTTGTTCAGCGCCGACCACGCGCTTCCAGCGCGCCGGGGCGACAGCAAGCGCATGGACCGCTCGGCGTCCAGGCTCCGCGGCTGGCTGTCGACCCAACCGAAACACAGGGCCTCCTCGACGATGTCCTCGTAGGGTACGTGGAGTTCTGGCCTCGCCGCCTTCTTGAAGCTGACCAGCCAGATGCTCTCGCGGCGTTGGTGATGCTTCTGTAGCCATTCCCGCAGCTCGCCCCGGCTTCGGATCTCGATACGTTGGAAGTCCTGCATGGCTGGCTCCATGCAGATGTCAGGCCACTGACTCGCTGGCGAAACAAATCATGATTAAAATGTCACATTTAGACGCAATCACAGGACGTTTCCTTCAGCAATCGTAAGGCGTTTTCTTAAGCCTCGTGCCTTTTGCCGGTCCCGTCGATTTCCACCTAAAGACGCAGTTTTCCAGATGGTCGACCTCCGTATTTCCCAGCTTTCGGCCGTTGCCTGGATAGCCATGGCTTGTGGGATCGCCTCAGCGGACACGCAATCGATGAGCGTCAACGCATCGGTTTCAGCCATCTGCAAATTCAACAGTGGGCAGACGCCCGTGCTTGCCTTTGGGGCTATCGACCCGTCGGGCACCACCAACGCCATCGCGTCGACCACCGTCCTGTACCGCTGCACCAAGGGGACAGTGGCGTCCGTGTCATCCGCGGTCACTGGCACCCGGACCCTGACCGGAAGCGGCACCGCGGCCGGCGATTCGATGAGCTACACCCTGTCGTTCACGTCCGGCAATGCCGGCACCGGTACCGGTTTCGGTTCCGGCCAGGACCTCGCCCTGGTGCTGGCCGGCACCATCACCCCCGCGAATTACCAGAACAAGACGGTCGGGCCCTATGCCGACAACGTCACCTTGACTGTCACCCCCTGAGTTTTCTTCAACCCTCGCGCTCCCTTGACGGATGTGCGCCAACTTGATGATGAGTAGTTCCATGACAACCTTCCCGATCCAAAAACTCGCCTTGGCCCTGGTCCTGGCCTGTGCTGCAGGCGCTGCCCTGGCCGATACGCAGTCGCTCAGCGTGACCGCGTCCATCACGGGCGTGTGCAAGTTCAACAGCGGCCAGACGCCCGTGCTGGCGTTCGGGGCCATCGACCCCTCGGGCACCGCCAATGCAACGGCGTCGGCCAGCGTGCTGTACCGCTGCACCACCGGCACGTCCGCGAGCGTGTCCAACGCCGTCACCGGTGCGCGGACCCTCCAGGGCAGCGGGACCGCGTCCACGGACACCATGGCATACACCCTGGCGTTCACCTCGGGTGGCACGGGCACGGGCAAGGGCTTTGGCGCGGGCCAGGACCTGACCCTGGTCCTGGGGGGCACCATCACCCCCACCGACTACCAGAACAAGACGGTTGGCCCGTACGCGGACACCGTCACGCTGACCGTCACGCCCTGATCCTGCCGCCAGGATCGAGCCCATGTGTCGCATGGTTGTCCCGGACGGGGCCGGTTTACTGCTGCGCGCGTCACGGCGCGGGGGTCTCCTCACTCCCGGGGCGCGTGCCGCGGCGGTCTCGCTCCTGGCGATTGCGTGCCTGGTCGCGCCACCGGCCTACGCGCTGAACGGGACCTGCACGTTCGAGGCCAAGGGGCTGGCCCTGAGCTTCGGTACCCTGGATCCTTCCAGCAACACCACGGTCACGGCGCCGGCCGCAGCCGCCACGCTGCATGCCGACCAGGTCGGCAGTTGCAGGGGCGTCACCATGATGTTCAGTGCGGACAACGGATTGAACTTCAACGGCTCCCGCCAGATGACGAACGGGACCGACTTCATTCCTTACAGCATCACGTTGCCCGCGAGCCAACCCGCCCCCGGCAACAACAAGTGGATCACGCTCATCATCAACGGGAGCGTGCTGGGCGGCAGCTACCAGAACGCGTCCGCCGGCAATTACAGCGACACCGTCATGATCACGGTCAGCCCGTGACGTCCCGCTGAGCTCATCTCAAGATTGCGTCGGATGGAAATGAGGATGAAAGGATGGCGAGGCTGGCTTGCCGCTGGCCTGACCGTGTCGGCCTTGATCAGTTCGCCGGTTCGGGCGTCCGAATTCTCGGTGGCGCCCGTGCGCCTGGAACTCAACGCCACGCTGCGCAGTGGCGCGCTGGTCGTGCGCAACGACAGCCAGGAGAGCATCGGCTTTCAGGTGGACGCCATGGAGTGGACCCAGGACGCGCAGGGCGCCGACCGCTACACCTCTTCGAACGACCTGATCTTCTTTCCCAAGATCCTGAGCGTGGAGCCGGGGCAGGAGTCCGTCATCCGGGTCGGTGCCCGCAAGCCGGTGGTGCAAGCCGAAAAAACCTATCGGCTCTTCATCCAGGAAATGCCGAAGCCGAACGCTCTCTCGCAAGCCACAGGCCCCGGCGCGCAGGTGAGTCTGCTGCTGCGATTCGGAGCGCCGATCTTCGTGACGCCCGTGCAGGCGACGGATGACGCCGAACTGCAGGTCGCGTCCCTGGACAAGGGCGTGCTGAAGCTGTCGGCCCACAACACGGGCAACAGGCACCAGGTCATCGAGGGCATCCATCTCCGTGGCCTGGGAGCCGACGGCAAGGAGCTTTATGCGATGACCTTGGCCGATCGCTACCTGCTCGCCGGTACCACCAAGGCGTTCAGCACGACACTGGATGCCGCGACCTGCCGCGCTCTGGCGTCGATCGAGGTGACGCTGAAGACCGACAGGCTCAGCCGCGTCCGCAAGCTGGATGTCAGCCGTGCGGACTGCCCCTAAGCGCTGGCTCTCGTCCCTCCGTCCTGTCGCCGCGGTCGCGCTGGCGGTGGGTGCGACGCTCCCCCCGGGGGCGCTGGCGCAGGATGCGCCCGCTGGCCCGCCGGTGGCCTCGGTACAGCCCGAGGAGATGGTGCTGCGCGTAACGGTGAACAGCGAAGACAAGGGAGACCGCTTTGTCAGCCGGACCGCGGGTGGTGATTTTATGGTGCGCGAAGACGACTTCAAGGCCCTGGGGATCCAGCCGGCCGCCGCCGCCACCGCCGTGCTGAACGGCGACCGCTACGTATCGCTGCGGTCGATCCAGGGCGTTCGCTACAGCTTCGACGCCCGCGCGCTGACGCTCGCCATCACCGCGGACCCCCGCCTGCTGCCGGTGCGCGCGCTGGGCTCGCCGACGGGGCCCGGCCGCGGCTTTGTGCCGCACGAGAACAGCGGATTTCTCAATTACGCGCTCGACACCCAATCCGGCACCGCACTTCAGCGGGCGCTCTGGACGGGCACCCTGGAAGGCGGCTGGCGGCAGGGCGACGACCTGTTCGTCAGTAACGGCGCGACGACCCAGTCGCCGGACGGTGGGCACAGGTTCGTGCGCCTGATGTCGAGCGCGACGCGGGACGAACGCGACACCCTTCGCCGGTGGGTGGTGGGCGACTTCTTCACCCCTTCGCGCGAGTTGGGCAACGGTGTGAACCTGGGCGGCCTGAGCCTCTCCAAGCTGTACGACCTGAATCCCTACCTGGTGCGGTTTCCCACCCAGACCCTCAGTGGCCAGGTGGCGCTGCCCAGCCAGCTCGAGGTCTACCTGGATGGCCAGAAGATCCGCTCCGAAACCGTCAGCCCGGGGCAGTTCCAGCTCACCGACATCCTGGCCTACAACGGCGCGCGCAATGTGCAGGTGGTCCTGCGCGATTCGTTCGGCCGTACCCAGACGCTGGACTATGCGTTCTACTTCAGCGACCGCCCGTTGCAGGCCGGCTTGCACGAATACAGCTACAACCTCGGCGCGTTCCGTCGGCGGTACGGCCTCGAAAGCGACCGCTACGGCAAACCCGCGTTTTCACTTTTCCACCGCTATGGCTTCACCCGCGCGCTCACCCTTGGCGTCCGCGCGGACGGGGCACCCGGCTTCGTGAATGCCGGTCCGTCGGCGACGCTGGTCCTGGGACGCTGGGGCGTGGCGAACCTGGCGGCAGCATTCAGCAGAGCTTCGGGCCTGCAGGGTTCGGCCACCTCCCTGGGCTACAACTTCCAGGGGGCGCGCTGGAACCTGGGCTTGTCGTTGCGGCGTGACCAGGGCAACTACGCCGTGATGGGCGAGCCGCCTACGCTGAGCAACCGCCGGTATGAAGGCAACGCGAGCCTGGGCTATACCCTGCCGAAGGAAGGCGGCAGCATCACCCTCAGCCAGTCGGTGATGGCCACCGACCCGGCACGCAGCAGCGCCCCCTCGGGCTCGGTCGCCTTCCTGGCACTCACCCCGCAGCGCGTCTCGTCCATCGCCTACACGCGTTCCATCGTTTCCGGCCGCGTGTCGCTCACCGCGAGCCTCACGCGCACGCGCGACACCAGCCGGCGGACCGAGGCGTTCGTTGGCCTGACCTATTTCTTCGACCGCCAGTACACGGCGAATGCCAACCTCCGCCAGGACGGTGATCGCCATTCCGAAGTCCTTCAGTTCATGCGGAACCAGCCGATCGGCGAGGGCCTGGGCTACCAGCTCACGGCCGGGCGCTCGGCCGACGCCAGCGGAAGCAGTACGACGCTGCTGTCCCAGGCCCAGTACAACGCACCCGCAGTGATTCTGCGCGCGGAGTACGATGCCTCACGGTCTCCGCTGGGCCCGACCGCCACGACCGAGCGGCTTTCTGTGGCCGGCAGCGTGGCGTACGTGGGCGGTGAAACGGCACTGGGCCGTCCCTTGACCGACAGCTTCGCGATCGTGCGGGTCGGCGAAGTGCCTGGCGTGAAGGTGATGGCGGCCGCGCAGGACATCGGCATGACCGATGCGCACGGCCGGCTGCTGGTGCCGAACCTGAACGCCTATTTCGACAACCAGATCTCGATCGCGCCCGAGACGGTGCCCATCGACTACGAGATCGCCGCTACCTCGAGGACGGTGTCCCCGTCCGCCCGCAGCGGTGCGATCATCGATTTCGAGGCGAGGAAGATCCAGGCCTTCAGTGGTCTCCTGAAGTACGAAGCGGGAAGCGGCACCGTGCCCCTGGTGTACCAGTCGCTCACGCTGCTCGCGGGTGGAAAGTCCGTCCAGCTGCAGACCGGAAGGGAGGGCGAGTTCTACCTGGAGAACATCGCGCCCGGCACCTACCGCGCGAACGCCATGGTGGAGGGGCGGCCCTGCCCCTTCGAGATCGTGATCCCCAGGAGCGGGGAGACCTTCGTCGACCTGCCGGACTTCGTGTGCCGGCTCCAGCCCTAGAGCGGAACGACGGACACCTGGAACGGCCAGGGGTAGACGCCCTGCTGCACGCCCTGGGCGAGTTCGAGACGGAAGCCGATGTCCAGCAGGCTCTGGTTCATGCCGCGGCCCGGGGTCCTGAGCGTGACCCCGCCGCCGCCCGCGCCCATCTGAACGTCCGAGCCCAGGCCGCTGACGCGCACCTGGCGCACGAAGTCGCCTTCGCCGGCGAACACCAGCATGTAGCCCGGCGTGTTGTTCTTCACCGCCAGTCGCAGCCGGGACGGCAGTTCGACATAGCCGCGTTCGATATCCTTCGCGGTCAGGACCACGGTGGACGGCTGGGCCAGCACTTGCACGCTTGCGTGGGGAAGGATGGTTGCGCTCACCGGGACCGTGAGGCTGTCAGCGAGGGCCGGCAGGGGCGCATGCAGCGCGCCCAGGACGACTGCTGCTAACGCGTACGCCGAGGCCTCGCTGAACCTATTTGTATCCGACTTCATCCCGTTCTCCCCCAGGCAGGTTGATCGCCCGCATGCAGAGACTATGTTTCGCCGGTGCAGCTCGTGTAGGTCTTATGCCTATCGAAGCTAGGTAAAAGGCGCCATACCTCGCATTCAACCTTAGGCTACGCAAGAGCCTCCGGAAGACATCTTGATGCTGGGATGCTTGCAGGCAGCATCGATAGTTGAGTTGACCTGTGTCAAACCCGGGTCAACCGGGAAGCAATTTCTCAACGATGTCAGGCGTCGCCCGGCGGTGAGTGCCGGTGCGGCCTTGATGAGATCTCTTCATCGAGGGGTGACCTTCCGGGAGCTGGCTGGTGAACGGGCATCCATCTCCCCAACGGTGCGCCAGCGTACAGACGAATCACAACCGCTGACCTAAGCTGTCCTTCTGCCCTGAACGCCGACCAAGTGCCGTTCAATGGACACCCCCTCCATTCGCAACTCTGCGGATGCCGGTTCTCTTGCCTCAAGGACTTCATGTATCCCTCTTCTTCACACGCCGCGCGATCTCTCGCGGCTGCCTTGCTCCTGTGCACGGTCGCCGCCTGTGGCGGTGGTGACCGTGATCCCGTTCTGGGCTTCGACGGCTCGGCATACCCCGCCCTCAACACTCCTCTTGCCCCAGCGACGCCGGGTGTCACTCCTGCGTCACCTGCGGTGTCGTCTGTCGTCGCGTTGGGTGGTGCTCTGCCTTTCGGTGCCTTCGGTGGCTCCGCAGGTATCACGAACCAGGGCGTCAGTACCGTCATCAACAACGGCGCCATCGGCACCACGGCGGCTTCGACCTTGGTGACTGGCTTTCATGACGCAGGTCCTGGCTGCACCTACACAGAGACCGGAAGCAACATTGGCAGCGTTCAGGCTGGCGTGTTCACAGCAGCTCCGCCGCCGACTGTCAACTGTCCTACCGAGGGCACAGCATCGACAGCGGCCACTGCCCTTCAGGCTCGTGCCGATGCGCTGGCCGCCTACAACGCGCTCGCGGCAAAGCCACCGGGCCCCGCCGCAGGCGGCGGAACGGGTAACCTCGCCGGGCTCACGCTTGCGCCGGGCACTTACACCTCGGCCCCCGGGTCCTTCATGATTCAGGGCGGTGATCTGACGCTGGACGGGCAGGGCGATCCCAATGCGGCATGGGTCTTCCAGATGGCGTCCACGCTGACGGTCGGTGGCCCCGGTGCGGCCTTTCCCGCCAACGTGATCCTGGTCAACGGTGCGCAGGCCAAGAACGTGTTCTGGCAGGTTGGCAGTGCCGCGACCATCAACGCCGCAGGTGGGGGCATCATGGTCGGGACCCTGATCGCCCAGCAGGGGGCCTCCGTATCGACGCCGGGCAACGCAACGCTCGCGACCATCGATGGCCGCATCCTCTCACTCAATGCCTCCGTGACCATGGTCAACACCGTGATCAACGTTCCCTGATCCAGCTCGGCACTCGACACGAAGGAAAAATTCATGACGTTCAAATCAAAATCACCGATGGTCCTCGTCGCGGCTGCACTCGCACTCGTAGGGCCCCTATCCGTAAGCGCACAGCCTGCGGTTTCCGGGGGCTGGTATGCCGGTGGTAGCCTCGGTCGAACACGCGTCACCATCGACGATGCACGCATTACCAGCGGGCTCGGCGGCGAAGGGCTGGGCACCACAGGCATCCAGAATCGGGACAGCGGCAACGGGGGCAAGCTGTTCGGTGGCTACCAGATCAATCCGTACTTCGGGCTGGAGTTCGGCTACTTTGACCTGGGGAAGTTCGGCTACACCGCGTCTTCTTCTCCCGCCGGATCTCTGACCGGCGAGATGCGCGTCAAGGGCTGGGATGCCGACCTTGTCGGCACCCTGCCGCTGATGGAAAAACTCTCAGCGTTCGGGCGCGTTGGCGTGACCTCGACGCGGGTCACCGATCAGTTCAGCGCGACTGGTGCTGCACGCATCCCCTATGCAAGCGCTACGCCCAGCCAACGTTCGACCGGCATCAAGTACGGCATTGGCCTGAACTACGATCTGACTGAGCGCCTGGCCGTACGCCTCGAAGGTGAGCGCTATCGCATCAAGGACGCAGTGGGCAACCGCGGCAATGTCGACATGGTGTCGGTCGGGCTGGTCTATCACTTCGGTGTGTCGCCGGCATCGCGTCCTGTCGCTGCGGTTGCCGCGTCGCCAAAGCCGATTCCACTGTCTGCTGCGGCGATCCCCCAGGCGACTCTCCCGCCACCGCCGACGGTGCCAGTGGAACCCCTGATCCTGTCGCGGGTCAGCCTATCGGCCGATTCTCTTTTCGACTTCGACAAATCGGCCTTGAAGCCGACTAGCCAGCGATCGCTGGACAAGCTGGCGAACGATCTCAAGGAGGTCCAATACGACACCGTGCAGGTGACTGGCCACACGGACCGAATCGGATCGCCGCGCTACAACGCGTCGCTCTCATACCGGCGGGCGGCGGCCGTGAGGAACTATCTGGTACAGACAGGCGCCGTGCCGGCACAGAAGATCGTGGTGAGCGGGGAGGGCGAGGCTCATCCAGTGACTGAAGCGCAGTATTGTCGCGGCAGGGCACCGACCCCGGCGCTGATCGCTTGTCTGGCGCCCGATCGCCGGGTGGATGTGGAGATCCACGGAACGCGCTAGAAGTGGAGCTGAAGGCCCTCGCTTGCATTTGCGACACGGACGATCTCCGCGACGTTCTGGCGGGACTGACACTCACCGCCTTGGCCATATCCCAGGTCAGCGCGTCTGGCTCAGGAGGAAGCACTGAACCTTATCAACTTGATGACGGTCGAGCAAATGCGCAAGCTTCCCTAAGTCAACATTGCGGAATCGATTCGTCACATCCCTTAGATTTCGTCCGACTCTGATACTGAGAAGCCGCTACATCAATATCCGCGGGTTAGACGCGGACCTCAATAGCATACGGTCGCCTGGGTCAAAGCACTGCGCGGCCTGCTAAAGGCTACGTGAAGCGTCTCAAGGCGAAGAAATCTGAGTCGCTCCGCGAACAGTGTCCGCTTTAGGTCGGAAGCAGACGCCCGATCTACTTGCCTCGTGACTGACTGCTTCGCAGCGATTGCCGACGCTGGTGGCCGGCAGACGTACTTACGCTGACCGGCACCAAGCGGCCGTTCAGCTCTGCGACCGACGCTGTCTCGAATGGCCGCTGCTTGGGTGCACCGGTTGTAGGCCAATCACAAGGGGACTCGCGACGCCAAAGGCACGCGACCCATTCTGGAACATCCCGTGATCAGCGCGGATTGCTGGTGTCGCCCAGTGAATTCCGTCCCGGCTGGGGCCAGACAGATCCTCTTCTAGATCAAAGTCGCCTTGGTCCGCCGATGCAAAGTTCCAAATCGCAAGCATTGTCCGCGAGCTGAAGGCGGGTTCGAAGTGACCACATCTACTTCGGCTTCAGCGGCGGCTTCTAAACAAGCAGGCACCCCAAGGTCTAGGTTGAACGTGGTCTACGCATGGTGAGTTCCTCATGAAGTTGGAAGCACCATGCTCTATAGCGGCAATCGAAACGGAACCGCCACCCAAGCCCTTACAGCAACACGCCGCAGGGGCGACCTAGATCAAGCGGCAACTTTTACGCAGCCAGCCGGCCCGGCTAGCCTAGTCCTTGAGGTCCTCTCCGGCAGGGCCGTGGAAAGGAGTACTCAGGCTCCCGTTCGCTGTCCCAACCATGGGTCAAGCACAGCCGAATTGTTCGTTGGAAAAAGCGGCCCGCCGTCTCGCAACCGGCAGATTTTTATGCTTTCTTTGCGGGACGCACCGCGATCTTTTCAGCTTTTTTCTGCGATCGCACCGAGACTTCCTTCCTGCTTCATCACTTGGAGAAACGGTCTTGGACGCAATCTTCCTCATGGCTTCAGCCGCTCTGTGGCTGCTGATGGTGGCGATGGCGTGGGGTGTCGATGCCCTGCAGCGCAAGGGCGTGAGAAGCGCATGAATACCGCGCATGTGATCTACGGATTCGCCGGCTTTCTCACGGCGGCACTCATGGCCTATCTGCTGTGGGCCCTGCTGTTCGCGGAGGACCTATGACATCCGAAGCTTGGATGCTGCTTGGTCTCTACCTGGCCGTACTCGTCGCGCTCGCGCTGCCTCTGGGCCGATTCATCGCGAACGTGATGGAGGGAAAGCTGGCGTGGACCCGTCGCGTGGAGGCGCCCCTCTTCCGCCTGTGCGGCATCGATGCCGGCGCGGGAATGAGCTGGCTGCGCTACGCAATGGTCGTGCTGCTGTTCAACGGCCTGGGTGTGCTGTTTCTCTACCTTCTGCAGCGCCTGCAATTCTGGCTGCCGCTGAATCCGCAGAAATTCGAGGGGCTGTCGCCCGACCTGTCCTTCAACACCGCCATCAGTTTCGTCACGAACACGAACTGGCAGGCGTATGCCGGTGAGAACTCGATGAGCTATCTCACGCAGATGCTGGGACTGACCGTGCAGAACTTCCTGTCGGCCGCCACCGGCATCGCCGTAGCCATCGCCCTGATCCGGGGCCTGGCCCGGCACTCATCCGCGACCGTGGGCAATGCATGGGTCGACCTTTGCAGGGCCACCTTGTGGATCCTGCTTCCCATCTCGTTCGTGATCGCCATCGTCCAGGTACAGCAAGGCTCGGTGCAAAGCCTCGACGCCTACCAGGAAGCCAGGACGCTGGAGCCGGTCAGGTACCAGGAGCCCAGGCTCGGGGCGGACGGGCAGCCGGTGAAGGACGCCAAGGGGGAGATCGTCCTCGAGGACAAGTCCACGCAAGTCCAGATCCTGCCGATGGGCCCGGTCGCCTCACAGGTTGCGATCAAGATGCTTGGCACGAACGGAGGCGGGTTCTTCAATGCCAACAGCGCGCACCCCTATGAGAACCCCAGCGCCCTCACCAATTTCGTGCAGATGCTGGCGATCTTCCTGATCGGTGCCGCCCTGTGCTTCACCTTCGGCCACATGGTGGGCGATCGTCGCCAGGGCTGGGCCGTCTTCATTGCCATGGCGCTGATGTTTGTCGCAGGTGACATCGCGACAACCCATTACGAACAGCAGGCCAACCCGCAGTTCGCCAGCCTGATGGTCGACCAGGCGGCGAGCCCCGGCCAGCCGGGCGGAAACATGGAAGGCAAGGAGGCGCGCTTCGGCATTGTGCAGACCGCGCTCTTCGCCACGATCACCACGGATGCGTCTTGCGGCGCCGTGAATGGCATGCACGACAGCTTCATGCCCCTGGGCGGCATGGTGCCCCTGGTCAACATCCAGCTCGGCGAGGTGGTCGTCGGCGGCGTGGGATCCGGCCTGTACGGCATGCTGGTGTTCGCCATCCTTGCGGTCTTCATTGCCGGGCTGATGATCGGGCGGACCCCGGAATACCTGGGCAAGAAGATCGAATCGTACGAGATGAAGATGACGTCGATCGCGATTCTCGTGACGCCACTCCTTGTCCTGGTCGGCACCGCTGTCGCCCTCATGACAGAAGCAGGTCGCGCCGGCATCGCGAACCCCGCGGCGCATGGCTTTTCCGAGGTGCTGTATGCATTCAGCTCGGCAGCCAACAACAACGGGAGCGCGTTCGGCGGGCTGTCCGCGAACAGCCCGTTCTACAACGCGGCCCTGGCGATCGTGATGTGGCTCGGGCGCTTCGGGATCATTGTCCCGGTGCTGGCCATGGCGGGCTCCTTCGCCGCAAAGAAGCGCATTCCTGTCGGGCCGGGAACGATGCCCACGCACGGATTGCTGTTCGTCGTGCTGCTGGTCGGCTGTGTCGCCCTGATCGGGCTGCTGAACTACGTGCCTGCCCTGGCCCTGGGCCCGGGTGCGGAACACCTGATGCTGTACGGCGGAAAGTGAGGGCCCCATCATGAACAACAACGACTCCCTTGCCGGCGCGCCGGCTTCCGCACAGCCCGGGGACGCCCATGTGGCCGCCATCCTCAGGAACCAGGAACGCCAGCTGCGGCTCATGGACCCGGCGCTCGTGAAGCCGGCCCTGCTGGCCAGCATCACCAAGCTCAAGCCCGGTGTCCAGCTCGCGAATCCCGTCATGTTCGTGGTCTACATCGGCAGCATCGTCACGACGCTGCTCTGGGCCCAGTCGCTGCAGGGCGGCGGTGATGCACCCGCCTGGTTCACCTTGAGCGTGGCCATCTGGCTCTGGTTCACCGTCTTGTTCGCGAACTTTGCCGAAGCCCTCGCCGAAGGCCGAAGCAAGGCCCAGGCGGCCAGCCTTCGCAGCCTGAAGAAGGACACCTGGGCAAAGCGCTTCGAGGCGAAGCAGGCGGTGCGTTACCACGGGTTGAAGTGGCTGCCCTGCCATGCCTCCGAGCTTCGAAAGGGCGATGTCGTGCTGGTGGAGGCCCACGACTTCATTCCCCTGGACGGGGAGGTCATCGAGGGCGTTGCGGCCGTGGACGAGAGCGCGATCGCGGGCGAATCCGCACCCGTGGTGCGTGAAGCAGGCGGTGACTTCTCCTCGGTGACGGGCGGCACGCGGGTGCTGTCCGACTGGCTGGTGGCGCGCGTGAGCGTCAATCCTGGTGAATCCTTTCTCGACCGCATGATCAGCATGGTGGAGGGCGCCAAGCGCAAGAAGACGCCGAACGAGATTGCGCTGACCATCCTGCTGGTGGCGCTCACCATCGTCTTCCTGCTCGTCACCGTCACCCTGCTGCCGTACTCCATGTACGCGGTCGACGCCATGAAATCCGGCACCGTGGTCACCATCACCGCCTTGATCGCATTGCTGGTGTGCCTGATCCCGACCACCATCGGCGGCTTGTTGTCGGCGATCGGGGTGGCCGGCATGAGCCGGATGATGCAGGCCAACGTGATCGCCACCTCGGGACGGGCGGTGGAAGCGGCGGGCGATGTCGACGTGATGCTGCTGGACAAGACCGGCACCATCACGTTCGGGAATCGCCAGGCCTCCAGCTTCCATGCCGCACCGGGTGTGCCTGAGGAGGACCTCGCCCGGGTGGCGATGGCCGCTTCACTGCCGGACGAGACGCCCGAGGGCCGAAGCATCGTGGAGCTGGCGCGGCGCATGGACGTGGCGCTGGGCTCCATCGAGGACGCCGTGTTCATTCCATTCTCGGCACAGACCCGCATGAGCGGCGTGGACATCCCGCAGCACGCTGCCATGCCCCGGGTGCTTCGAAAGGGCGCGGTTGACGCCATCCGCAGGCATGTGGAAGCCCAAGGTGGCGCCATGCCGGCCGAGGTGGCCCGGGTGGCGGACGAGATCGCGCGCCGCGGCAGCACACCCCTGGTGGTCTGCGAAGGGCATACGGTGCTGGGCGCCGTGGAGCTCAAGGACGTGGTCAAGAGCGGCATTCGCGACAGGTTCGCAGAACTGCGCCGCATGGGGATCAAGACCATCATGGTGACGGGTGACAACAAGCTCACGGCTGCGGCGATCGCAGCGGAAGCGGGCGTCGACGACTTCCTGGCGGAAGCGACCCCCGAAGCGAAGCTCAAGCTGATCCGTGAATACCAGGCGCAGGGACGCCTGGTGGCGATGACCGGTGACGGCACGAACGACGCGCCTGCGCTGGCGCAGGCCGACGTGGCGGTGGCGATGAACAGCGGTACCCAGGCGGCCAAGGAGGCCGCCAACATGGTCGACCTCGATTCCGACCCGACCAAGCTGCTCGAAGTCGTCGAGACGGGCAAGGCGCTGCTGATGACGCGCGGCTCGCTCACGACCTTCTCCATTGCCAACGACATCGCCAAGTACTTCGCGATCATCCCGGCGATTTTTGTCACGACCTATCCGCAGCTCTCGCAGCTCAACGTCATGCACCTGGCGAGCCCCCAGTCGGCCATCCTCTCCGCCGTCATCTTCAATGCGCTGGTGATCTTCGCGCTCATCCCGCTGGCGCTGCGGGGCGTTCGCTACCGTGCCATCGGCGCGGCGAGCCTCCTGAGGCGCAACCTCGCCATCTACGGCGTGGGAGGCATCGTCGTCCCGTTCATCGGCATCAAGGCGATCGACCTGGTGCTGGCAGCAACGGGCATGGTCTGAAGGGAATCGTCATGAACATCAAGTCCGAGATTCGTCCCCTGGTGCTGCTCTTTGCCGTACTGGCCCTGGTCACCGGTGTGCTTTACCCTCTGGTGGTCACAGGTGCGGCGCAGGCGCTCTTTCCCAGGGAATCCCACGGCAGCCTCATCGCAGGCAAGGACGGCCGGGTGATCGGCTCGGAGCTGATCGGGCAATCCTTCAGCGATCCGAAGCATTTCTGGAGCCGGCCGTCAGCCACTTCGCCGCAACCCTACAACGGCGGCTCGTCCGGCGGCTCGAACCTCGGCCCTGCCAACCCGGCGCTCGCGGATGCCGTGAAAGGGCGCGTTGAAGCGCTGCGCGCCGCAGACCCGGGGAATACGGCGCCCGTCCCGATCGACCTGGTGACGGCTTCCGGCAGCGGGCTGGATCCCCACATCAGCGTGGCAGCCGCGAACTACCAGGTCCGTCGTGTCGCCAGGGCCCGGGGCCTGCCACCGGCCCGCGTCCAGGCGATCGTGGATGCCAACACCGAGGGACTCCTCATGGGTTTCCTGGGTGAGCCGCGCGTGAACGTGCTGCGCCTGAACCTTGCACTGGATGCGATGCAGTGAGCGACACACGCCCGGATCCCGACGAATTGCTGGAGCAGCTCCGGCGGGAAGAGGGCCGCGCGAGGCAGGGGCAGCTGCGGATCTACTTTGGTGCCAACGCGGGGGTGGGCAAGACCTTTGCCATGCTGGCTGCCGCACAGCGTGCGCTCGGCGCCGGACACGATGTGGTCGTCGGCCTGGTGGAGACACATGGCCGGGGTGAAACGGCGCAGCTGGTGGAGGGCCTGCCGCAACTGCCGCGACGGCAGCTGGCCTATCACGACCGCGCCATCCCGGAGTTCGACCTCGATGCCGCGCTTGCACGCAAGCCGGAGATCCTGCTCGTGGATGAACTTGCGCATTCCAATGTGCCGGGCTCCAGGCATCCCAAGCGCTGGCAGGACGTCCGGGAGCTGCTGGATGCCGGCATCGACGTCTGGTCCACCCTGAATGTGCAGCATCTGGAGAGCCTGAATGGCACGGTGGGTGCAATCACCGGGATCCGGGTGAATGAGACGGTGCCCGACGCGGTGCTCGACGATGCCGATGAAGTCATCCTGGTCGACGTCACGCCGGATGAACTGCTGCAACGGCTGAAGGCCGGTAAGGTCTACCTGCCCCAACAGGCGGAACGCGCCGCCCAGAACTTCTTCCGCAAGGGCAATCTCATCGCCTTGCGTGAGATGGCGCTGCGGCGCACCGCGGAGCATGTCGAGGAGGATGTTCGCAGCTGGCGTGTGGAGCAGTCGAGGAGCCTGCCGTCGTGGAACACGTCCGGCGCCATCTTGGCCTGCATCGGGCCCGGCGAGGGCGCAGACCAGACCGTGCGAACCGCCGCACGGCTGGCGAACCAGCTGAATGTGCGCTGGCATGCGGTGCATGTGGAGACACTGGGCTTGCGCAAGTTTCCCCAGCACCGGCAGGACCGGCTGCTCGCCGTGCTGAAGCTGGCGGAGGACCTGGGGGCCACCACCGAGGTAATCGCAGGTGATGACCCGGCCACTGCCCTGGTCGAACATGCGCAGCAGATCAACTGCGCCATCCTGGTCGTGGGAAGGAGCCGGCCGCGGCCTTCCTGGCGATCCTGGGCCGCGCGGCCGACCCCTTCCCGCATCGCCGAACTCGCGCCCGGCCTGGACCTTGTCCTGGTGAGCCAGACCCAGCGCGTGCGAAAGCTGGGCGCCGTCGTCCAGAGGCAAGACATCGAAGGCGACCAGGCCGGGCGCTGGCGCGCGGCCTTGCCGGGGTTCGCCTGGGCGGCAGCTGCGTGCGTGGCCATCACGGCGGTGGCCACCTTACTGGCGCCATTCCTGGAGCTGACCAACATCGTGATGCTGTTCCTGCTGGGTATGGTGGCGGTGGCGTACCGGTTTGGCAGCGGTGCGGCCGGCCTGTCGGCGGTCCTGAGCGTTGCCGCGTTCGACTTCTTCTTCGTGCCCCCGCGGTTCACCTTTGCTGTTTCGGATGCCCAGTACATCGTGACATTCGTCGTGATGCTGATCGTGGGGCTCCTGATCGGGCAGCTCACCGCGGGACTTCAATTCCAGGTCCAGGTGTCGCGCACGCGCGAGCGCCGTGCCCAGCTTCTCTTCGAACTGACGCGGGATCTCTCGGCAGCGCTCCTGGTGGAGCAGGTGGTTGCATTGGGTGAGGCTGCGGTGCAGCGCCAGTTCGGCGGCCGTGCCGTCGTGATGGTGAGCGACGCGCACGATCGCCTCGCGCTGCCAGAGAAGTTTCCGGAACAGTTCGACCCCAGCGTGGCGGACTGGTGCTTCAACAACGGACAGCCCGCGGGCTATGCGACATCCACGCTGGGTGCCCAGAGCTGGCACTATGCGCCGCTGAAGGCGCCGATACGTGTGCGGGGCGTGCTTGCGCTCAAGCCGGCTGATCCGGCAGCCCTGCTGGCGCCTGACCAGAAGAAGCAGCTCGACACCCTGGCCCGGCAGGTCGCCATTGCCCTGGAACGCGTGCACTATGTCGACATCGCGCAGAAGGCCCTGGTCGAGATGGAGTCCGAGCGGCTGCGCAACGCGCTGCTGGCGGCCATTTCCCATGACGTGCGGACGCCGCTGACTGCGTTGATCGGCATCGCGGAGTCGCTGCTGCACTCACAGCCGCCGCTCTCCGAAGCGCAGGCGGCGGCCGCGGCGGCCGTCTCCGGGCGGGCACGAGACCTCAATACGATGGTGAGCAATCTCCTGGACATGGCCCGGCTGCAGAGCGGCGCCGTCAACCTGCGCCTGGAGTGGGGTTCCGTGGAGGAAGTCGTCGGCTCATCGCTCCGCGCCGTGGAGCATCTACTGCCGCAGGCCGATGTCATTGTCAGCATCCCCCCGGATCTGCCCCTCGTGGAATTCGACGCAGCGCTCCTGGAGCGTGTGATCGTGAACTTGCTGGAGAACGCCGCGAAGTATGGGCAGCCCCCCGTCGAGCTCGAGGCCCATGCGACCGCTCACAGCCTGGTGCTCAAGGTGCGCGACCATGGGGCAGGCTTGCCGGGCCAGCTGGCGGGCCATGAGGGGGAGCTCTTCGACAAGTTCAAGCGCGGCCAGAACGAGTCATCGACCCACGGCGTCGGCTTGGGCCTTGCCATCACGAAGGCCGTGATCGATGCGCACAAGGGCTCGATCTCGGCCCGGAATGCATCCGGCGGCGGGGCCCAGTTCATCGTCACGTTGCCGCGGCGGCCGCCGCCCGCCATGCCTGAGTGACCCATGCGAGCCAATCTTGCCGTCATCGTTGAAGACGACCCGGGTATCCGCCGCTTCGTGCGCACAGCCTTGGAAGCCGAAGGCTGGCGTGTGGAAGAGGCAGGCACCTTGCAGGAGGGAGCCCGCGCCGTCGAATCCCACGAGGTGAATTTGCTCCTGGTCGATCTTGGCTTGCCGGACGGTGACGGCATCGAACTGATTCGTCAGGTTCGCGGCAGGTCGTCGGTTCCCCTCATTGTGCTTTCAGCCAGGGCCGGTGAGCAGGACAAGATCGACGCCCTGGATGCGGGGGCCGACGATTACCTCACCAAGCCATTCGGCGTGGGCGAAATGCTGGCGCGGGTTCGCGCAAACCTGCGGCGTCCGCGGGCGGGCCTCGAGATGGAGGCGGCGGGATCCTTCCGGTTTGGTGACGTAGAGATCGACAGGGAGGCGCGCATCGTCCGGCGCGGTGGCCAGGATGTCCATCTCACACCCATCGAATACAGGCTGCTGTCCATCTTGGTGGCTAATGCAGGACGCGTGCTCACCCATCGGCAACTGCTGCAACAGGTGTGGGGAGGGCCACATGCCGAGCAGACGCATTACGTGCGCATCTACATGGGGCATCTCAGGTCGAAGCTCGAAGCCGACCCCGCGAAACCCAGGCACCTGCTGACTGAAACCGCGATCGGGTATCGACTGATTGCAGACTAGGTAAAGCAGAGCGTTCAGCGATGTCGTTTTCGATGGCACCCGCAGCAGGCAGCCGAGACTTTGATTAAAGCGCATGCTTTCCCACGTTTAGCAACCGTCGGAACGTTCTCGAACCCTCTGCATCGAGCAGCTTCTATCCGAGAGTGTGAGGTTGGCTCAGGACCTCACAGCAGTCGTGCGTGATTCGCCGCCCCGTTCACCTGTAGGGGCATCCGCCCCGTCGATCAGATCTCGGTCTGCTCAGAGATTTCCAGAGCATCGTCGACCTCGATCCCGAGGTACCTTACCGTCGACTCCAGCTTGGAGTGCCCGAGAAGCAATTGAACCGCGCGCAGATTCTTGGTTCGACGGTAGATCAGAGTCGCCTTTGTACTGCGCATTGAGTGTGTACCGTACTCAGCGCGGTCCAGGCCGAGCTCGTGGACCCAGTGCCCGAGGATTCGGGCGTACTGCCTGATCGGTGGCGGCGGGACCTCTGTTCCGTCGAATGAGCTGTTCCACAACCCACCGGCGTGCCGGGTCATTGTTTCGGTGGGTGAAGTGGACGCAAAGACCGGAAGAACGGTTCAATCCCGGATGGGTGACCGACTAGGGAATCGGAATCGCCGGGAGTTCATTCACACGTCTGCGCGTAGGAGCTGCACGCAGGCGGCCTCGCTCTCGTCGGGCTTGATGGCTGCTAGCGCGACGCGAGGGAAGTAGTCGATCGCCAGGTGAACAGTTTCCCAGCCAACGCCGCGGGTTCGGTGCGCCCTGGCCGGTGATGCGGTGCCCCCGCCCTTGGTGTGGTCCAAGCGCTTGGTCTCCAAGTGCAGCAGCTCGCCCGCGCTCTCGCGTTCGAAGCGCATCACCGACACCGGCGACTGCAGCGCATCCAAACGATTCAGCTCGGTGCGGGGTTTGTGGCGTGCTCCGGGGGCATGCTGCGCCCGCTTCGGCGGCGGCGCGCCATAGCGGCATACGCCCGCGCCGCCGCCATCAACGTCCGCAAGCAGTGTCCGAATACAGGCTGAATCTTCACAGGAGCGTCACGTTAGCCATGCACATTCCGCAGCTCTAAAGCGCAACAACGATGCTCAATTTTTTCCTATGGAAGGTCGGGCGAGCCGCTCGGCCGGAACAATACGAAACTGATTACTTGGTGCTGACGGGTGCCTTGCGACGCCTTTTGGCCAAGTGGCCGTCCCATGTTGCGAAGCGAAGCTTTCCAGCATCTTCCAAGGCCTATCTTCGGCTTCGCATTCAGCAGCGGCTGGGACTTCCGCTGCGATTGCCCGCAGTGCTTCTCAGCGAACTCAGTCACGAAATCGCGCAGCAAGTGGAGCTGGATGTGCGGCAAGCCGCAGTACGATGCATGCGCCGTTGCCCAGCCGAAGCTGTTCACCCTGGGATGCCCGTATGCAACTGAAGAAGAGCATCCTTGGGCACGAGGAACTGCTTCCGGGCTCTCGTGCTCTTTCCCTGCGAGAGCGTGCCGTGCTGTTCTTCGTGGTCGGCGAGAAGACCGTTACCGAGATCGAGGCGGCTCTGGGGGCAGGATCACGCGAGCTGATCGATCGGCTGCTAGCTGCGGGCTACCTGGAGCAGGTTGAGGTGCGGCAAGAAGCTCTACAAGTTGCTGAATCTGCAATCTCAAGCGTCGAGTCAGCAACGCGGGTACCTATTGGACCGACCTGTGAGCAGACGATCGCTAGCTGGAGTGCGTATGTACCTCTTTGATGTTTGCGAGCGCACGTTCGCACGTGTGCCCGTTGTGGCCGAGCGGTTTCGGGAGCTGTTGCGGAACGCGCGAGACCGCGACTCTATGCTGGTCGTAGCCGACGAGATGCTGATTGAAATTGAAACCCGCGCCGGGTCTGACCGGGCGGGGAACGTACGAATGCGAATCCACGAGTTGCTTCCCGCGTCGGAAACTGAGGAGTCCTTTTGACGTCCGACGGTCCTTGCTTCGATCGAGCAACACTCTGCTCTGCAACTGGCAGCGATGCCCGGACGACTCGTGGACCTACACACAGCCGCGTGATTAGCTCCGTATGATCCCGACAAGAAAGGGCTAGCTTATGTCTTATGAATCAGCTCGCGTGACGGAACATCAATCAGAAATTCAGTCGGCTGTGAGTAAGGTGCCTGCGGTCACCTTGGGCTTCTGGATCGTCAAGGTCGCGGCGACCACCTTGGGCGAGACGGGTGGCGACTGGGTCACGATGTCGCTGAACCTGGGCTACCTCGTCGGGTGCGCGATCTTCACCGCGATTTTCGTTGCGCTCGTGGCCGCCCAAGTCAGGTCCGACCGATTCCAGCCGGTCTTGTACTGGGCAACGATCGTCGGCACCACGACATTGGGCACCACCGTCGCTGATTTCGCGGACCGCACACTCGGCCTTGGCTATCCAGGGGGCGTCGCTCTCGTGGCCGCCTTGCTGGCCTTGAGCCTTGGCGCCTGGTACGCGTCCGAGCGAACAGTGTCGGTTCAGAGCATCACAACGCCGAAAGCGGAATGGTTCTACTGGGTCACCATCTTGTTTTCTCAAACGCTGGGCACCGCGCTGGGGGACTGGTCGGCCGACGAAGATCTGGGCGGATTGGGTCTTGGGTTCGAGATCGCCGCACTGGTCTTCGGTGCAGGCCTGGTGGTTGTCGCTATGCTTTACTTCTGGACTCGCATCTCGCGCACCGCGCTTTTTTGGTCGGCGTTCATTCTTACCCGCCCGCTGGGTGCGACCTTGGGTGACCTCCTGGATAAGCCTGTATCGCAGGGGGGACTGCATCTCAGTCGTTTGTACGCATCTGCGGCTCTGCTGCTCTTCATGACGGGCTGTGTTTGGATGTTTCCCCAAAGACCTGCCACCAAGGGTGCCCCAGGCTGAATCCGGTTCGGTGGGATGATGCGCCGCCTGCTTCGAGCATCCCTTGCATAAGCTCAAGAGCGTCGCTTGGTTTCGCGGGGTGAAGCGCTTCGGCCGCTTGGCCGCTTCGCCCCTCGCTCGATGACGCGATAAGAAGCAGAAGCAGTAAATGTGGAAACTTGCGAGCCCTCGGCGGCGTTCCTCCTTGAGGACTGCCGGAAAGTCAGCGGTGCTCGCTGTGATCGCGTGGTGCAGCACAGTCTCACTCGCAGGTCCGCCATTCTTGACAGACGATCCGCAGCCGGTGGATCGCTTCCATACTGAAGTGAATCTGTCAGCTCAGGGAACGCGTGCCGACCAGGGCCGGGCGGGGGCCCTCTCAGCAGACGTGAATTACGGCTGTGCGGCCGAAACGCAGTGCCACATCGCTATTCCCTTGGCGTTTTCCAGTGCATCGGGCGCGGGTTCGCAGGCCGGCCTGGGTGACGCTGAACTGGGCGTGAAGTACAGGTTCCTCAATCGCCCAGAAGAGGGGTGGATGGCTGCGATCTACCCAACGGCTTTCCTGCCGACGGGTGATGCCGCTCGCGGGCTTGGCAATGGACGCGCGCAACTGTTGCTTCCGCTCTGGGTCCAGAAGACATCTGGCGCCTGGACCTGGGACGCCGGCGTCGGGTATCTCGTGAATCGGGCAGCGACCGCCCGCAGCAGCTGGTACTTCGGAGCGCTCGTCCAGCGCTCTTTCGGCGACGCCTTGAGCCTGGGTGGGGAGATCTTTCACCGCAGCCCGATGGCGAGCGATGCGCCGTCCACTAGCGGATTCAACGTCGGGGCAACCATCAAGCTGACGGAAGGGCGGAATCTGCTCATCTCCGTTGGCCGCGGGATTCAGGGTGTCGCCGCCAACCGGTTCTCCTTCTATACCGCCTGCCAGCTGGAGCTGTAGGCGGCTGTGGCGCCATGCGCCCCCGATGTGAAAGACGTATGACCGCCAGCCCGTGTCCCTGGAGGGTCACAAGCCTTTCAGTCGTCACGGTCGAGTCATAGAGCGCCCATAGCCTCGCGGGTTTTGTAACAACCCGACCTGACGCCATGTCCTCCTCATTCCGCAAGGCGATTCTCCCGCTGCTGATCGCCCAGGCCTACGCTGTTCCGGTCTTCGCACAGGACGCGTCCACGGCTGCACGCCCCACCACCGCGCTCAATGCGGTGGTGATTGAAGCTCAACGCACCACCGAGGGCACGGCGCGCCTGGCTCAGGAGGAAGCACCGAACCTGATCAACGTGATGACGGTCGAGCAGATGCGCAAGCTTCCCGACGTCAACATCGCGGAATCGGTTCGCCGCATCCCGGGGATTTCTCTGGAAACTGATACCGGAGAGGGCCGCTACATCAACATCCGCGGGCTCGACGCGGACCTGAACAGCACCACCTTCGGCGGCCTGAGACTGCCGCCTTCCAATAACGCCTCACCCTTTGGTGGTGGGCGTGCCGTCGCACTCGATGCGATTCCGACCGGGCTGGTCGGTGCCATCACCGTGACGAAGACCAACAAGCCCGAGCAGGATGCGGAGGCCCTGGGCGGCACGATCGAAATCACGCCCAAGACCGCGCCCCTGAACGGAAAGCCGTTCTTTGATGCACGCCTGGGCACCGGGTACGAACCTCTGCGAGGCACTTCGATCCAGGACATTTCGCTGTCCGCCGGCGGCCGCTTCGGTGTCGGCTCTTCGGGCGGCGGCGTGGCCGGCTATTCCGATCGCCCGTTCACGGTGGTCGTGACCGCGACCTACTACGGCGACAAGCGCGGCATCGACGATGTTGAGCCCAGCTACCTGGATGACGGTGTGCACCCTTCACTGGCCAGCGCCGGCTGGGACCAGCGCTACTACCAGTACAACCGGAAGCGGCACGGGCTGGGTTTCGACCTTGGCTACCAGCCGGACGCCACCCAGTCGTACTATGTTCGCGCCTTCGACGCCGGTTACACGGAGACGGTGCTGCGCAACCGCTTGACCGTCACTCCGGACGGGAACCCCACGCTCTCCAACGGTGTGTTCACCGATGGTCTGACGGCCAACGGATTCGACAAGACCCTGCGCGACGAAAAGGAGCGGATCAACAACAAGGTGTTTGTACTGGGTGGGCGGAACACCTGGGGCGACCAGGAGCTGGACTATCGGGTCGGGCACACGCGCGGTTCGTACGACAAGCTCTACGACTACAACTCGGACTTCAATTACACGCCAGCCACGGGCACGATCAGCTACGCAAATTCCGGCGCCGGCAACACGCCGCGATTCACTGTTTCCAATGGCGTGGATTACCTGAATCCGGCCAACTACACCCTGGTGAAGTTCCAGAACAGCACGCAGACCATCCACGACCAGGAGAACTCTGCTGCGCTGAACTTCACGACACCGATGAAGCTATTCGACGTTGAAGACGAGTCGATCAAGACCGGCCTCAGCGCTCGCGCGCGCATTCGCACTGCGGTGGGCCAGCCCTATTCGTACAGTGGGCTGCCTGCGCTGCCGCTCACCTCTGCCTCGAGTGGTGGCAACGTCAACTTCTATGACGGTCAGTACAACAACGGACCGCAGATGACCCCTGGCCTGCTGCAGAACCTGTTCGCCGGCGACCAGACCATTTCCTCCAGCAATGCGACCAACGCCGCGCTCCAGCAACTGACGGCCCGGGAGAGCGTCTATGCGGGGTACGGGCAGTACCAGATGAGTCAGGGGCCGTGGAGTGTGCTGGGGGGACTGCGCGTCGAAACCACGCACGCCCACTACGCTGCCAACGCCAAGGGCGTGGATGCCTCCGGAAACGCGTTCATTTCCCCTGTGGCGAAGGACGTGAACTACACGAACTTCTTCCCCAGCCTCCAGGGCCGCTACGAATTGCAGCCGTCGACCTACCTGCGGGCAGCCTACTCCACAGCGATTGCGCGGCCCGGGTTCAATCAGGTGACCCCGTCGTTGAACATCAACCCGTCCTCGGGCTTCGTTTCCCAGGGAAATCCCGACCTCAAGCCGATCACGTCAAACGCATTCGACGTGGCGATCGAGAAGTACCTGCCCGATGCGGGTATCCTTTCGCTGGGCTTGTTCGACAAGGAGTTCAAGAACTACATCGTCAACAGCGTGACGAACCAGACCTTCCCCAACAACGGGTTGTTCGCTGGTTTCGTTGGTGTGGCGCACGTCATCTCCTATTCGAACAGCAGCCATGCGCATGCCCGTGGTGTTGAATTCAACTACGAGCAGCGCTACAAGCAGCTCCCTGGCTTCTGGGGCGGTCTGGGCACCGACCTAAACTACACCTTCGTGGACTCCAAGTTCGAGATCCGTCCCGGCGAGTCCTCGACGCTTCCGTCGACCTCGCGCCACACGCTCAACGCAGCGGTCTTCTACGAGCGCAACGGGGTCAACCTGAGGGTCGCTGCCTACTACCTCTCGCGTAACCTGTGGGCTGTCGGCGGCGACAGCAGCACAGACGTCTTCTCCGAGCCTCGCCTGTCGCTCGACATCGGGGCCTCGTACGCCATCAGCAAGACCGTTTCCATCTTCCTGAGCGGCAAGAACCTGACCAACACGCCGCTGCGGTTTTCCGAAGGCAGCGCCATCAAGCCCATCCAGCGCGAGTTCTACGGCCCCACCTACCAGATCGGGCTGAACGTCTCCCTCTGAGCTGGGATCAGAGTCCACAATCGAGCTTGCGGTCTGCGAACGGTCGCCTTTTGGAAGATCAATGATGTTTAATAGAGTCACCCTTGCTTGTGCATTGCTTGCATCGTCGGCGGTGGGGCATGCTGCCCCCCAGCTGACGCAGGAGATCCCGATTCCTGGCGCGACGCGGTGGGACTATGTGACCGCGGACACGCGTGCGCATCGCGTCTACGTGGCGCATATGGATCGCGTTGAGGTCATCGACGCCCGGACCCACCAGCCGGTGCTCCAGCTCTCACCGACCCCGGGTGTTCATGGTGCGGCGCCGGCCCCGGATCTCAACCGCGTGTTCACGAGCAACGGCTCCTCGGACTCGATGGGCGTGTTCGATATGACCACGGGCCAGCTGCTGGAGACCGTCAAGGTGGGGAAGAAACCTGACGCCATCATCTATGACAGCCTCACCCAGCGGGTCTTCACGTTCAACGGCAAGTCCAACGACGTGACGGCGGTGGACGCGGTGACGCTGAAGGTTCTTGCGGCCTCGATTCCGGCTGGCGGCGTTCCGGAGTTCGCCGTGGCAAATGGCAAGGGTCAGGTGTATTTCAACATCGAAGACACGGCCCAGATGGCAGTGTTGGACACGCGATCGATGAGCATCACCAGCCACTACAGCCTGGCGCCCTGCGACGAACCCAGCGGCCTCGCCATGGATCCTCAGGAGCGCCTGTACAGCGTGTGCCGGAACGCGATCATGGTAATTAGCGATCCGTCGCGGGGTGTCGTGATGGGGCAGGTCCCGATCGGGAAAGGCGCGGACGGTGCCGCGTGGATGGATGGTTTTGCCTACAGCCCAAATGGACTTGATGGGACGCTGACCGTGGTCAAAGAAGGCCCTCCCGGCCAATTCGTGGGAGTCACGACCCCCAGCGCGCAGGGTGCGCGAACGATCGTTGCGGATCCGGAGCTGCACGAGCTGTACTCACCTACGGCGGACTTCAAGGAGCCGGGCGACAAGGACCATTTGAAGCGACCGGCAGCCGTCCCGGACACCTTTAAGCTGCTGGTTATATCGAGTCCCCGCTAAGTCACAGGCCTGACACGCGGCATACCTATCCGCGATTTCGCCTTCTCAAAGGATGAAGCTTAGGGCGGTGTAAATCTTAGGATCCACCTCAAGTGATGTCCGCTTCGGGTGAGAGCTGGCGGATGGCAACCCACGCATACCCAATCCGCCAGTCTTACTGCTGCTGACCAACGGAAGACGAATCACTTCGAGGAACCGAAAATCAAGGTACGAGTCGTCGAAGCGCTTCAAAAAACAGATCGGACTGTTCCCGCTCGGACTGTATCTGTGCGGCTGTGCGCCGGGCCAGATCATGATCCGCAATAGAGGCAAGCTTGAGACCCGAACTTCGTGCGAGGACTTCGTGCTGCGCCGCTCGCTCCAGGTAGTACAGGTCGTCGTAGGCGTAAGCAATAGTTGAACCCCCGACGATCACGCCGTGGTTTCCAAGAAACGCGACGTCTCGGTCCTTCATTGCATGAGCGATGCGCTGACCTTCGGCCAGATCGAGCGCTAATCCGTTGTATCGGCGATCGACAGAGATGCGTTCATGGAATCGCAGGGCATTTTGGCTTAGTAGGGGGTCGATGGCACCGGCATCCGTTAGCGTGAGCGACGTTGCATAGGGCATGTGCGTGTGCAGCACGACCATGTGGCCCGCGATCTGGTGAACCGCCGCGTGAATGAACAGGGCTGTCGGCTCCGCTCGATGTCGGCCTTCAAGAACCTGACCTTTGCCGTCGACGAGCAGAATGTCATCGGCGTGGATCTCGCTCCAATGCAGACCGCGCGGGTTGAGAAGAAACCTGTCGCGGTCCACAGCTACGCTGAAATGGTTGCAGACACCCTCAGAGAGTCCATGCCAGTCTGCGGCCCGCAATGCAAGCGCGAGGTCGTCGCGAAGTGAGTGGTGGTCCATGAAGAGTCTGCGGTTAATGAAGGCGGCGGTTTTAGATCCTGAGAAGATACCTTGACTCTTGAGTGGAAGTAAGACTCGTCTTCTCGAGCTGAATCAGTGCGGGCACAAGTTCGTTTAGGCGCTTGCAGAGCAGGTGCTGCGACGAGGCGTGGACCTTCGTTGAACCCCTCTCAACGCGATGAACACCTAAGTCAGTCGCCGCTGATCCGGTCAGTGTGACGCAGATCCTCTTTTTTGTCCTTAGATGAGCAAGAATCCACCAAAGGTGGCAGATTATGCTTTGAGTCACATTTCAAGCAAATATTAGCTGTTTGGATAGGATCGAATGAGCAAGGCTTCCGCGACGCCCACGAGTGCAATCCCTGATCCTCCGTCTTCACGCATAACTGGGAAACGCGCTGGTTCACGTGTCCGACGCTGACATACGCGAGGAGCTACATCGCACGCTTAAGGCGCACGCTGCCTTGCGGGGGCTCACTGTGGTCGAAATGATTGAGGAATGGGTCGCTCAGCTACCGCCATTGATTCGGTAAAGTGAACTCCACGATGCATTCACCGGGCCTTGTCGCGCTATCTGGAGCCGACTGAACACTGCGCATCTTCACGCACTTCGTGACGGCTGAGCCTGGATGCTACGTTCTAGTGGACGCGGTTGAATCTCGATGCGCGACCTTATTCTGAAGAAGAGCCCGGTGTCGATCAGCAGGCCGAGTCCGAGAGTTGTGGCCCCTCATTGTCGAGGCGTGATCCACCTCGGCACTACCCCTCCATAGGGTAAGAGTACGGCCGCAGCAGCCGACGCGGCTGCGAGACCTTGGATGGGACGGTCATATCTGGTCCTTTCGACTCAATCTGGGTCGGGATGATCCCGAGCATCGGGTGAGTCAGGTGCGTTGGGCCTCTGCTCGAGGTCCGCTGCTTCTCTTAACTGAACCAGTCGTTCGAGTGCGCTGTCCGCCCCTTCTCCCGTGTGTCCCTGGGAGGCCAGAGCACCTGCGGCAGGTGCATTTGTTGGTCGACTTGTCATGAATGCAAGCCACTTTATCTGCTGAGCCACATTTCGGGTGTCAGCATTTTGTGAACTCGCTCGCTCACCTGGTGTGATTCCAACTGCTCAGCCTCAGGTCACCAGGCTGTGCGCCCTCTTTTGGAGAGCCCGGCCTCGGTCGGAAGCTTCTCTTGCGCGGTCGACGCTCACCGCGAAGTTGCGCCTGGGTCCGCATTCAACCAGGTCGTAGCAGTTTCAAGGGTATGGAAGATGCGTATATCCAAGCCTGCCTCTCGAGCGGTGGCTTCAGCAACCCCATTCCAGAACTCGGGCTGCATGACCAGTGCAACCTTTGAAAGATGGACGAACTGCTGGGCCGAGTGCTGGCCAAGTGTCTTTCTCTCCACGTCGCTCAACGAAATGTCCACCGCGAGGAAGTCCACAACCAGATAGTTGCGGCCAGTGCGCAGCCCAGCTTCAGCTGCGAAGTTGCAGGCCGCGCAAAGATCCGCAAGCGACCCAGGCCCCGTCCCAATAACGATCGGGTACCGAGGTCCGTGATGGATTGAGAGGTTGAAAATCATGGCTCACTGATAGCCAGGGATCGAAAGCTAGGAGTAGTGTAGAGCTAAAGGCGAGTATCCAAACCAGACCTGTGCAGATGGCCATTCGCACGGCGTCAGTTCGTGCCCCTACGCAAACCCGCCAGGAGGCTCTTTCTGCTGGTGCTTCAAGTCCTGTGACAGATCAACTTGGCTTTACCACTTGCCGGTTGGGCTCGGCTTGCTCATCCTTGAGGTCGACCCTGAGACTGCTCTCATCCCTTTCGGTGAGGCCGTATTCGGCGCCTTCCTCCTCTGTCATGTGCCAGGTTGATAGTCGGTGTCGCCCGCCCGGGAAAAGCGGCGGCATCCACCACCAGTACAGCTTGATCTCCCTCACTATCTAGGACTGTGGCGGCGCGGGCTGACTAGGTCGGTAAGGCAAGGGCACAGCTGATCACTTAAGCCAGCTTTACCCGCAGCTTTTGCTGTGTCGGGCGCCTGCGCAGCGCTCATATATGCCAGCTCGGCAGCCGCTCCCTGCCGTCCGGGAAGAGGGGAAAGGAAGCCAGCGGAAAAAACCGTTCGACCTCCTCGATGCCCGCCGTCGCGGCCTGAACCGTATGGCTGGCACAATGGAACGCGCCTTCTCAACGATCGCACGCCGTCATGAACGCCTTGCGCACCTCCCCGGTGAGATGTTGCTGTCGGGCACTCGCCAAGCAGGCCTTTCTAATCGTCGTCGCGATCGCATCGAAGCGCTGGGTGTAGATGTCCGTTCCGGTCTTGGCACTCTGGCCTGTCCATGCGGAGACGATCTCCGGCTCGGAAAGAGTGGCGAGCTGGGGCAAGACGCCGCGGCTGTCCAGCATTGCCGGTGTACCGATGGCCGACATGTCTGATGCGAACCATTCGACGGCAAAAGCGCCGTTCCCCGCGCGTCGCAAGGTGAGGTAAGTGCCGTCCGCGAGTTCGGTCGCTGCCGCCGGCAGCGACGGAAGCGGCGTCGCCGCCATCGTTGCGGTGCCCTGGGCGTTGAGCAGCTGCCCGGATGCGCCAGTGCTGTCGCCTTCGAAGAGTACGTAGCCGCCGGCCAAGGGCATGAGGACGATGGAGCGCAGCGTGGGAGGGACGATCTCGACAAAGGAATGCGCCGCGCTCCAGGCCTCCACTTCGGCTTCACGTCGGTAGAAGTTGTCCGTGCGCACGATCGTGAGCGCGAAGCCGCCGCGCTCGTCCGGCTGGAGGCTGAAAGCGAGTTCAGGGAAGTCGCCAACTTGCGCGGGCGCACCTACGGGGCGTGCGTTCTTGTCGAACCAGCGAAGGTACAGCGTCGACAGCGAGCTGAAGATGCTCGAGTAGTGCGTGACAGTCCATGCCACAACAAAGCCACCATCCGACGTCAGGGCGAGCACCGACGGTCGACCCAGGAAGGGACTCTTACCCCCGAGGTCCGCGATGACGTCGACCTGTTGAGCCGCTCCCAATGACATGCCGTGACGATCGACATGCTGAACATACGCTCCGGTTGCGCTCCTGGTCTGGCCCGTTCCGGCGTCGACGTCGCGGGACACCCGGTAAAGGACAACCACCGAGCCGTCATCCAAAACGGCGGCGGATGCCTGCTGAATGGCCTGCGCGGCGGCATCGGGTGCCCGTGCTGACACATCGATCACGATCGCGGTTTCGGCACCTGTCTTCGTGCCTTTGTCGTTGTAGGCCTGCATCATCAGCGGCCCCGCGTCGGAGAGCCACACCAGGACGTAACCGCCGTCTGCCGTTGCACCGACGCCGCGCAGCGCCTGATCACCAGCGCGGGTCGAATTGGCGACCGTGACAGGCCCCTCCTGAAGGGTTGGCGTGGTTGGGGCACCGGCGGCGGTCTGCGCCGCGGGCGCGTGGGCGACCGATTCCGTCGCCTGCAATGCGCCTTCGGCAACCTGAGGTACGCCAGCCCCATCGCCTCCGCCACACGATGAGAGAGCGGCCGTCGACAAGGCGATCCATTCGAGCTTGAGCATCTGGAACCTCCAGCCGCCCGGAGCGGCGCGACTAAGGAAGGTTAGGCCGATTGATGGGCGGGATTCGGTCGGGTTGGTAAGCGCCGCGTGACAACTCACAGACCGCGATACGCATTACCGCGGAAGGGGTTAATTTGCTCGCTTGGGCGCGAGCTGCCGTGCTTTCTGTCGCGGTAGCGGGCCATATTTAGCGCATGCAATGTGCGCTAAATTTACATATGAATTGTCGCGGATGAACGTGGTGCCCTCATTACCTTGGGTGCCACATGCCAGTGCGCGAAGCATTCGGTTGCAACACTCGCATTTCTGAGTGAAACTTCTGAGACATGCCGCAGAGATGGGCTCTGTGCCCAGGCCATCCGCTGGTAACTGCCAGGGCAGGCCCAGGCGAGGAAGGGGGCCACCTTCTGGTACAGAGTTAGACCGTTGGCAATCGAAGTATCGGGAACATCACGACCATGCAGAAAGAAAGCGAAGATTCAATCCAGTTTAAATCGACATTCCCTCAGCCAACAGGTCCAGTGCCTTTGATCCTTGACGACCACGAGGATCTCCAGGAGCGCAATGCACGCCTTCAGTCTTGGGCATGGATCATCGTTGCTGCGGCTGCGTTGGTCGCGATAATTGCCACGCTTCGATTGCGCTGAATCCTTCGAATCTTCGCTCATACCTCTCTTGGCCTCTGGATGGATGCCCCATAAAAACCCCTCATCGTACCCAAGTACCAAAGTCATAGTTCAGCGTATGAGGCACTTGGCTGATGCTCACACGCAACAGGCAGTTTTTCTCGATCAGAAAGCCCTGTATTCACTTTTCGGCAGAGACCAGCTGAGAAAATCCGTTTTGAATGAAGTGATCGCGGCGGCAGCAAATCAGGCATTGCGGCTGATGGTGCACCACAAGAGCCCTGCGTGTGCAGTGTTACTGTCAGATACGAGTGTCGCGCCCTTGAAAGTAGGGGGGGGCGCTGGTCCGCGCGGCCGTGCGAGCTCATCCGGATGCCCCATCCAAACCTTTGTCTTTAAACTCTGCAAGGGGCGTGCGTCCTACAGGAACCCGCCAGGCGGGTTCTAAGGCGGGTGCCGAAACGCTGGCGGCTGAGCGCGCAAATAAATTTAAGGTGGCTGGGTGACGATAACAGGCCCGGGGCGAGGACTCCCGGGTCTTCACTGTGTAAGGCCTGTGCGACCAAACCGCCGCCTCGGCCCTTCCGGCCCCGACGCGTCGGTACTTTGAGAGTTTGCGTTGCCTGTAAGCTTCATAGGCCAAACGAGGCGCCGATAGTCCGCCTCAAGCATCAAACTGAGTCGGCATGTCTATGCCGTCCGAGCACTGGTTAGGTGTGAGCCTCCACCCACCTTATTCCAAAGGCTCTTGCGCGTTCGACGGCCTCAGATTCAGTTTTGCAGGGCTCGCCAATGAACTCGCGCTCGGCCAAGTGTGTCCCGCGCTGATCGAAGACCGCGCATCGTGCATGAAAGTGGTCGCCTTGAGCGATTGCATCACAATCGAGTCGATAGCGACCATACGTGAATAAATGTTTGGGTGTCATATTGACGCTTAGCGATCTCAGGTCGAAGAACTTCAAATCTGACATTGTGTAGGTTTGCTGTTGTGTACGCTCCATGGATAAAGTCTACGATCGCCATTCGATGCTCAGCCTCAGGGACGAACTCAAAACAGCATAGACGCCATCGAGCTTGGTCGTCATAAGTTGCTGCCCACCTCGCCTGCATTTTTGAATTTTATTCACAAGGATAGATGAGTAGGAAGGAATCCGTTTCCCTGATGCCTCTCGGCGCTCTAATGAGGAAGACACGCGTAAAGTCTAGAGTAGAAAAACCGCCGGTGGCGGTGCTGCCCGCGCTTGAATGAGTCGCTGGGCCCGCTTGCGGAAAGCCCTCGCACTGCCGTTTTGTCGTCCGCTTATGCACTTCGGCATTTGATGGAAAGGAGCTGACTTATTACGACATGCTCCCACGTCACCTTCGCGTTACACGTGCTCGTGCAACAATGTCCTCTATGAGCACACTTACGGCAACAATTCATTCCGAGATCCGGCGCCTTGCGCGCAAGGAGGCGCGCCAAGAAGTTGAACCTCTTAGAAAAGCACTGGCCACATACAAATCGCGAGTTCGGGAGTTAAATCAAGACGTGGCAACGCTCAAACGCCAACTCGCCCAACAGGCACGCGCATTGGGGCGTAGCGGAGCTGCAGTAGCGTCGGCAGAGCGCGAGCAAAAAGGACAGCCGCTGCGCTTCCGACCGTCCGGACTGGTCTCACACCGCAAACGCCTGGGATTGTCAGCTGCAAATGCGGCCACACTCATCGGAGTGAGTCCTCTGACGATTTACAAATGGGAGGCGGGAAGCACAAGGCCGCGCGCTTCACACATGCCCGCTATCGACAAGCTACGCAAAATGGGACGGCGCGAGGTGGTTGCGGCGCTCGAAGCCGCCTCCGCATAAAAGCGTTTCAGTTTGATCCGGATTCTCGACAGTAAGTGTCCGGTAATCTTCGATGTGATCGGTTACTGCGAGCAAGTCGCCCATGCACTAATTCACCAGATCGGTATCGCTGCCAGGTCCGAATATGACAGAAGCTCTATGCCGGTTCCCTGCGCGCTCGTCAGACAACATCAGAGTCATATCAGATCGACTCAGCTCATATTGAAGTGAACTTCATTGCGCGCAACTACCATCGCGCAGTCTTGTGCGAAGTCCTCGATCCTCCTGAGCATTTCTTCGGGCCACAGCATGCGTGTGACCTCGTTGCGTACCACTCCCTCCTGGACTTCAGAAGTCATAGCCCAAAACTCGTGTACGTCTGACTTCAACTTCTCGCGCATCTCCTGCTCGTCCGACGCCCACGCGATATAGGCGAAAAGAGTGGCGCCTTCGCCCGTGGCCGCGTAGTAGCACGAGGCCGTGTGAATTTTCATGGTCATATGTTGTCCATGGTTTTGATTTGAAGGCGTAGGGCTTCTGCACGCGCTACGCGCTTCCTGGCCATTCAACTGCCACTTCCAGCTGATGCCTGCTTCCACTCGGTGTCGCTGGTGGGGAAACAACTGCTCTCGTCTGGCCCGCAGAGCATCCAGTCGCCGTTGCGACGCAACTCGAGAACAACAGGTGCTCCGCGCTCAAAGCGAGGGGCGCCGTAGAGCGGGTAAAACCCAGTCTCCGTCTCCACCAAAGCCTTGGGCGCGTATCCCCCAAGCGTCACGCTGCGCACATGCCCGGCCGAAATGCGCTTCGCGACCAAGCCAGAGAGAACAAGCTCCGCCAGCAAGATGGCGACCAACACCATCAAGGTTACCGTCATGACCCGATCGAAGAGGTTGCCGCGCGGCGTGTCGAGCGGGCGGCCGGGCTCAGATATCCGCTTTTGGTTCATGTGGTCCTCCAATTCAGTTGGGTGAGAAGTAAGGGCGCCCACGTGGCGCCAATTCACCGAAGTAGCGTCGTGCGCAGGAATGAGTCCCAGAGAACGGCGATGAGGCCGACGAGCAGTCCCACTGCAACACTCAGGGCGATGCCTTTCTTCAGCATTTCCTCCACCTCGCGTTGACGTCGCTGCTGATAAAGCCTCTCGAAGTTCATTTCCGGCTCTGGAGTGCTGTCCAGCGAGCCGAGATTGAGCAGGAGCTTCGCAGTAGCGGAGATGTAGCTTCCATCGCGTTAGCATTGCTCAATGCGCTCCAACAAAGGGGTGCCCCATAGCTGCTCGGTTCCTAATTTCGAGGCACCCCCGGGGCTATCCGGGCCACTTCGGCCCAGCCCATGTGAACGTTCGAGTGCGACTTCTCAGGCATGTGAACGTCGTTCGCTGCCCAGGTCACATAGGCGAACAGGATGTGGCCGCCCTCTGGGCTGACATGTGAGTGCCATGCAGTAAATAGTGTCTGGTTCATGGACCTCTCCCTCGTGGGGTTGCTTGTTTCGTCTCAAGACTTTGCTGGTGCTGTGGCATCCTATGACGCTCATGCCCGTACACGCGTGGCGCCAAACGGCATGGAAGTGCCGTTTGGGACCTCGTCGAGCCCTGCCATATCTTCTGCGACGCTTTTCGGTCAGCGCTCAGCGCATACGGGAGTCGAGGTTTGCCGTCCTGGCCGCAGCGGCAATGCGGGAGACTTGGCCGGGATCGCACTCGTCGCCGCCTTCGCAGCCGAGAGCAGCGCCCAGAGTGCTCGCCAGTGGCGAGTTGCGCCGCCGCGGCTGTTTGAGCGGTTCTGCGAGCAGCGCCGCCCGTAGCGTAGCGGACGTCCTGGATTCCTTCAGGCAGGGGCACGCAGCGGCAAAGGCACCGATAGCCCACGCGAAGCCCACCACCCAAGCTGCGGCGCGCTCATGAGGGTGGAGAACACCTGACTTCTGTGCACGCCCTGCTGCCTTGATCGCTCGGTCGAATGGCAGGTACTGCACGATCTCCGTGCGCCCCATTGAGAACACTGTCTTTGGCGTGGGGCGGAATAGTGCCCACAGCACGTCTTCATCGGCAATCAGGTCCATGAATAGCGCGTCCAGGTCTTCGCAGCCGATCTGGGGAACCATGCGCATGGCATGCGTGCGCAGTCGGTCGTAGTCGCGCTGGGTCAGTTCTGAACGCAGGACGACTGGCCGGCCGAGAAGCCGTTGCAGCGGAGAGGGAGTCGTACCCCGCGGGGCGTGACGCCAATCAGGTCGCGGCACGGGCGCTGCTTGGTTCGTTGCTGACGGCTTGCTCTGGAAGAAATCAGGCGTGAGCGCGTCCGGCGAGGCGACCGTTTGGATAGCGCGATGAAGCGGGTGGGGTGTTCCAAAATTCGAGGAAGTGCCCTGGGACGGTTGGGAATGCGGTTTCATGTGCTTGCTCCAGCGAGTCAGAACGACGTTGCGAGGATTTGGCTCGACAGATTGATGACCCAGGCTTCGTCCTGCAGCGTCATATGCAGGTCGAGCTTGTTGAGCTCCTCGGTCATCTTCTTGAGAATTTCAGGACCAAGGGCGTCTTTGGTGGCTTCGGGAAAGCCCATGACGCAGATGAAGGTGCAGCTGTAGCGCTGCACGGTTTCGGGCTGCGGCGCGAGCTGTGCCGGCTTGGTCGAACGGGAGCGGGGCTTCGAGGCGTTGGACGGCGTCTTGGTGTTGGGAGCTTTCTTGCTGGTCATGGGGTTTCCTGAAAATTTGGGCGACAGAACCCCGCACCGGTCAAAACCGGCGAATTTCGCGGGGCGAGGAGAAGATCAGTTCAGGCTGATCGCAGCGTATGGGTGCCAGGGCGGGGGCTGGCCGGGAGGAGTGGCAGGCGCGCCGTCATCGCAGTCGTCAACCGAATCCGTGGTCGACGGTGCCTCGTCCGGCAGGAGCACCGGGGCCTCGGGCAGACGGCCTGCAAAGCTCTGCGTGAGAAGCCGGTCGAATGCGGATCCGTCCTGGCGGGTGAGGTTGGGCACGAAGCGGCTGTAGGTGCGAAAGAGCATCTCGGTCGTCGTGTGGCCCAACTGACGGGCGATCCACTCCGGCGCCTCGCCGGAGGCGAGCCACAGCGTCGCCGTGGTGTGCCGCATCTGGTACGGCCGGCGATGGGCCAGCCCCAGGTGGCGCAGGAGCGGCCGCCAGACCCGGTTGTTGAAGTTCTTGTTGTCCAGGGGGTTCCCTGCCTGGTTGCAGAACACGTAGTCGGAAATCTTGCGGGTGCTCTTGGCCTGCAGGCGAAGCGCCTCGTAGACCACCTGGGTCATCTGGATGTCGCGCTGGCTGTCCTCGGTCTTGAGTTCGTCCTCTTCGCCCAGAACGATGGATTCGCGAACCAGGATCAGGCGCCGCTCGAAGTCGATGTATTTCCACTTGAGGCCATGGACCTCTCCCGTGCGCATGCCGGTGAAGAACCGCACGGTGAAGTACGCCCGGTAGTCCTCTCGCGCCCGGGCCAGGATGAGCTGTACCTCCGCCAGGCTGAACGGCTGGACGTCGCTGCGCTTGTTCTTGAGCGGCTTGATGTTGCGAAAGGCGGTCTGGAACTCGAAGCGGTCAGCCGCCTCGTTGAGGATCTGGCGCAGCGGCTTCATCACCGCGTTGATGCGGCGATTGGACAGCGTCGAGTCCTCGCCGCGCGCGGGCGCCTTGGCGAGATAGCCTCGGAAGGCTAGCACGTCCGCCCTCGTGATCTCGCCCACCGGCCGGTTGCCGAAAAAGGGGATCACATACTTGTCCAGTGCGCCGCGCTGGGTGATGCGATAGCTGCGGCGCCACTGGATCTCGTTCTCTGCGAACCACAGGTTGGCGAATTCGGCCATGGGCGGGGTAGGGCGGCCGGCTGTCGCACTCGCCGGTTGGGACGGAGCCGGTTCGGTTCGGTCTTCGTCGGTTTCGCGTTGGGGCAGGGGTTTGCCGAAGGTCTTGGCGTAGTCGAAGGCACCAAGCGCGATCTCGGTCTCGACGCGATCGAGCACCTTCTGCAGGCGCTTGCGATTCGCGGGGGTGTCGGCGAGGAGGGTGTACTCCCGGAGACGTTGTCCTTGGAACCGAAAGTCCATGAACAGAGTCCCCTTGCTCGAGAGAGCGCGAATACTACCCATGGAGCGCCCCTCCTCCGGCCATCGGAATTGCATCTGGACCCGCCGCGGAAGCGAGGGCCATGTCCACCTCGATGTGCTCCCAGATATAGAGGGTTTTGCGGCCGCCGAAGGGGCGGATGTAGTGGCGCCCCTCGATCAGGACGCTATCTTTCATGCGCTCCCGGATGGTCCGGCTGTCGTACTTGATTCGAGCCGAGAGCTCGTCGGTCGTCAGATAGGTGCAGGACGCCACTGGTCACTCCTTTGCGTTGGTGGGACAATCAGGATTCAAAAAGCTCACGCAGCGGGCTTTTTTGTCATCTTGAATGACATTATGGAGTGATAAATAGCATCGTCAAGTGCTTTTTGTCATCTTGAGTGAAAAAAAGACACGGAGCATGTTGTGATCAAGTGCCACTTGTCCCGCCTCATGGGGGAGAGAAAGCTGAAGATCAGCGATGTGGCGCGCGACACCGGCCTGCACCGGAACACGATTACGCTGCTGTACCAAGAGACGGCGAATAGAGTGGACCTAGAGGCTGTCGATGCGCTGTGCAGGTACTTTGGGGTGGGGGTAGGAGACCTGTTTGAATGGCTCGACGGGACGACTTCTAGTCCTTGAACAAGCCCCTGTTCCGCCGCGTGCGGGGTTTGATTTCCACAGTCGCGGCGAGTCTCAGCTGATTCTGCAGAAGAGACGCTGCGGAAGATCAGAGAGCAAGCGCCGGACACCTTGGTCTGGCTGATCTCTCTAAGAATTCTTGGCGCGTCAGGGGAGCGCGGCGGGATTGGTGAGCATGTTCCTTGCCATCGCCGGTTTCATGGTCGCCATGGAAGGTTCCCTTCTGCGCCGAACACGGAAAGCACTGGGTAGTCCAGTTCGATGATTGACGGCTCGTGTGGTTGCCAGAACATCACCACGTACTTCGCGAAGCCGGTGTACTGGAGTGAGTGCGTCGCTGTGTTGAGCTCCTAGCCAGACATCAGTTTCGCCTGCACCTGTAGGCTTTGCCGTTGCCTTCTTTGGAGCACACGGTGGTCTGCTCGCTGGCGTGCGTGGAACATGCAATGAGCGCACAGATCGCTCCAAAGGCAATTGCTGTCATCCGCTCAGCCCTCCTGTAGGTCCCGCGAGAAGCACGGGTGCGTACTCGCCTCGGAAGCCGTGCGAGAGCGTGCCTCGCACCTGTCGTCAGCTCACGCCCGTCACGCCCGCGGGCGCTGCGCGATCGCACGGTGCGCCAGGAGCGGAAAGGATCAGCGCGGCATTGAAGGTGCCCATCGAAGGCGCAGGGTAGGAACTAGGGCTAGTGCCAGGGCAATGGGTTTGACATCTCGGTCGGCCTTCTCCCATGATGCGAGCGGAAAAGGGAAAGCCCATGAGAAAACTCGCTGCGCTCGCTATCGGCGGCGCTCTTTGCATCACATCCACGCTTGTCAGCGCAGACGTCGCGAGCCAACTCCAGCAGTATGTTGGGTACACAATCGTCGCGGTCCTCGACATCGTTGGTTATCAGGACAGCAACGGCAAGCATGGGGACAGCTTTGAGGGATGTGAGTACGGCCGGGTGATCATCTTTGAGGGGAACGAGGCTCTCACTTGCACAGGCTATGGCTACCACTACGGCTACAGGCCGAAAGCCCTGGTTCTCAGCCGAGGCGGGTCATTCAAGATGATCGTCGACAGTGACGTGTACGACATGCACAACTGAGGTTCGGGCATGACAGATGAGGCGAAGGCAGTACAAGAGATCGCAAAGGCGGCCGCTAAAGGAATCGATGCAGCGAGGGAGGCTGGCGGATTCCTAGCGCAGTACCTGCATGCCCCGCTGGAGGTTGCTTCGGCAATCTGGACTGACCGGCTTAAGTACATGCGATGGGAGCGCCAACAACGCTTCATTGCCAGGGCAAAAGACTTTTTGAAAGAAATAGGGTCGAACGAACCGACTCGAGTCATACCTCTTAAGAATGCGTTGCCGCTGATCCAAGCTGCGGTTTTGGAGGAGGACGACTACCTTCAGGACGAGTGGGCGAAACTTCTTGTGAACGCCGCCGATGCTTTGGGCCCGGACGTGCAGAGAGCGCACATTGAGATTCTGAGCCAGCTCACCCCCGTAGAGGCGCGGATCTTAGAAGTGATCTATGCACTCCCGTTTGAGGCGACCCAGCACAACGGCGCTTACACTGCGGGTCTACCCAATTCCGCAGAGGCCGTCGTGCCTGATGCGACAAGGGAAGAGAGGGGCGTTACTCCCAGTGAGGAAATCTGTGTCGCCCTCGGAAATTTGGCTCGCCTTGGCTGTCTGCGTCTGAGTACATCTTGGGGCGGCGGCGAGCATTTCTACAAGGTTCTGCCGACGATGCTGGGCCGATCCTTCGTGCGGGCGTGCACGCTACGCCAAGCGACATGAAGCTGTTGGCGATTGCTTCCGTTTGAGCGATGTCCAGCAGATTGCGAAACTCTTCGGGCGCTGAGCGCTTAAGACGAAGCAGGCTCGGCCGAAGGTTTATTTCGCATCGTGCAGCTGCGCTAGATCTTTCTGGGCATCGGGGTTGTGTGCCAGCTCGCTGTGTGGAATCCGATGCTCTGGCGCTCGTAGGGCCGGTACCGCTTGACGCTTAGCAAGCGTGTGGCATGCTCTACCCCGTGTTGGTGCGGTCCCGGTCGGTGATAAAAGCCCCGGGGCGCTTCCTCTAGATAGCTGACGGTTACGGGGCCGCACCCACCTTCGTCTAGTAGTAGTGCTTGTCGCCTCGTCCCCAGAGGTCGAACTCGTACTTGATCTTCTGGCGAACACGGTCGTACGCCCGCTCATCGCCCCGTTCCCACTTACGTTGAATTGCCCAGGTGCAATAGTCCGCTGCCTGAAGAAGTGGGTCAGAAGCAGACGAGCAAAACGATGCCCTCCATGAGCCAGCGTCGATTTTCTGGGTCTGCTCCAAGACATCCCGGATCGCGTCCGAAAAGTCAGCCTGCCCTTTCTTCACCCCGATGGAGGCCGTAGTGACCATCAGCTGGTCATCCAGCCTCGGTATGATGCGGCGCATGGTGTGCCGAAACAGGTAATACCAGGCGTGCTTGTAAAAGCGGTGCTGAGATTCTCTGATCTGTCTTTGAGCCTTGGACTTCTCTAATATCTGCGCATAGATTTCGAAGTCGTGCTGATTTAGAACCTCGTACACCCGGTCGCGGACATACGGCGTGTCTTTGGTGGCGTGGAAATAATCTGGGATCGGGACGTTGTCCCAGAGCAAATCTCGTCGCAACCGCAAGAGGTCGTGGCCGAGTTCGCAGTTGTCCATCTTCATCGCACAGACGATGAAGTACCTGCTGGCGTTTCTCTTGCGAGAAAAATTTGAAATCACCAGCCTCGTCTGCGAACACGAAGCGACGCATCTAGCACCTCGACTTGCGGCAGCCGACGCGCTTGCGCTGCATTTTTCGGCCGCTCTTGAACGGCGATTCCGGTGTGAGCTGAACACCCAGACCGGAAAATGTTGAACAGCGTGATCGGCGACATGAACGCCCGCGGTACCATTGCCGCCGTTCACGCGTTTACCGCGGAACTCAGCAGAGCGCATCAAGCGGGCTGCTCGTTCCGCCGGCGGCTACCTTCAAGACATGTGTGTAGATCATGGTCGTGCTCACGTCGCTGTGGCCAAGTAGCTCCTGCACCGTCCGAATATCCGTGCCTGCCTGCAGCAGGTGAGTCGCAAAGCTGTGCCTAAGCGTGTGAGCTGACACCTGCTTGTGAATGTTCGCCTTGACCACGGCGGCTTTGAGCGCGCGCTGCAGGCGCTCCTCGTACAGGTGGTGACGCCGAACGATTCCAGTTCGGAGATCGGTGGCGAGCGTCGGGGACGGGAAAACCCAGAACCAGCCCCAGGTCTGCCCCACCTTGGGGTACTTGGCTTCGAGTGCGTGGGGGACCTCCACGCCTGGACTGTTTGCCTTGCGATCCGCCTCCCAGACGCGCCGCGCCGAAGTGATCTGGTCTTGCAGCGCCTGCGCGAGGGACTTTGGCAGCATGACCACCCGGTCCTTGTTGCCCTTCGCTTCCCGCACGATGATCACGTTCCTGTCAAAGTCAACGTCCTTGACGCGCAGGCGCATGCCTTCCATCAGCCGCATGCCGATGCCGTAAAGCAGCCGCGCAACTAGGCCGATGGGCCCGTCCATGGCGTCCAGGAGGGCTCGAACCTCGTCCCTCGTCAGCACAGTGGGGATGCGCCTCGTATAGGCCGGTCGCTGCAGATCCTGTAGCCACCCCAGTTCCATGCCCATGACCTCCTTGTAGAGAAAGACGATGGCACTGAGCGCCTGCTTGTGCGTTGACGAGGACACGCGCCGCTGGTTGCTGAGCATGGTCAGGAACGCTTCCACCTCCTTGGAGCCAATCTCCCTTGGGTGGCGCATGCCGCTCCAGCGCACGAACATGCGGATCCAGTACACGTAAGCCTTCTCGGTGCTCAGGCTGTAGTGCAGATACCGTGCTCGCTCCCGGACCTGGTCGAGCAGTCGAGGGGCGCCTTGAGCAGTGCGGGTTTCCATGCTGCGTTTATACTGTATGTGCGTACAGTATAAGGCATGGTTTCCCCTCTGCAGCAGAGATCGAGCAGGGCGCTCAGAGGCCGATTCGATGTGGTTATCCCGCACGGTTATCCGCCGCCTGTCGAAAACGCTGGATGCGGGATAACAGCTGTGGAATAGTAAGACCTCGCGCCGACAGGGGAGGCAGAGAAATGCCATCGCATCAAGCACTTACGTGCAACGAGACTTCCAGGTTATCCCGCAGCTGCGGGATAACTGGTTCGCGCCTGCGGTCTAAATTACGTTAGAGCTCATTTTGGAAAGTTTGTCGCCGTTCACACTAGGCCTGATCGTCGCAGTTTGCGTCGCGTTTCTGGCGTATGCAGCCGCGACACCGTTCTGCCGTGCGCCGTCACGAAAGGCGGTTCTCGACGCCATGTTTGAGGCGTTCTTCGGAGCCTTCCTGACATGTATGTTTGGATACCCGACCATCCGTGGTTTCATCGAAGATCAGGCCTGGTTCGTCACCAAACGCGGGGCGGTGGTGGTGCTCAGAGTTAGCAGCCCAAATTTCTTTTGGTCAATCGAGGGCTTCGGCTCTGCTGCAACGATGCTCGGGGCGCTGATATTGTTCACAGGAGTCCGCAAGGTGAGGCGAGCGCGCAATGAGCCCTAACAGGTCCTATATGGACTCCTCCCCAACGACAAGGTTCTGATCACTGTAGTTGGCCTTTGAGGTAAACGCCTGCGGTCGTATATCCGGCATCAGTGGTGGGCTGCTTGAGCCCGTGCCGTCATGGGTTCCGCGTG
>NZ_JADDOJ010000099.1 GCF_015159745.1 Ramlibacter aquaticus | reverse complement strand
TTCGAGGCTACATTCGGCGCTTGGGTATCTCAGCCCAATGCAGTTCGAACAACGCTGGTTGGCGGCGCAGCAAAAATCTGCCGCCTGACGATCGGGTTATGCACTCCGATTTCTAGGGGCAACCTCAGGCGCGATTTTCTGCGCCCCTGCGACGAGCCGGAACCGCGCGATGCTTCGCCTGACGCTGGATGCCTCGCTGACCGACGCCGAACTCGCCCACGTGGAGGCTGTCGCGCAGCAACTTGCCCCCCGACTGAAGCCTTGGGATTGGCCCATCGCGCGACGTCAGCGGGCGCAAGCCGGCGTTGAAGCCTAACTGTGCAATGTTCGCCTGGGCTGCCGGGACAGCCAGCTCTGGTAGCCGCAGTGGGGGTCGGGCGCATGGCTCGCGGGGATGTCGAAGAGCGTAGCCAGGACTGTGCCGGGATCCCCCAGCCATTCGCTGTCGCGAACCACCGGAGGGCCGTCGCGGCCCAGGGACTGGCCCAGCTCCACGTCGGCAAGCGCCTCCCCACGCCGAATCCGAGCCACATCGGCGGCAGGCACGCCCTGCAATTCCGCCAGCTCCGCGAGGCTGGCCAGAGTTCCCGGAAGCTCCAACTGCAGCCAGGTCGCCTGGCCAGCCGCGGACATGCCCAGAACGCCGAACGGTTGGCCGATCACCACGTACTCCGCCCACACGCGGGATGCCAGGTCATCGAGCGCGCGCTCGACGGCGGGAACGCGCAGCAAAGCGTCTTGGTGGGGCTGCAAGGTGGCGCGCCAGGTCTGCGCGTGGCGGGCGTGCGAAACCCGCAGCAGCTGGCTGACCGCGCCCACGAGCCGGCGCGAGATGTCATTCGCCTGCTTGGGGATGAATTGATCGATGAGTCCCTGGTTGAAAGCGGACACCGCGATCTGTTCATCCGCCTGGCCGGTGAGCAGCACGCGCGCCCCAGGCCAGTCGACCAGCTGCCCCAAGGCCTGCATTCCATCCATCGCCGGCATCGAGTAATCGACCACGCAAACCCGAGTGAAGGCGTGACGCTCGCTGGCGCGCGACCAGTAATCCAGGACCTGAGGAATCAGCGGCCGCCCATCGCGCCATTGAGAAACCATTTCCTGCTGGGTCCATGCGTCGGCGTCCCAGAATGGCATTTCAGCCTTCAGGGATTGAATGCATGCGGAAGGATGCACGAACAGCTTCACGTGCCACGCCTGTGGCATGACCAGCGCCAGCATGTCGAGGTAGTCGGCGTCGTCGTCAAGAAACGCGACGCTGCCGGGACGGCGAAACAGAGAGAAGCTCATGGCGTTCTTGAAAAATTCAGTCGCTGACCAGTTCGGGCAGTTCGATGGTGAAGCTTGCGCCACGACCGGGCTCGGACCGAACGCTGATGTTGCCTCTGGCGGCCCTCACGACTTCTCGGCAGAAGGCCAGCCCAAGACCGTGCCCCGTCTTGTGGTTGGTCGAGAAGAAGGGCTCGAAGATGCGTGGCAGGAGGTCCTGTGCGATGCCCACGCCTTGGTCGCTGACCGTGATGAGGCCGGTCCGGCCTTTGGTGTCGACCACGATGCGAAGATCACCGGGCAATGGCGCGCCCGTCGCAGCAGCGATGGAGCGCAAGGCGTTCTTCATCAGGTTGTCCAGCACCTGGCGGAACTGATGTTCGGAGCCTCGGAAGTTGAAGTCCTGACGCACCTCCACCTGCACGGATTCCCGTTCCCTGCTGCTGCGGTACGGGTACTGTGCGACAGCCTGGGCCACGAGCTCTGCGGCATCCACGCGTTCTGCCTGACGGGGCAGCCGCAGCAACCGTGCATTCGCGATCTGCGTATCGATCTGGTGGTGCATGTTGCGTACCAACGAATGCAGCCGCAGGCCCAGGCTTTCGATCTTCGGTTCCGCCGGTGGGCCCGCCTCCATGGCGGCGCCACGCAATGCATCACCCAGCAGAGACATGGTGGCCAGGGGCGTGCGAAGCTCGTGCGCCATGATCCCCATTGTCGCCAGCGTGTTGGACAGTTGCTCGCGTCGCAGGTTGGCCGAAGAGATGCCCAGCAGCAAACCCATGGAGACGCAGAACGCCAGAACCATGGTGTTCGTCATCACGATCTCGTGCGACATGGGCGGAGCCGCCGGGCCTGCGATCTCGAAAATCAGGCGTGCGCTCGCGGCGCCTGCGAACAGCCCGACAGTGGCGATGCGCCAGTCCGTCGAAAAGTAATAGATCAGGATCATGGCGGCTGCGCTCGCCAGCCATGCTTGGTTCCCACCGTTGCACAGATACATCCAGCTGAACAGAAAAGGCAACTCCAGCCAGAAGACAGCTGTGAACACACGGCCGCTGAGACGGCTGCCAGGGTCATGCGCAATTCGCTGGCTCATCAAGGGCAGGCCGAGCACAGCCATGACAAGCCGGATTGGCAGGTTCTCATAAGGCTGAGGAACCACGATGGCCCAGATCGCCCAGAACAGCGGGTGGCCGATCAGCGTGAAGAACCCCAGGCCTTTCATCCGCACAGGGGAAGGATGCAGCACCGGGACCAGCGGCGCATTGAAGATCTCGTCACGAAGCCACTGCACGAAAACACCAGATCCTGCCTGCGTGGGCCGAGCGTTCTGGGGGTCCTGAAGGCGGTGCTTGGGCACGTGCGCGATGGAGGTCTGGGAGTGTGTGTGAGCAGTGACAGCTCATGCTATTGTCCCGGTTCTGGCACGGAGCGTCATGCAGGACCCTGTTAACTTTGACAGCGCGAGCCTGGACGGCCTGCTCAGCGACTGGGTGGGCGCGCTCCGGGAGTTTTCGGTGGAGGCGGTGGCCGTGCTGGGCCCCGATCCCTTCGGCGGGCCCGAGGCCCGGCAGGTCGTGGCCGTGCATCCGCCGCTGCTCGCCGACGCCGCCATGGCGCTGGCCGAGAGCCGCGATTTCGGCGCCCCCTGGCGCGAGTCCGACGCCCCCCTGGTGGCCTGGCAGCACATCGCCAAGTCGGGCGACCTGGGCGCCAGCCGCTGGCGCCTGATGTGGCTGGCCCGCGGCTTCCAGACCGTGGTGCGCGTCGAGTTCTCGCTGCCCGCAGGCCGCGCCTTCGAGTGCTTCATGTTCAGCCCGCGCGAGTTCGCCGGCCGCGCCGAGGCGGCGTCCCTGGCCTGGTCGGCGCTGAACATCTGGCCGCTGGTCAAGCGGGCGATTGGCGCCGCGCGCTCCGCGCTCAGCCCGCGCGAGCGCGAATGCCTGAAGCTGGCCTTCGAGGGCCTGACGGCCCGCCAGTCCTCCGAGCGCCTCAGTTGCACGGAGCGCACGGTCAACTACCACCTGGCCAATGCGATGTCCAAGCTGCGGGTCGACAACAAGATGGCGGCCATCCAGCGCGCCTGCTGGTTCGGGGCGCTCTGAGCCGCCGGGCCGGCGCCGGTTTATATTGCAGTCCGTAACGCCACCGGCCCCATGCCCGATCCCGACCGCACCGCCTCGCTGATGACCCCGGCCAAGATGGCCCGGGTGCAGCCGCGCGCGGCCGCCAACCCCGCCGCCTACCTGGACGCCATGGCCAGCGACGTCGGGCACCAGCACGTGGCCCGGCTCGCGCAGCTGCGCGTCGAGCTGGAGCAGCAGGCGCAGCAGCGCGACTACGCGCCGCTGGCGGCCCAGCTGCAGCGCGTGGCCGATGCCTTGCCCCAGCTCGATTTCAGCCTGCTCGAACGGCGCGGCCTGCTGGCCCGACTGACGGGCAAGGGACGCAGCGCCGGCGCCGGCTTCTGTGCCCAGTACGAGCAGCAGAAGGCCGAACTCGCCGCGCTCCAGGGGCTGCTCGAGGGCCTGCAGGCGCGCCAGGGCGGCCAGGCCAGCCGCACCGACCTCACGCTGCTGGAGCTGGAAGTCGAATACCGGGCCATCGACAAGATCATCGACCAGGGCGCGCGCTGGCTGCAGGACATGCGCAACCAGCTGAAGACGCGCGGGGCCGCGGCCACCACGGACGAGGAACGCCAGCAGCTGCGCCTGGAGGCGGCGCGTTGCGAAACCCTGGTGGCGCGGCTGAAGGCCCTGCGGGCCGCCAGCGGCGCGGCCCAGCAGGCGCACCAGCAGGCCCAGGCCTCGGCCGCCCGCCGCGCCGCCATCGTCCAGGCCCTGCAGCAGGTCGCCGCCACCCGGGTGCGCGCCTGGCGCCAGCGCCTGGACCCGGTGGCCGAGGATGCCGCCGAGACGGGCAGCACCAGGCTCAGCCTGGAAGGGCCCATGGATTGCCACCGCGAGCTGCAGCTGGGCATCAAGCAGGCGCTGGCGGACTGTGGCCAGCTGCAGGCGCACGAGGCGGGCCTGGCCACCGGCCTGCAGGCGCTGGCGGCGCAGCTGCAGGCCATGCAGGCCTGAACGCATGACGCTGCTGGCCATCGACATCGGCAACACACGCCTGAAGTGGGCGCTGTTCGAGGACGCGCAGCCGGGCGCGGCCCTGCTCGCGCACGGCGCCGAATTCCTCGAGAACATCGACAAGCTCGCGGACACCACCTGGGCCGGCCTGCCGGCGCCCACGGCGATGCTGGGTTGCGCCGTGGCCACCGACGCGATCAAGCGCCGCGTGGAGGAGCAGGTCGAGGAACTGTGGGACGTGCCGCTGCGCTGGGTGGTGGCCAGCGCGCAGGAAGCGGGCGTCACCAACGGCTACGACCATCCGACCCGGCTGGGCGCGGACCGCTGGGTGGCCATCATCGGCGCCTGGCACCGCGCACTGGCCCAGGGCCCGGCCCGGCCGCTGGTGGTGGTCATGGTGGGCACGGCCGTGACCGTGGAAGCCGTGGACGCCTCGGGCTGCTTCCTGGGCGGACTCATCCTGCCCGGCCACGGCATCATGCTCAAGGCGCTGGAGTCGGGCACGGCCGGCCTGCACGTGCCCACCGGCGAGGTGCGCCTTTTTCCGACCAACACCTCCGACGCGCTGACCAGCGGCGGCACCTACGCCATCGCGGGCGCCGTCGAGCGCATGGTGCAGCATGTGCGCCAGCACTGCGGCGCCGAGCCGCTGTGCGTGATGACAGGGGGCGCGGGCTGGAAGATGGCACCGCACATGTCCGTGCACTTCGAGCTGGTCGAAGGCCTGATCTTCGACGGCCTGCTGGAGATCGCGCGGCACCGCGCCGCGCAGCTGGGCTAGGCCGACAGGCCGGTCACCGCCTGGTCCATGGCGTCGAAGGCCTGCGCCAGCACCTGCGCCTTCCACGTGTCCGTGTACGTGTAGAAGGCGTCGCGCATCTGGCGGTGGATGGCCTGCGCCTGCGCGGCGGGTGCTTCGGAGTGCAGGTGCAGCCAGTGGTCGGCGCGCAGCGCATGCGCCACCACGTCCCAGGGCTCCGTGCCGTATTCCAGCGCGAGGCCGGTCCATTCGGCCTGCGGGCATTCCTGCGCGGCCGCGCCGTACATCAGGCCCGTCAGCGGCGCCGAGGTGGAGGAGCCGTCGTGGAAGCTGGTGACCGGCGTGCGCCCGCCGCCGTCCCACCAGGCCCGGGCACGGGCCAGCTCGTTCGGCTCGTCGGGGCCCGAATAGATGCGCTCGCCCACGCCCTGCGGGCCCAGGCCGGTGTGGAAGTCGATCCAGGCCGCCTGCTCCGCGCGCCGGCCGTGCCGGCGCAGCGCCTCGCGCACGGCCTGGTTGCTCCAGGTGGGCGCGTTGCCGCCGTAGAAGAGGCCGTCGGGGAACTCGTGCTGGCCACCGGACATCGCGGCCTGGAAGGCGCGCATGCCGTGCTGGGCCACGAAGGCCATCAGTTCCGCCTGCGCGGCCTCGGTGGGTGGCCACTGCGCCGGCAGCAGCAGCCCGTGGATGCGGGCATAGCCTTCGTTGCGTGGCAGCGGCTGCGAAAATTCCTGGAAATTGCGGTTCAGGTCCACGTTTTCCTGCGTCACGCGGCGCAGGTGCGAGAAGCCGTGCGGGTTGAGCGCGTGCAGAACCACCACCGCCACCCCGCGGCTGCGGGCACGCTCGCGCCAGGCCGCGTCGCGCAGCGCCGCGAGCTGCACGCCGCTGCCGCAGAAGCCTTCGACGCCATGGCAGGCGCTGGACAGGAAGAGCACGCGCTTTGCATCGGCCGGGCCGTCGCGCACGATGTCCAGCGCCAGCGGCTCGCCCTGGGCCCCGGCCAGCGGATGGGCGATGGACTCCACCGCCAGGCCGGCGGACCGCGCGGCCTCGTGCAGGCGCGACCGGGCCTCGGCGTAGCTCGCCGAGAAGTTGTCGGCGGCGGTGCTCACGGCGCGGGACGGGCCAGCCAGGCCTCAGCCAGGCGCACCCAGTAGGTCGCACCCAGGGGGATCAGCTCGTCGTTGAAGTCGTAGCTGGGGTTGTGCAGCATGCAGGGGCCGCCGCCGTGGCCCATCTCTCGGTGGCTGCCGTCGCCGTTGGCGATGAAGCAGTAGGCGCCGGGCTTGGCCTGCAGCATGTAGGCGAAGTCTTCCGCGCCCATGGTGGGCTCCTGCTTGAGCACGTTGTCCTCGCCGACGATGGAGGCCATCACCTGGCGCGCGAACTCGGCCTCGGCCGCGGAGTTGATGGTGGGCGGGTAGTTGCGCACGAACTCGAACTCGCACTCGGCATCGTGGGCCGCGCAGATGTGCTGCGCGATCTGCTGCATGCGCTTCTCGATCATGTCCAGCACCTCCACCGTGAAGGTGCGCACCGTCCCTTGCAGCTCGCAGCTGTCGGGCACCACGTTGGTGGCCTCGCCGGCGTGGATCATGGTGACGGACACCACGCCCGCGTCGATGGGCTTCTTGTTGCGGCTGATGATGGTCTGGAAGGCCTGCACCATCTGGCAGGCGATGGGCACCGGGTCGATGCCGTTGTGGGGCAGGGCGGCATGGCTGCCCCGGCCGCGGATGACGATCTTGAACTCGTTGCTGGAGGCCATCACCGGGCCGGGGCTGACGGCGAACTTGCCGACCTCGCCGCCGGGCCAGTTGTGCATGCCGAACACGGCCTCCATGGGGAATTGCTCGAACAGCCCGTCCTTGATCATCTCGCGCGCACCGCCGCCGCCCTCTTCGGCCGGCTGGAAGATGAGGTAGACGGTGCCGTCGAAGTTGCGCTGCCGGGCGAAATGCTGCGCCGCAGCAAGCAACATGGCCACGTGGCCGTCGTGGCCGCAGGCGTGCATGCGGCCGGCGTGCTGGCTGGCGTGGGCGAAGGTGTTGAACTCCTGCATGGGCAGCGCGTCCATGTCGGCGCGCAGGCCCACGGCCCGGTCGCTGGTGCCGTTCTTGACGATGCCCACCACGCCGGTGGTGCCCAGGCCGCGGTGGATGGGGATGCCCCACTCGGTCAGCCGCGCGGCGATCACGTCGGCGGTGCGCTTTTCCTCGAAGCAGAGTTCGGGGTGGGCATGGATGTCGCGGCGTATGGCGGTGATGGTCGCCGCCTGGGTCACCAGGGAGTCGAGGATGTTCATGGGAAGCCTGCCTAAAACCCCAGTCTAGCCCGGCCCGGAGGCCGCGGGGTACGGGGTTATCCGCGACAATCCGGGCATGCAGTCTTCCCCGCAGCCCCTCTCGGCGGGCGCGCTCGCGCTGGCGCAGTCCTTCGTCCGCATCCGCACCGTCAGCGACGGTTCCAACCTGGAACTCATCCACGCCATCCGCGACGCCCTCGCGCCGCTGGGCGTGAAGTCCCGGCTCACCTACGACGACAGCCGCACCAAGGCCAACCTCTTCGCCACGCTGGGCGAGGGCAAGCCGGCCGGCATCATCCTGTCCGGCCACACGGACACCGTGCCCTGGGACGGCCAGGACTGGAGCGTTGACCCGCTGGGCGGCGAGGTCCGGGACGACAGGCTCTACGGCCGCGGCTCGGCCGACATGAAGGCCTTCATCGCACTTGCCGTTGCGAATGCGCGCACCTTCCTGGAAGCCGACCTGCCGCACGCGATCCACTTCGCCTTCAGCTACGACGAGGAGGTCGGCTGCTTCGGCGTGCGCGGGCTGATCGCCGACATGCGCGAGGCCGGCGTGAAGCCGCTGGCCTGCATCGTGGGCGAGCCCACCAGCATGGTGCCTGCCATCGCCCACAAGGGCGTCTGGCGCTACCGCTGCTGCGTGCGCGGGAAGGAGGCGCATTCCTCGCTGACGCCGCAATCGGTCAACGCGATCGAGATGGCCGCCCGCGTGGTGACCCGGCTGCGCGACATGGCCGAGGGCTTCGAGCGCAGCGAGCCGCGCTACGAGGGCTTCGACGTGCCCTTCTCCACGGCCAGCGTGGGCCAGTTCCACGGCGGCATCGCCGACAACGTGGTGCCGCGCGATGCCGAGTTCCGCTACGAATTCCGCGACCTGCCCACGGCCGACGTGCACGCCATGCAGCGCGAGCTGGTCGCCTACGCGAAGTCCCTGGAGCCGGCCATGCAGAAGGTGGCGCCGGGCACGGGCTTCAGCTTCGAGCCGATCTGCGAGATCCCCAGCTTCCTGGGCTCGGAGGCCGACGCGGTGACGCGTCTCGCCCAGCGCCTGGCGGGCGAGCGCCGCACCACCAACGTGGCCTTCGGCACCGAGGCCGGGCTGTTCAAGCAGGCCGGCATCCCGACGGTGGTGTGCGGGCCGGGCAGCATCAACCAGGCCCACCAGGCCGACGAGTACGTGAGCCTGGAGCAGCTCGCGCGCTGCGAGGCCTTCCTGCAGGGCCTGGCGCGCACGCGCGAGTTCGGCTGAGGCGCGCGCCATGAGCCACGCTGCCCTCGCCGCCGCCACGCTGCCCTTCAACGGCGAGGTGCGCGGCGCCTGCCCGCACGACTGCCCCGACACCTGCGCCTTCGTCACCACGGTGCGCGACGGCGTCGCGATCAAGGTGCAGGGCAACCCGGCGCACCGCCACACCGACGGCGCGCTGTGCACCAAGGTCTCGCGCTACACCGAGCGCAGCTACCACCCGGAGCGCCTGCTGCACCCCTTGCGGCGGGTCGGCCCCAAGGGGTCGGGCCGCTTCGAGCGCGTGGGCTGGGACGAGGCGCTGGACGAGATCGCCGCGCGCCTGTCGGCCATCGCCGCGCGCGATCCCGAAGCCATCCTGCCCTACAGCTATTGCGGCACCATGGGCCTGGTGCAGGGCGAATCCATGGCCATGCGCTTCTTCCACAAGCTGGGCGCCTCCCTGCTGGACCGCACCATCTGCGCCAGCGCCGGCGGCGAGGCGCTGGTGCAGACCCTGGGTGCCAAGGTCGGCATGAAGGTCGAGTTCTTTGCCGAGGCCAAGCTGATCCTCATCTGGGGCAGCAACTCCATCGCCAGCAACCTGCATTTCTGGCGCCTCGCGCAGCAGGCCAAGCGCGACGGCGCCCGGCTGGTCTGCATCGACCCGCGGCGCACCGAGACCGCCGAGAAGTGCCACGAGCACCTGCAACTGCGCCCCGGCACCGACGCCGCGCTGGCGCTGGCGCTGATGCACGAGCTGATCGTCAATGACTGGCTGGACCACGACTACATCGCCCGCCACACGCTGGGCTTCGAGGCGCTGCGCGAACGCGCCCTGCGCTGGACGCCCGAGCGCGCGGCCGAGGTCTGCGGCCTGGAGGCGGCGCAGATCCGCGCCCTCGCGCGGGAGTGGGGCACGACACGCCCCGCGGCGATCCGCCTGAACTATGGCGTGCAGCGCGCACGCGGCGGCGGCAACGCGGTGCGCGCCATCGCCTGCCTGCCCGCGCTCACCGGGGCCTGGCGGCATCGGGCCGGCGGCGTGCTGCTCTCCAGCTCGGGCCATTACCCCATCGACCGTGCGGCGCTGCAGCGGCCCGACCTGCTGCGCGCGCGCAGGCCGCGCACCATCAACATGTCCACCATCGGCGACGACCTGCTGCGCCCGGCCTCGCCGGAATTCGGTCCCCGGGTCGAGGCCCTGATCGTCTACAACAGCAACCCCGTCGCGGTGGCGCCGGAGTCCGGCAAGGTGGTGGCCGGCTTCGCGCGCGAGGACCTGTTCACCGTGGTGCTGGAGCAGTTCCAGACTGACACCGCCGACTACGCCGATTTCATCCTGCCGGCCACCACGCAGCTGGAGCACTGGGACATCCACACCGCCTACGGCCACACCGACATCGTGCTGAACCGGCCGGCCATTGCGCCCCTGGGCGAGTCGCGGCCCAACACCGCGGTGTTCCGCGAGCTCGCCCGGCGCCTGGGCTTCACCGAGCCCTGCTTCGCCGAGGACGACGCCAGCCTGTGCGTCACCGCCTTCGGCGAGGGCGCCGACTACGCCGAGCTGATGGCGCAGGGCTTCACCAGCCTGCACCTGCCGGATGCGCCCTTCGCCGAGGGCGGCTTTCCCACGCCCTCGGGGCGCTGCGAGTTCTTCAGCGAGCGCCTCGCGCGCCAGGGCATGGACGGGCTGCCCGACCACCTGCCCAACCACGAGGCCATCGGCAGCTCCGAGCGCTACCCGCTGGCCATGATCTCGCCGCCGGCACGCAACTTCCTCAACTCCACCTTCGTGAACGTGAAGAGCCTGCGCGACATCGAGGGCGAGCCGCTGCTGGAGATCCACGCCGGCGACGCGGCCGCCCGCGGCATCGCCGATGGCGCCGTGGTGCGCGTGTTCAACGACCGCGGCGAGTACCGCTGCACGGCGCGCGTGTCGCCGCGGGCCCGGCCGGGCGTGGTCCACGGGCTGGGCATCTGGTGGCGCAAGCTGGGGCTGGACGGCACCAACGTGAACGAACTGACCAGCCAGAAGTTGACGGACATGGGCCGCGGCCCGGTGTTCTACGACTGCCTGGTCGAGGTGCGGCCGGCCTGACCGTCCCATGGACTTGCGGTGGCAGCGATGGTGGCGACATGCCCGGGCGGCAGCCGCCCTGGCGTCCCTGGCGCTGCTCGCCGGCTGCGGCAACCTGGGCTACTACTGGCAGTCGGCCAGCGGCCACATCCACCTCATGGCCGCGGCCCGCCCGCTGCCGGACTGGCTGCAGGACCCGGCCACCCCGCCGCGCCTGAAGGAACGGCTGGCGCTGGCCCGGCGCATACGCGCCTACGCGAGCCGCCGCCTGGGCCTGCCCGACAACGCCAGCTACACCCGCTACGCCGACCTGCACCGCAGCGCGGCGGTCTGGAACGTGGTGGCCGCGCCGCGTTACTCGCTCACCCTCAAGCCCTACTGCTTCCCGGTCACCGGCTGCGTGGGCTACCGCGGCTTCTTCGACGAGGCCCAGGCCCGCGCCCAGGCCGCCGAGCTCACCCGCGAGGGCTACGAGGCCAGCGTGTACCCGGTGCCGGCCTATTCCACCCTGGGCTGGATGAACTGGGCCGGTGGCGACCCGCTGCTCAACACCTTCATCCTGTACCCGGAAGGGGAACTGGCGCGGCTGGTCTTCCACGAGCTGGCGCACCAGGTGGTCTATGCGCGCGACGACACCATGTTCAATGAATCCTTCGCGACGGCGGTGGAGCGCCTGGGCGGTGCGCTGTGGCTGAAGGAGGAGGGCGGGGCGCAGGCGCGCGAGGCCTACGCCCAGTACGACGGCCGCCGCCAGCAGTTCCGCGCGCTCACGGCGGCGACGCGGGCCCGGCTGCAGGCCGTCTACGAGCAGGCGCCCGCGGACCAGCGCGAAGCGCAGAAGCAGCAGGTCCTGCGCGACTTCCGCGGCCAGTGGCAGCAGCTGCGCGCGAGCTGGCCGGGCGACCCGGCGCGCTACCAGGCCTACGACCGCTGGGTGGCCGAGGCCAACAACGCCGCCTTCGGCGCCCAGGCCGCCTACGACGAACTGGTCCCGGGCTTCGAAGCCCTGTTCCATCTCAATGGCGACGACTGGGGCCGGTTCTATGATGCGGTCAAGGCGCTGGCGGCCCTGCCGCGCGCGCTGCGACACCAACGACTCAAGGAGATGGCCCGTGCCTGACATCCACATCGTGCGTGAGCACCACCTGGGCCTGGCCGGCGCGCGCAAGCTCGCCTTCAAGTGGGCCGAGACGGCCGAATCCAAGCTCGGCATGGCCTGCACCTACGAGGAAGGCAAGGCCCACGACCTGGTGAGCTTCACGCGCAGCGGCGTGAACGGCGAACTGCACGTGGGCAAGGACAAGTTCCAGCTCGACGCCCGCCTGGGCCTGGTGCTGGGTGCCTTCAAGGGCCGCATCGAGACCGAGATCGTCAAGAACCTGGACCTGCTGCTCGCGCAGGAGGACCCGCACAAGGCCTGGGACGAGGCCCTGAAGCGCCACGAGCGCGGCGAAGAGCCGGTGCCCCGCAAGCACGCTGCCAAGAAGCCCGCCGCGAAGAAGGCCTGACACGATGGGCGCACCGCTGGAGGGCCTGAAGGTCCTGGAACTGGGGCAGCTGATCGCCGGGCCCTTCGCGGCCAAGACGCTGGGCGATTTCGGCGCCGAGGTGATCAAGGTCGAGCCGCCGGCCGGCGGCGACCCCTTGCGCGGCTGGCGCCTGCTCAAGGACGGCACCTCGGTCTGGTGGCAGGTGCAGTCGCGCAACAAGCGCTCCCTGGCGCTGGACCTGCGCCAGCCCGAGGCCCAGGACATCGTGCGCCGGCTCGCGCGCGAGGCCGACGTCCTGGTCGAGAACTTCCGCCCCGGCGCCATGGAGGGCTGGGGCCTGGGCCCCGAGGTGCTGCTGGCGCAGAACCCGCGCCTCATCATGCTGCGCATCAGCGGCTACGGCCAGACCGGCCCCTACCGCGACCGGCCCGGCTTCGGCGTGGTCGCCGAGGCCATGGGCGGGCTGCGCCACCTGACGGGCGAGCCTGGCCGCGTGCCGGTGCGCGTGGGCGTGTCCATCGGCGACACCCTGGCCTCGCTGCATGGCGTGATCGGCATCCTGCTCGCACTGCAGCACCGCCATCGCACCGGCCAGGGCCAGGTGGTGGACGTGGCGCTGTACGAGGCGGTGTTCAACTGCATGGAAAGCCTGCTGCCCGAGTACAGCGCCTTCGGCGCGGTGCGCGGGCCCGCGGGCAGCGCCATGCCCGGCATCGCGCCCACCAATGCCTACCGCTGCCAGGACGGCGGCTACGCCATCGTGGCCGGCAACGGTGACAGCATCTTCCGCCGCCTCATGGGCGTGATCGGCCGGGCCGACCTGGCCGCCGACCCGCAGCTGCAGGCGAACGCCGGCCGCGTCGCGCGCGTGGAGGAGATCGACGCCGCCATCGGCGACTGGACCGCGCAGCGCAGCGTGGCCCAGGTGCTGGCAGCGCTGGACGCCGCGGGCGTGCCGGCCGGGCGCATCTACACCGTGGCCGACATCGCCGCCGACCCGCACTACGCCGCGCGCGGCATGCTGCAGGAGGTCGCGATGGGCGACGGCAGCCGTCTCATGGTGCCGGGCGTGGTGCCCCGGCTGTCGGCCAGCCCCGGCGGGATGCGCCGCGCGGCCCCGGCCCTGGGCCAGGACACCGACGCCGTGCTGCGCGAGATCGGCCTGAGCGAGGCGCAGGTCGCGGCGCTGCGCGAGCGCGGCATCGTCGCCTGAGCGCGGCCCGCCGCCGCGCCGTTCAGCGCAGGGACTCGATCAGGTCCACGTACTGCTGCATCGCGGCCTCGGCGGGCGTTCCCTTGACCGCGTTCCAGGCGTCCCACTTGGCGCGTCCGACCAGGTCGCCGAAGCCCGGCTTCTTCTCGGCGTTGTCGCCCGTGGTGGCCTGCTTGTAGAGCGCGTAGATCTTCAGCAGGGTGGCGTTGTCCGGGCGCTCCGCCAGGGTCTTGGAATTCGCAACGGCGGCTTCGAAGGCGGCTTTCAGGTCGGCCATGGCAGGGGTCCTTGGGGTTCTAGGGGGTTCGCGGTATCTTACGGCGCAGAACCACGAAGGATGCCCATGGCGACACGCAGCGCCACCCTGCTGAAGATCTACGCGCTCTACAAGCAGGCCACCACGGGCGACAACGCCGAGAAGAAGCCGGGCTTCGGCGACCTGGTCGGACGCGCCAAGT
>NZ_JADDOJ010000098.1 GCF_015159745.1 Ramlibacter aquaticus | reverse complement strand
GTGGTGGCCGGTGCGGGTGCCGGGCTGCCGCCGGCCTCACCGCTGCTGCCGCTCTTGCTGCATCCCGCGATCGCAAACGCCATGGCCAGGGCCAGCGTGATGTGTTTCATGCACTTCTCCGGTTCAGGAAGAGGCCATTCTTGCGTGCCCCCCTGGCTGCGGCGTGTAGGCGGTTCATGACAGATTCCCGCCTGTCGCCAACCCGGTTGACGCCGCCGCGCGCACCGCCGAGCATGGCCGCATGGACATGCCCACCATCCAGCACATCCGCGCCTTCACCCTGCGGGGGGCCGGCGCCGACTACCACGACCAGGGCAGCGGCCACTGGATCGACGACCACATCTGGACGCCCATGGCCAAGTACCCCGAGTACCGGCAGAGCCGCCAGAGCTTCGGCATCAACGTGCTGGGGACCCTGCTGGTGGAGGTGGAGGCCAGCGACGGCACGGTGGGCTTTGCCGTCACCACCGGCGGCGAGCTGGGCTGCTGGATCGTCGAGAAGCACCTGGCGCGCTTCGTCGAAGGCCAGAAGGTCACCGACATCGAGAAGATCTGGGACCAGATGTACAACGCCACGCTGTACTACGGCCGCAAGGGCATCGTGCTCAACACCATCTCGGGCGTGGACCTGGCGCTCTGGGACCTGCTGGCCAAGGTGCGCGGCGAGCCGGTGCATGCGCTGCTGGGCGGGCCGGTGCGCGACGAGCTGCAGTTCTACATGACCGGCGCGCGGCCCGACCTGGCCAAGGCCCAGGGCTTCATCGGCGGCAAGCTGCCGCTGCACCACGGCCCCGCCGAGGGCCCGGAGGGCATGCGCAAGAACCTGGAACTGCTGGCCGCCATGCGGCGCCAGTGCGGCGACGATTTCTGGCTGATGTACGACTGCTGGATGGGCCTGGACCTGGACTACGCCACCCGCCTGGCCACCACCGCCTACAACGAGTTCGGCCTGAAGTGGATCGAGGAGGCGCTGCCGCCGGACGACTACTGGGGCTACGCCGACCTGCGGCGCAAGGTGCCGCCCGGCCTCCTGGTGACCACCGGGGAGCACGAGGCCACGCGCTGGGGCTTCCGGCTGCTGCTGGAGATGGGCTGCTGCGACATCCTGCAGCCCGACGTGGGCTGGTGCGGCGGCCTCACCGAACTGCTCAAGATCTCGGCGCTGGCTGACGCGCACGGCAAGCTGGTGGTGCCGCACGGCTCCTCGGTCTACAGCTACCACTTCGTGATCACCCGGCACAACAGCCCCTTCGCCGAATTCCTCAACATGTCGCCGGGCGCCGACCAGGTGGTGCCCATGTTCCATCCGCAGCTGCTGGACGAGCCGGTGCCGGTGAACGGGCGGCTGAAGGCCTCGGCGCTGGACAAGCCGGGTTTCGGCGTTCGGCTGAACCCCGATCTCGCGCTGCACCGGCCGCACACGCACTGAGCGCGTCGCGGATAAAAAAAGCCCGGCACGAGGCCGGGCTTCAAGTTCACACGGCCACTTTGGGAGACATAGCCGTGCTACCGTTCCACTTCGTCGGAACCACCTGACAGTAGCGCAAGGTGTCTGACCCGGGCCTGACCTCGTGTCCCGCGTTCAGGCGATTCCCCTCAGCCATTCCATCGTGTCCATGTCTCATCTTTTCTCGCCCTGGTCCCTGGGCGCGCTGTCCCTGCCCAACCGCATCGTGATCGCACCCATGTGCCAGTATTCGGCCGACGCGGGGAGCGCCAGCGACTGGCACACCGTGCACCTGGGCCAGCTGGCGCTCTCCGGCGCGGGCCTGCTGATCCTGGAGGCGACGGCAGTGACCGAGGCCGGCCGCATCTCGCCGACCGATCTGGGCTTGTACAACGACGCCAACGAGGAGGCGCTGCGCCGGGTGCTGGCCACGGTGCGCAAGCATTCGCCCATGGCCTTCGCCATCCAGCTGAGCCACGCCGGGCGCAAGGGCTCCAGCCGTGCGCCCTGGGACGGCGGCCAGCAGATTCCGCAGGCCGATCCGCAGGGCTGGCGCACCGAGGCGCCCTCCGCCCTGCCCCACTCCGAGCACGAGGAAGCGCCCGCCGCCCTGGACAGCGCCGGCCTGGCCCGGGTGAAGGGCGCCTTCGCGCAGGCCGCCGCCCGCGCCGCGCGCCTGGGCCTGGACGGCATCGAGCTGCACGGCGCGCACGGCTACCTGCTGCACCAGTTCCTGTCGCCCCTGGCCAACCAGCGCACCGACGCCTACGGCGGCTCGCTGGAGAACCGCATGCGCTTCCCGCTGGAGGTGTTCGACGCGGTGCGCGCGGCCTTCCCGGCCGATCGCCCGGTGTGGATGCGTCTGTCGGCCACCGACTGGGTGGACGGCGGCTGGACGCCCGAGGAAACCATCGCCCTGGGCCGCGCGCTCAGGGCGCGGGGCTGCGCGGCGCTGCACGTGTCCACGGGCGGCGTCTCGCCGCGGCAGAAGATACCGCTGGCCCCGGGCTACCAGGTCGAGTTCGCGGCCCGGGTGCGCGAGGGCACCGGCCTGCCGGTGATGGCCGTGGGCCTGATCACGGAGCCGGAACAGGCCGAGGCCATCGTCGCCACCGGCCAGGCCGACGCGGTGGCCCTGGCGCGCGGCATGCTGTACGACCCGCGCTGGCCCTGGCACGCGGCCGCCCGGCTGGGCGCGCAGGTGCAGGCTCCGCACCAGTACTGGCGCTGCCAGCCGCGCGAGCTCAAGTCGCTGTTCGAGAACGCCAGCTTCGGCCAGCGCTGAGCGCGTGCCCGGTCAGGGCACCGGCGTGAGCTTGGCGACGGCCAGCGCCAGCCACTTCACGCCGTGGCGGCTGAACTTCACCTGGGCACGGGCGTCGTCGCCGCTGCCCTCGATGCTGACCACGCTGCCTTCACCGAACTTGGTGTGGAACACCTTCATGCCGGCCTTCAGGCCCTGCGGCGTGCTGCGCTGCTCCGGGACCGGGGCCGGCGCCGGGGCGCGGTAACTGCCGCTGTAGCCGCCGCCACTGCCGCTGCCGCCGTAGCCACCGCCCCCGCCCCCGCGCGTGCTGCCGTAACCGGCGCCGAATCCGAAGGCCGAGCCGCCGAAGTTCTGGTTCTTGGGCGTCAGCCACTTCAGCGTTTCCTCGGGCAGCTCGTCGAAGAAGCGGCTGCGCACGTTGTAGCGGGTCTGGCCGTGCAGCAGGCGGGTCTGCGAGTAGCTCAGGTACAGGCGCTTGCGGGCCCGCGTGATCGCCACGTACATCAGGCGGCGCTCCTCCTCCAGCCCGTCCAGGTCGGCCATGGAGCGCTCGCTGGGGAACAGGCCCTCCTCCAGGCCGGTGATGAAGACGCCGTCGAACTCCAGGCCCTTGGCGGCGTGCACGGTCATCAGCTGCACCGCGTCCTGGCCCGCCTGCGCCTGGTTGTCGCCGGACTCCAGCGCCGCGTGCGTGAGGAAGGCGGCCAGCGGCGACAGCGTCTCGCCGGTCTCGGCATCGGGCGGCACGTAGTCGGGGGCCGGGATGTCCAGCACCGGCTGCGACGGGTCCAGCCCCTGGCTCACCGGCGATTGCGTGAGCGCCGCGCCGCCCAGCTCGTCGACGGGCAGCGCCACAGCGTCGCGGCCGAAGCCCTCCTGCGTGACGAAGCTCTCGGCGGCGTTGACCAGTTCCTCCAGGTTCTCGATGCGGTCGGCGCCTTCGCGCTCGGCCTTGTAGTGCTCGATCAGGCCGGACTCGGCCAGCACCTCGCCGATGATCTCGCGCAGCGACAGGCCCTGCGTGCGCTCGCGCAGGCCGGCGATCTTCTGCACGAAGGCCGCCAGGTTGGCGCCGGCCTTGCCGGTGGTGCCGGCCACCGCGTCGTGCAGCGAGCCGCCCAGCGCCTTGGCCGAATCCTGCAGCTGCTCCAGGCTGCGCGCGCCTATGCCGCGCGGCGGGAAGTTGACCACCCGCAGGAAGGAGGTGTCGTCGTGCGGGTTCTCCAGCAGGCGCATGTAGGCCAGCGCGTGCTTGATCTCGGCGCGCTCGAAGAAGCGCAGGCCGCCGTACACGCGGTAGGGCACGCCGACATTGAAGAGCGCTGTCTCGATCACCCGGCTCTGCGCGTTGCTGCGGTAGAGGATCGCGATCTCCTGCCGCGGGTAGCCCACCTCGGCGCCGCCGCGCACCAGGTGGCGCACCTCCTCCACCAGCCACTGCGCCTCGGCCATGTCGGTGGGCGCCTCGTATACGCGCACCGGCTCGCCGGGGCCCTGGTCGGTGCGCAGGTTCTTGCCCAGCCGGCCCTTGTTGTGGCTGATCAGCGCGTTGGCCGAATCGAGGATGTTGCTGTGGCTGCGGTAGTTCTGCTCCAGCTTGATCTGGTGGCGGACCTGGAACTCGCGCACGAAGTCGGCCATGTTGCCCACGCGGGCGCCGCGGAAGGCGTAGATGCTCTGGTCGTCGTCGCCCACCGCGAAGATGGAGTTGCCCTCGCCGGCGAACATCTTCAGCCAGGCGTACTGCAGGCGGTTGGTGTCCTGGAACTCGTCCACCAGCACGTGGCGGAAGCGCCGCTGGTAGTGCTCGCGGATCGGGTCGTTGTCGCGCAGGATCTCGTAGCTGCGCAGCATCAGCTCGCCGAAGTCGACCACGCCCTCGCGGTTGCACTGGTCCTCGTAGAGCTGGTAGACCTCGACCTTGCGGCGGTCCTCCTCGCTGCGCACCTCCACCGCGTTGGGCCGCAGGCCGTCCTCCTTGCAGCCGGCGATGAACCACTGCATCTCCTTGGGCGGAAAGCGCTCCTCGTCGACGTTGAACTGCTTCATCACCCGCTTGATGGCGGAGAGCTGGTCCTGCGTGTCCAGGATCTGGAAGGACTGGGGCAGCGCCGCCAGCCGCCAGTGCGCGCGCAGGAAGCGGTTGCACAGGCCGTGGAAGGTGCCTATCCACATGCCGCGCACGTTGACCGGCAGCATGGCCTGCAGCCGCGTCATCATTTCCTTGGCGGCCTTGTTGGTGAAGGTCACAGCCATCACGCCGCCGGGGCCCAGCTGGCCGGTGGTCAGCAGCCAGGCGATGCGCGTGGTCAGCACGCGCGTCTTGCCCGAGCCGGCCCCCGCCAGGATGAGCGCGTGCTCGTTGGGCAGGGTCACCGCGGCGCGCTGCTCGGGATTGAGGTTGGCCAGCAGCGGCGTTTCATCGACATCTGGGAACATACGGCATTGTAGGAAGCCCGCATGCCCCAGCACCCCCGGTCCCCCGCCGTTCCGTCCGCGTACTGCGCGGGCCCCGCTGCCTCGGCAGCCATCTCCCGTCCCGCGACGGGCGGACCGGCAGCGCCCCTGCAGCGGCGGCACCGGACCGGGCGCCCTGCGCGCAGCGCCGCGCTGCTGGCGCTGGGCCTGGTGCTGGGCGCGGCGGCGGCCGCGGCGGGGCTGCCGCCCGCCTCCTGCTCGAGTGACGGCCAGGCCCGGCCCGTGGCCCTGCTGGAGCGCTTCACCAGCGCGGACTGCGAATCCTGCTGGGCCGACCGTGCCACCCCGGCCGCGCGCCGCGGCGAGCTGGCGCTGGACTGGGTGGTGCCCAGCGCGCGGGGCGACGAGGCCCCGCTCTCCGCCGCGGCGCTGCCCGAAGCGCGCGAGCGCCTGGACGCCCTGCACCAGCCCGGTCCGGCGCCGGCCTCCAGCCTGCGCTCGCCGGTGCTGGCGTCGGGCCAGACGCTGCGCGTCGCCCTGGGGCTGCCGCTCAACGACTACATAGGCGCCACGCTGGCCTTGCGGCCCGCCGGGGCCGGGCCCTGGTCGGCCTGGCTGGTGCTGGTGGAGCGCGTGCCCGCCGGCGAGGAAGGCTCGCCGGTGCCGCGGCAGGTCGCGCGGGCGGTGTTCAGGCCGGACTGGGACGCGCCGGCATCTGGCGTGCGCCGCGAGCTGCGCGCACTGCGCATTCCCGAGGGCGCCAAGCCCGAGCGGCTCTCGCTGCTGGCCTGGGTGCAGGACGCGCGGGGCCGCGTGGTGGCGGCGGCGCAGTCGGCCTGCGCAAGCGGCACGGGCGGGCGCTAGCCGCCTGCGCGCCCGGGCCGCGGGCACAAGCGGTAGAATCAGGCACCGGGCCCAAGCATTGCGGCCCGGTTTGCGTTCCGGCCCCTCCTCCTGGATGGCGCGCCGCAACCGCCGGGCCAGATCCAAGCGCTCATTCGTTCTTCAACGATCCTTACGGAGCTTGGTTTTATGGAAATCTTCGACTACGACAACGTGCTGCTGCTGCCGCGCAAGTGCCGCGTGGAGAGCCGCTCGGAATGCGACGCGAGCGTGACCCTGGGCGGGCGCAGCTTCCGCATCCCCGTGGTGCCCGCGAACATGAAGACGGTGGTGGACGACAAGATCTGCCTGTGGCTGGCGCAGAACGGCTACTTCTACGTGATGCACCGCTTCGACCTCGACAACGTGGTCTTCGTGCGACGCATGCACGAGCAGGGCGCGTACGCCTCCATCTCGCTGGGCGTGAAGAAGCCCGACTACGACACCGTCGACCGCCTGGTCGCCGAAGGCCTGGTGCCCGAGTACATCACCATCGACATCGCGCACGGCCACGCCGACAGCGTGAAGGCGATGATCGAATACCTCAAGCAGAAGATGCCCGCCGCGTTCGTGATCGCCGGCAACGTGGGCACGCCCGAGGCCGTGATCGACCTGGAGAACTGGGGCGCGGACGCGACCAAGGTGGGCATTGGCCCGGGCAAGGTCTGCATCACCCGCATGAAGACCGGCTTCGGCACCGGCGGCTGGCAGCTCTCGGCGCTCAAGTGGTGCGCGCGCGTGGCCACCAAGCCCATCATCGCCGACGGCGGCATCCGCGAGCACGGCGACATCGCCAAGAGCATCCGCTTCGGCGCCACCATGGTGATGATCGGCTCCATGCTGGCCGGGCACGAGGAGTCGCCCGGCTCCACCGTGGAGGTCGACGGCCGGCTCTTCAAGGAGTACTACGGCAGCGCTTCCGACTTCAACAAGGGCGAGTACCGCCACGTCGAAGGCAAGCGCATCCTGGAGCCGGTCAAGGGCAAGATCGCCGACACCCTGCGCGAGATGCAGGAAGACGTGCAGAGCTCGATCAGCTACGCCGGCGGCCGCCGCCTGATGGACATCCGCAAGGTGAACTACGTGATCCTGGGTGGCGACAACGCAGGCGAGCACCTGCTGATGTGAGCCCGGGCGCCCGGCGGACCCGGGCGCCACGGCGCGGGCAGGCTCAGGCCCGCAGCAGCTCCAGCGCCAGCTTGTGCAGGTGGTGCTGGGGGTCGGCCAGCGGCTCCAGCACGCTGAAGTGGTTCAGGCCGGCGAGGTCCTCGCAGACCGGCACCACCTTCTTGCCCCAGGCCTTCTGGATCAGGTGGTTGTGGCGGATGAACTCGTCGCTCTCGTCCGCGCCGGCCACAGAGTACAGCACCCCCTGCTGCGGCGCCGGCATGTGGGCGGGGCTGGCCATCAGCGCATGGCGCGAACTCAGCTGCAGCGAGGCGCGCAGGTAGGGCACCAGCGAGACGGGCTCCAGGTCGTACAGGCCGGAGATGGACAGCGCGTTGCGCACCACCTGGCGCGGCAGGTCGAAGCCGTAGGCGTCCCAGATGCAGGAGAGCATCATCGCCGCCAAGTGGCCGCCAGCGGAGTGGCCCACCACCGTGATGCGTGAGGGATCGCCGCCATGGCGCGCGATGTTGCGCCATGTCCAGGCCACGGCACTCACCATCTGCATCACGATGTCGGGGATGGTCACGGCCGGGCACAGCGCGTAGTTGGGCACCACCACGCACACGCCCTCGCGGTTGAAGGAGGGCGCGATGAACACGTGCTCGCGCTTGTCCAGGGAACGCCAGTAGCCGCCGTGGATGAAGATCATCACCGGCGCCGGCCCGGCGGTATCGGCCGGGAAGATGTCCAGGTGCTCGTTGGGACCCGGGCCGTAGCGCACGTCGATCTCGCAAGGATGGCTGCGCATCGCCTCCACGCCCCACTCGGTCCAGCGGCGGAAGTAATCGGCGTGGTCCGGCACCAGCGCGCGGTTGTTGTACATGCGGTCCAGCCACTCGGGGTCGTGGAAGCGTTCGTCGATCGCCATGCGTCCTCCGTTCTGTGCGAAGCACAGCCTTGGAACGATTGTAGGAGCGCGGCTCGCGGGCTGCCGGGCCAGGGTCCGCAGCCGTTTCTCGCAAGCCGGATGTGCAAGGCGCGAAAAACCCCGCCGGGATTTGCTACAATGCGAGGCTGTTGTGGGGGGGTAGCTCAGCTGGGAGAGCGTCGCGTTCGCAATGCGAAGGTCGGGAGTTCGATCCTCCTCCTCTCCACCACAACACGGTTAACGAAAGAACGTGGGTTCTTAGCTCAGTTGGTAGAGCAGCGGACTCTTAATCCGTAGGTCGTAGGTTCGAATCCTACAGGACCCACCACCTTCACGACGGCTTGCCACGGCAAGCCGTTTTTCATGGCGGATCCCCCGCGCAGCAAGGACCCTCCCCGTGTCCACCCGGCTCCACACCGCACCGCTACAGCGCCTGCCCTGCACCCTCGGCCTCGCCGGGGACGCCGGCCCGGGCGGCATGGATGTGGCCGAGCGCTTCGGGCTGTGGCTGGGCACCCTGGACGCGATCGGCCTGCGCGCGGCCCTGGAGTCGCTGCAGGCGCCCCGCCCGGCACGGGCCTCGGCGGGGCCGCGGTCCGGGGCACCCGCCCTGGCCGAGGACCTGCAACGCGTGCAGGGCGCGGCCCGGGCCGCCATCGCCCGGGACGTGGACCTGGATCTCGGCCGCGAGCCGGACGGACGTCCCGGCTTCTCCCCCTGGCGCCAGCGCCATCTCGAACTGCAGCGCCTCATCGCCCCCATGGTCGAGGGCCTGCGCGACCACGTGCGGCAGGCGCTCGCGCGGAGCTCGCCGCGCCTGGCCCGCCTCGCCGCGCTGGACGCCGCGCTCGCGCCCGTGGTGGGCCGCCGTGAACAGGCGCTGTGGCCCACGCTGGCGACGCTGCTGGAGCGGCGCTTCCTGCAGCTGCGGCGCGAGGCCGACGGCGACGCCTGGCTGGACGACTTCGGACGCGAGTGGCGCCAGGCCCTGACGCTGGAGCTCGAGCTGCGGCTGGCGCCGGTGGCCGGCCTGGTGGAAGCCTTCTATTCGCAAGACAACGATGAATCGCACAAGGGTTAGCGGATGAGCAATCGCATCTTTGCCGGGGCCTTCGCCCTCGGCCTGGCGGCCGCCCTCTGGGTCGGCTGGGGCTTCGTCGCCACGCACGGGCTGGCCCTGGCGATGACCCTCGCCATCCTGGCCACCTACCTGGCGGGCAGCCAGGAGCTGCGCCAGTACCGGGCCGCGACGCAGGGCCTGGCCCGTGTGCTGGACGCCACCGGCGACGCGCCCGCGGAGCTGCCGGCCTGGCTGGCGCAACTGCCGCCCGTGCTGCGCGAGCCGGTGCGGCTGCGCGTCGAGACGGGGCGCGGCGCCCTGCCCGCCCCGGCGCTCACGCCCTACCTCGCTGGCCTGCTGGTCATGGTGGGCATGCTGGGCACCTTCCTGGGCATGGTGCTGACCTTCCGTGGCACCGTGTTCGCGCTCGAGGGCTCGGCCGACTTGCAGGCCATGCGCGCCGCGCTGGCGGAGCCGATCAAGGGGCTGGGCCTGTCCTTCGGCACGTCCGTGGCCGGCGTGGCGACCTCGGCCATGCTGGGCCTGATGGCCGCCATCGCGCGGCGCGAGCGCCTGGATGTGGCGCGCCGCCTGGACCAGGTGGCCGCCGGGCCGCTGCTGCCCTTCTCGGGCGCCCAACAGCGCACGGACGCGCTGCGCGGCCTGCAGGCCCAGGCGGGCGCCCTGCCCGGCGTCGCCGAGCGCCTGGCCAGCCTGGCCCAGGGGCTGGAGGAGCGGCACGCGGCGCTGGCCCGCCAGCTCGCGCAATCGCAGGCCGACTTCCACCGCGAGGCGGCCGCGTCGTACGCTGCCCTGGCCGAGCGTGTCGCCGGCACGCTGCAGGAAAGCCTCTCGGCCGGCTCGCGGGCCGCCGGGGCGAGCCTGCTGCCGGTGCTCGAATCGGCCATGCAGCGCATCGAGCAGCAGGCCCTGGCGTCGCAGGCACGCACCGAGGCGCTGGCGCGCGAGCAGGTGGACGCGCTGTCGCAGCGGCTGGACACCACCGCCGCGGGCGTGCACGAGGCATGGCATGGCGCCCTGGCGGCCCAGGGGGCCTCGGCGGAGCGCCAGGCCACGCAGCTGGCCAGCACGCTGGAAGGCTTCAGCAGCCGGTTTGAAGCCGGCAGCCAGCGGCTGATCGCTGAACTCGCGGGCCGGACCACGCAGATGGCGGAGGGCGTCGAGGCCCAGGTCACGCGCCTGCTGGCCGGCGCGCAGCAACAGCTGGCGCAGGCCCTGGAGGGCACGCAGTCGCGCCTGGCGCAGCTGATGGACGCCAGCCGCGGCGCGCTGGGCGAGGCGCTGGCCGAGACCGGGGCCCAGCTGGCCCGCGGGCTCGAGGGCTCGCAGGCGCAGCTCACGCAGGGCCTCGCGGCGTCCCACGCGCAGGTGCGTGAACTGCTGGAAACGACCCAGGCCCAGCTGGGCCAGGCGGTTGGCACGCTGCAGGCCCAGCTGTCGCAGGTCTCGCGCGAGATGCAAGGCCAGCTGGAACGCTCGGCCGGCGAGATGCAGTCGCAGCTCGCGCGTTCCACGGGCGAGACCCAGTCGCAGCTCGCGCAGGCGGCCGCGCAGACCCAGGCGCAGCTGGCGCAGGTTTCGGCGCTGGCCCAGGAGCGGCTGGAACACGCAGCCGAAGCCACGCAGGCCGGCCTGCTGGGCGCGGCCGAAAGCACCCAGGCCCGGTTGGCGCAGGCCGCCGACAGCGCGGCCGGCCACTTGATGCGCCTGGCCGAGGGCTCGCAGGACCAGCTCGCACGGTTGCGCGACGAGGAAGCCGCGCGCGGCGCCGCCGCCCTGGAGCGGCTGGCCGCGCTCGAGGCGGCCGTGGCCGGCCACCTGGCCGCGCTGGGCAGCTCGCTGGAGGCGCCGCTGGCGCGCCTGCTGCAGGCCTCGGCGGAAGTGCCGCAGGCCGGGGCCGAGCTGCTGGCGCGCCTGCGCCAGGAGATGAGCGCTCTGGCCGAGCGCGACCAGGTCACGCTGCAGGAACGCAGCGTGCTGCTGGAGCGCCTGGGGACGCTGGTGGACGCCCTGCAGCGCTCCACGGGCGAGCAGCAGGCCGCGGTGGAGTCGCTCGCCGGCGCTGCGTCGGGCCTGATCCAGCAGGCGGCGGAACGCTTCGAGCAGGCCCTGCAGGCACAGTCGCAGGAATCGGCGGACGCAGGCGCGCACCTGCAGGCCGGGGCCATCGAGCTCTCCAGCCTGGCCCAGGCCTTCGCCACCGCCATGCAGCAGTTCCAGGGCGGCAACGAGCGCCTGCTGGCCACGCTGCAGCAGGTGGAGACCGCGATCGAGCGCTCGGCCGCGCGCAGCGACGAGCAGCTCGCCTATTACGTGGCGCAGGCGCGCGAGGTCATCGACCTCAGCATCGCCTCCCAGCAGGGGCTGGTCGACAGCTTGCGCGAGGCCACCAGCGCGCGTGCGGCGCGTGAGCTGCGGGAAGTGCAGGCGTGAGCGCGCTCGAGGACGGCAGCGCGGACGAGGGCCTGGCCGCGCCGGTCTGGACGGTCTTCGGCGACCTCATGTCCGGCCTGGTCGGGGCGTTCGTCCTGGTGCTGGTGGGCGTGCTGGTGCTGCAGATGCAGCTGGCCGCCAGCCTGGAGACCGAGGTGCGTCGGCGCGAAGCCGAAGAGCAGCGTCGCATGGCCCTGGAGAAGGCCCTGGCCGGACCGCTCGCCAGTGGCCGCATCACGCTGGACGGCGGGCGCATCGGCATCAGCGGCAGCGTGCTGTTCCCGCTCAACTCGGACGAACTGCGCCCCGAGGGCCGGCAGCTGCTGCGCAGCCTGGTGCAACCGCTGCGCATCTACCTGGGCGAGCGCAACGAGATCCTGATGGTCAGCGGCTTCACGGACGATGCGCCCATCCAGCGCGGCAACACGCGCTACGCCGACAACCTGGAGCTGTCGGCGCAGCGCGCGCTCACGGTGACGCGGGCCCTGGTCGAGGAGGGCATGCCGGCGGCGCGCCTGTTCGCCGCCGCGTTCGGCCCTGAACAGCCGGTCGCGCCCAACACCACCGAAGCGGGCCGCGCGCGCAACCGCCGCGTCGAGATGGCGCCCGTTCCTCGGCCGACGAACACGCTGGCTGCGGGCGCGGCCGCGCCCCGCTGACCCATGGACGACCAGGCCCGCGACCGCAGGCTGGCCGAACTCCAGGCCCTGGACGCACCCGCGCTGGCCGATGCGCTGGACCGGCTGGAACAACGCGGTGCCGACCGCCGGGCGCCCCTGCCTTTCACACTGGCGCGCGCCCTTCACGCTCGACTGGACGGCCTGGCCCCGGCCGTGGCCGTGCACGTGCGCAGGCGTCTGGCCGCAGCACTGGACGACTGCGAGGCGGCGCTGGAGGCACGCCGTCCGGTGCGTGCAGCGCCCCGTGCGCCGGGCGGCCGTGCATCGCCCCTGGCGGGCTTGAATGCGCACATCCGCCAGGCCACCGCGCGGCCCGAGGCCCTGGCGACGGAACTGGCGAGCGCGGCACGCTTTCGCCAGGCCCTGGCCCGGCAGCAGGCCCTGCAGCGCACCGAGCAGGCGCAGGCGCGCAAGCCGCGCAATGCCGGTCCGCTTAATTCGCATGCGATCGCGCTGGAATGCCTGGCGCAGATGCAGGCCTTGTCACCCGCCTACCTGCAGCAGTTCCTGCAGCAGGTCGAGGCCCTGCAGTGGCTGGAGCACCTGCAAGGCCAACCCCTGGCGCAGCCGGCGGGCAAGGGGGCGTCCGGGACGCCCGCGGGGACGCGCACCACGGCGCGAGTCCGGGCGGCCAAGGGAAAGCCGGGCAAGGGCTGAAGGTCGCTGGCGGCTGTGCGAGTGGCCTCGCCGGCCAGGCAGTCGCAGGACGTTCGAGAGTCCCCCAGCGCACCAGCGGCACACACCGAGCGCCCTCCGTTCCCAGCGCGCTTGGCGCTGCGCCACCACGGTTCTTGCGGCCCACGGCCCCCCTGCCTTTTTCTTGGGCACTCCGCGCAAACCCAAGCCTGGCGCGGCCTGGCGGGTTTACCCACGCAGCTGTCCACAGCCTCACCCACAGGCGATGGGGGTAACTCCGTCGGGGCTCCGCCAACCAGGCTGGCAGGCGCGCGTTGGTACCCGCCCATCGGCGGTCCGAATCCCCGCGCCTGCTGCAGCCCCGCCCGATCTACGTTCTCCGCCACCGTCCGACCAGGACAACGAGGGAGATGCGATGTTCAAGCGCACAACGAGCGCCGGGGGCTGGCTCTTGCCAGAGTTCAGCGCCTTCGACCACACCCTGCTGGGTGTCCTTGTCTGCGTTGCTGCCGCAGCGGCCTGGCCCCGGGTCGAACAACAACTCACGCACCGTCGCCTGGCCAACGAGGTGGACGCTTTCGTGCAGGACTTCCTTCGCGCCAGGGATTACGCACAGGCGAGGCACATCGCGGTGGAGTTCTGCGCGAGCGATGCAGCGGGCCGCGACTGCGCAGCGCAGGGGGACTGGGCCTCAGGCTGGATCGCGCGGCCTGCGGCTTTTTCAGCTGGCACCGACTCACCGTCGCGGGCGGGTGCAGCGTCGCCATCCATCCCGGGTGAACGGTTGCTGGCCACGCGTGCCTGGTCCAGCGGCGACAGCCTGGTCGCTGTGGCGCCGGCCAGGCTCTCGCGAATCGTGATCGGGCCCGAGGGCCACGTGGAAGGTCTGCCGGGCGCGCTGGTGACCTGGGTGGCACGGCCGGCCTCCCGCGAGCCTGGCATGGTGCGCTGCGTACGAATCAGCGGGTTGGGCACGCCCATGGTCGATGACCACGAGTCGGGCTGCCGCTAAGGCGCCAAAAATCGGTGCTTGCCAGGGGCGCCGCTGTCAGAAATCAATGCTTAAGGACGCGCGCCCCAGCGGTGCTCCAGCGCATGTGCCAGCGCAGATGCCCGCTGTGCCGTTGCAGCGCAATGAGGTCGCACAAAGACAAAAGCCCGCCTTTTGAGGGGCGGGCTTTTGAGGGCTGTAAGAGCCTGACGATGTCCTACTTTCACACGGGAACCCGCACTATCATCGGC
>NZ_JADDOJ010000097.1 GCF_015159745.1 Ramlibacter aquaticus | reverse complement strand
TCGCTTCGGTCATCACGGCATTGTGCCTTCGGCGGGGGCTCCGCCTGCCGTCCGCCTACAATCCGGGCATGCGTTCCCGCCTCGTTCCAGCCGCCCTGGCGCTCGCCGCCAGCAGTGCCTTCGCCCAGGCCGCCGCGCCGCTGGTGCAGGAGCCGCCGCCCCTGGACGGGCGCCACAACCAGAAGGTCGAAGTCCTGCACACGCAGGACGATTCCGTCGCCATCGACGAGGTGCGCTACGCCGGCCAGGTGCAGAGCACGACGGTGACGCCGCTGAAGTCCGCCCTGCCCGCCTACGAGATGCAGCCGCCCGCCCCGGCCCGCGCCAGCGCCGACCCGCGCGAGCCGGCCACCACCAGCCGGCGGGTCTGGAACGTGTTCGGCTTCTGAGGCGGGCATGGCAGTCTTCACGGAGGTGCCGCCGGACGCGGCGCGTGCGCTCGCCGAACGGCTGGAGCTCGGCGACCTGGTCGAGCTGCGCGGCATCCAGGGCGGCATCGAGAACACCAACTATTTCCTGACCACCGAACAGGGCGAGTACGTGCTCACCCTGTTCGAGCGCCTGACGGCGGCCCAGCTGCCCTTCTACCTGTACCTGATGAAGCACCTGGCCCGGCGCGGCGTGCCCGTGCCCGAGCCGCACGGCCTGCCCGGCTCGGCCACGCCCGCGCAGCCCGACGGCGTGCTGCTGCACACGGTGTGCGGCAAGCCCGCGGCCGTGGTCGACCGGCTGCGCGGCCACAGCGAGCTGGCCCCCACCGCGGCGCACTGCGCCCAGGTGGGCGAGATGCTGGCCCGCATGCACCTGGCCGGGCGCGACTACGCGCTCAGCCAGCCCAACCTGCGCGGGCTGGCCTGGTGGAACGAGACCGTGCCCGTGGTGCTGCCCCACCTGCAGCCGGCGCAGGCCGCGCTGCTGAAGTCCGAGCTGGCTTTCCAGAATCACGTGGCCCAGTCGCCCGCGTATGCCGCGCTGCCGCGCGGTCCGGTGCACGCCGACCTGTTCCGCGACAACGTCATGTTCGAGGACGGCCGCCTGTCCGGCTTCTTCGACTTCTACTTCGCCGGCGTGGACACCTGGCTGTTCGACCTCGCGGTCTGCCTGAACGACTGGTGCATCGACCTCGCCTCGGGCCGCCACGAGGCCGAACGGGCGCAGGCCTTCCTGGCCGCCTATGCGCGGGTGCGCCCGCTGGCCTCGGCCGAGCGGCGGCTGTTCCCCGCGATGCTGCGGGCCGGGGCGCTGCGCTTCTGGATCTCCCGGCTCTGGGACTTCCACCTGCCGCGCGAGGCCTCGCTGCTGAAGCCGCACGATCCCACGCACTTCGAGCGCGTGCTGCGCGAACGCGTGGCGCACCCGGTGGCGGCCTGAGGGTGGACACGGCGTGAAACTCAACATCCTGCCCGCGCGCGCCGGGTTCGCCTGGTTCCGGCTCGGCATCCGCACCTTCATGCGCCAGCCGCTGGCGCTGACCGGCCTGTTCTTCATGTACATGGCGGCGGCCTCGCTGCTGTCCCTGCTGCCCGTGGTGGGCAGCTTCCTGGCCCTGGCCATCGTGCCGGCGGCCACGCTGGGCCTGATGGCCGCCACGCGGGAAGCGGCCGAGGGGCGCTTCCCGACGCCGCGCGTGATGCTCAGCGCCCTGCGGGCGGGCCGCGAGCAGATGCGCGCCATGGCCGTGCTGGGCGTGGCCTACGCCGCGCTGTCCCTGCTGGTGCTGGCGCTGGTGCCGGTGGTGGTCGACCTGCCCCCGCCAGCGCCGGGCGACGCGGCCGAGACCGTGTTCGGCCCGCAGATGCAGGGCGCGATGCTGCTGGGCATGGCGCTGTACCTGCCGGTCTCGCTGCTGTTCTGGCACGCGCCCGCGCTGGTGTACTGGCACGGCGTCTCGCCGGCCAAGAGCCTGTTCTTCAGCTTCGTGGCCTGCGTGCGCAACGTACGGGCCATGCTGGCCTACGGGCTGGCGTGGTCCGCCCTGGTGTTCGCGGTCTCGCTGGCCGTGGTGCTGGTCTCGCTGGCGCTGGGCAGCCCGGGTCTGGCAGGCTCCGCGCTGGTGCCCGCCGGCGTGGTGTTCACGGCCCTGTTCACCACCTCCCTGTGGTTCACCTTCCGCGACAGCTTCGTGGCCGACGAGGCCGCGGCGCCACCCCCCGCAGGCAACGACGATGGCACACCCCGGGCTTGACGCCCGCCCCGGCACGGACCGGGCCGCGCGGCAGGAGACCTTCTCATGAGCACGCACGATCACGATCACGATCACGGGCACGGGCACGGGCACGGGCACGGGCACGGGCACGGGCAGGTGCGGGGCGCTGCACGCGCGCATGACCATGACCATGACCATGACCACGGGCACCACCACGGCCACCACCACCACGCCCTGCCGTCGCGCATAGGCCGGGCCTTCCTGATCGGCATCGCGCTCAACCTGGGCTTCGTGCTGGTCGAGTGGGGTTTCGGCATCTATGCCCATTCGCTGGCGCTGCTGGCCGACGCCACCCACAACCTGGGCGACGTGCTGGGCCTGGCCATGGCCTGGGGCGCGTCGCGGCTGGGCCAGCGCGCACCGTCACGGCAGTTCACCTACGGCCTGGGCGCGAGCTCCATCCTGGCCGCGCTGGCGAACGGCCTGCTGCTGGTGGGCGTCACCGGCGGCGTGGTGTGGGAGGCCGTGCTGCGCCTGCAATCCCCCGCGGCGGTGAATGGCGGCGTGGTCGCGGCCGTGGCGCTGGCCGGCGTGGCCGTGAACGGCTTCACGGCCTGGCTGCTGCACCACGGCCACTCGCACGACCTGAACGTCAAGGGCGCCTACCTGCACATGCTGGGCGATGCGCTGGTGTCGGTGGTGGTGGCGGTGGCCGGCGTGCTGGTGATCTACACCGGCTGGCTCTGGCTGGACCCGGTGCTTTCCATCGCGGTGGGCGGGGTGATCGTCTACGGCACGCTGGGCCTGTTGCGCGACGCGATCAAGCTGGCGCTGCAGGGCGTGCCGCGGGCGATCGACAGCGCCGAGGTGCGCGAATTCCTGGCCCATTTGCCCGGCGTGCAGCAGGTGCACGACCTGCACATCTGGGCCATCAGCACCACCGAGAACGCCCTCACCGCCCACCTGGTGTGCCCCGCCGGGCACCCGGGCGACCAGTTCCTGGCCGAGGCGGGCGGCGCGGTGGCGCAGCGTTTCGGCATCCGCCACGCCACGCTGCAGGTGGAACTGGGCGACTGCGGCCGCGGCTGCGACGAGGCCTGAACCCGCGCCGGCGTGCGATAAGTCACGGCCACGCCCGGCAAGTGCCGGGGCGCCGGTCGGACTTGTGATTTATCAAGCGCCTTCCCGGCGCCGCGCCTCATGCTTGGCCTGCACCTGCCGATGAGACAGGGGCAGCCCGAAGAAGTCCATGACCCAGTCCGAACACCTCAGCGCCTGGAACGAGGCCCACGCCCGGCTGGCCCGCGCGGAAGAACACGCCCTGGCCCTGCGCCTGCACCAGCCCGGCGGCCCGCCCGCCGCCTTGTTGCTGGAGATCGACGAACTGCGCACCCGCGTGCGTGCGCTCTTCGAGGGCCTGGCCGACCTGCTGGTCCACCCCTGCGCCTGCAGCACGCTGCACCATTGAGCCGCGCGCTGCACCATGGAGCCGCGCGCGGCTCAGGGCAGCACGACCAGCCGCATCCAGAAGTCGAACATCTGCCGCAGGCCGGCGACCAGCGCGTCGAAGCCCAGCGGCTTGACCCAGTAGGCGGTGCAGCGCAGCGCATGCATGCGCCGCACGTCGTTGGGGTCGCTGGAGGTGGTGGTGACGATGACCGGCAGGGCGCGCAGCGCCGGGTCGGCGGCGATCGCCTCCATCACCTGGAAGCCGTCCATGCGCGGCATGTTGATGTCCAGCAGCACCAGGTCGGGCCGCGGTGCCTGGGCGTGGGCCGGGCCCTCGCGGCGCAGGTAGGCCAGCGCCTCCTCGCCGTCGCGCGCCAGGTGCAGGTCGACGTCGATGCCGGCCGTCTCCAGGCCCAGCTGCATCAGCAGCGCGTGGTCCTCGTCGTCCTCGACGAGCAGGACCACGGGCTTGCGCCCCCGTTCACACAAGCGCGCTGCCGGCATCGCCGCCTCCCGATGGCAGGGTGAAGAAGAAGGTGCTGCCCTGCCCGGGCAGCGATTCCACGCCGATGTGACCGCCGTGGTGTTCCACGATGCGCCGGCACAGGGCCAGCCCGATGCCGGTGCCGCCGCCGGCCACCGGCGTGCCCGCCCCCAGGCGCTTGAACAGGCCGAAGACCTGCTCGCGATGCTCGGGCGCGATGCCGATGCCGTTGTCCATCACCCAGATGCGCCAGCCGCCGCCGGGCTCCGGCTGCGCGCCCACCCGGATGTGGCAGGGCGCGGGGCCGTGGAAGCGCAGGGCGTTGCCCAGCAGGTTGACCATGAGCTGCAGCAGCTGGCCGGTGTCGCCCGGCACCGTGGGCAGCGGTTCCACGTCCACGCGGGCCTGCACCGCCTGCACCTGCGCGTCCAGGCGCTTGAGCGCCTCGGCCACCACGCGGCCCAGGTCCACCGGCAGGAAGGCCGGGTCGGCCTGGTCCACGGTGGCGAACATGAGCAGGTCGCGCGTCATGCGGTGCAGGCGCTCCACGGCCTGGGCGGCGCGGGCCAGCAGCTCGCGCCCCTCCGGGCCCAGCGCGTCGCCGCGGCGCAGGCGCAGCACGTCCAGCAGGCTGTGCACCGAGCGCAGCGGGGTGTGCAGGTCGTGCGCGGCCGCATGGGCGAACTCGCGCAGGTCGGCACTCTTGCGCTCCAGTGCCTGGCGTGCGAGGGCAAGGTCCGCATCGGCCTGCATGACGGCGCGGGCGATGCGGTCGGCCTCGGCGAACTGCATCGGCGGTATCGCGTGCGGGCTGCTGCCGCCGACCTGGGCGGACAGCTCGACCAGGGCGTCCACGTCGCGTCCCAGCCGCCGGCCCCACCACCAGTCCAGAACCAGCACGGCCAGCAGCAGCAGCAGGCCCAGTGCGCCCAGTTCGGCCAGGGTGCGCTGCAGCGGCTGTGTGAACTCCCCCTGGGGAATGCCCACGACCACCGTCCAGCCGTGGGCGGGACCGCGGCCGTAGAGCGTGTGCACCGTCTGGCCGTCCAGCGTGGCGCTTTCGAAGAAGCCTTCGTTCGCCCGGTCCGGCTGCTCGAGCACCGCGGCCAGCGAGGGCGTGATGCGCTGGCCCACGTACAGGCGAGGATCGCGCGAGCGGGCGGCCACCCGCAGTTCGCTGTCCACGATGGCGCTCACCCAGGAGGGCGGCAACGCGGCCTGGACGAGGAGGTCCTGCACCTGCGACTGCGCCAGCACCGCCACCAGGGCGAAGGGAACGCCGCGGCCGGGCAGCTCGATCGGCACGGCGACGGCCACCACCGGATGCCCGAGCAAGGCCGACATGGAGAGCCTGGCGACCGCACGCGCCTGCGAGAACACGCGCTGCCAGGCCGCGTCCACCGGGATGGGCGGCAGGGCCACGCCCCAGGGTTTCAGGGTGTTGAGCACGTGCTCGCCGTCGCTGCGCACGAGCAGGATGTTGACCAGCCCCGTGGCCTGGGCCACGGCCTGGGCCTCCGCATGGAAGTCGGCAAGCCGGCCCGCGGCCAGGGCCGAGGACTTGGACAGCCCGCGCAGCACGGCCTCGGAGAGGCTCAGTTTCTGGTCGACGGCGAAGGCCAGGGCCCGCGTGGCCAGCGCCGCGTTGCGCTGGGCGTCCTCCACGTCCTCCTGGTAATCGGCGGCCATGAGCCAGGCGCAGAAGGCCAGCGTGGGCAGGAGCGGCAGCAGCACCAGCAGGAGCAGGCGGCTTCGCAGGGAGGGCAATCGTCGCGGCATCAAGGGGGCGGCGGGCCCGGCCCGCCGCTGCCTTGAGCTTAGCGCAAAGATGAGTCAGAAAGTAAGCAAATTGCCTAGCCCGGGGGCGCTCAGGCCGGCTCCAGCAGCATCCCGACGCGCGCCTGCGCGGTGAGCGATTGGCACCAGCCCACCAGCCGCGACACCTCGGCCGGCCTCGCCGCGCCGCTGAAGGCGGCCAGCGACTGCGCCTTGGCCGCCAGCGCCGCCCGGTCCAGCGTGTTGCCCGGGTCGCCCTTGGGTTCGTCCACGCGGCCCTGGAAGACGCGGCCGTCCCGGGTGGTGACCGTCACCTTGCCGATCCAGCGCCGGGGGTAGGCCCGGTCGACCTCCGGGTCCAGTTCCATGCGCACCCGCTCGCGCAGGGCCCGGGTGTCCGGGTCCTGCCAGTGGTCCTCGAACTCCCGCAGCCCGGCGCCGCCACGGCCGGCCACCAGGCCCAGCACCGTGCCCATGGAGAACTTGGACTGGTGCACGGTGCGCGGGTCCGTCACCGGCCCCAGCACGTCGAGCGCGCCCTGGTGCACGTGCGCCACGACCGATTCGATGTCGGCGGCGGCCAGCCCCTGCGCGGCCATCACCGCCTGCAGCGCGTCCGCCGCCGGGTGCGTGTGGCGGCAGGAGGCGTGGTACTTGAAGGAGGTCTCGGCCAGCGTCCAGCGCGTGCCCAGGCCGTCGGCCAGGCGCGCCGGGTCGGCGTCGCTGGACATGCCGGCGGCCAGGCCCTGCGGGCCGTCGAAGATGCGCTGCGCACCGGTCAGGCCCTCCTTCGCCAGGCAGGCCGCGGCCAGGCCGGCGGAGGCCGCGTGCGCGGTGTGCAGCTGCTTGGAATCGGCCGCGTCGCGCAGGAACTCCCACAGCCCGGCCGACTGCGTGCCGGCAGAGCCGAAGGCATGCAGCATCTGGCGCGCGTCCAGCCCCAGCAGGCGGCCCACCGCCGCCGCGGCGGCCAGCGTGCCCGCGGTGCCGGTGGTGTGGAACACCTTGTAGTGCGAGCGGCCCAGGAACTCGCCGGTGCGAATGCCGACCTCGTAGCCCGCCACCAGCGCCTCCAGCAGCTGCGCGCCGCTGGCGCCCAGGGCCTGCGCCATCGCCAGCGCGGGCGGAATCACCACCGCCGCCGGGTGGAACACCGAGCCGTTGTGCACGTCGTCCTGCTCGGCCACGTGGCAGGCCGCGGCGTTCACCGCCGCCGCCACCAGGGGGCTGCTGCCACGCCTGTGGATCAGGATCTCGGCCGGGCCGCCGGCCGGGCCCTGCGATTCCCAGAAGCGCGCGATCGCCTCCACGGGCCGCGCGCCCTTGCCCGCCAGGATGCTGCCCAGGCCGTCCAGCAGCAGGTCCTCGGCCCGCCGCTGCACGGCGGGCGGCACCTGCTCCAGCCGCAGCCCCGCGGCGAAGGCCGCCAGCTGCGCGCCCGGATGCTCGCCCGCGCCGCTCATTGCTTGGCCGGATCGAACCCGATCGCCTTGTAGATCGCCTCGATGGCGGGCTTGCCGACGCGGCCCTCCATCTCCTTGTGCACCGGCAGCATGGCCTTCTTCAGGGCGCGGCGCTCCTCGGGCGTGGGCGTGACGATCTGGATGCGGCCGCTCTTCTTCATCGCCTCCATGGCGTCGTCGTTGTCCTTCTTGGAGGCTTCGTCGGCGTACTCCGTCGCCTCCTTGAGCGCCTGCTCCAGCACCGGCTTCACGTCGGCCGGCAGGCCGTCCCAGAACTTCTTGTTGGTGATGACCACGTAGCCGATGTAGCCGTGGTTGGTCTCGGTCAGCACCTTCTGCACCTCGTGCATCTTCTGCGTGTAGATGTTGGAGGGCGTGTTCTCCTGCCCGTCCACCACACCGCTCTGCAGGGCCTGGTAGACCTCGGAGAAGGCCAGCACCTGCGGGATCGCGCCCACCGCGCGCATCTGCGCGTCCAGCACCTTGGAGGACTGGATGCGCATCTTCAGGCCCTTGAAGTCCTCGGACTTGCGCAGGGGCTTGTTGGCGGTGAAGACCTTGAAGCCGTTGTCCCAGTACGCCAGCCCGGTGATGCCGTGCGGCTCCAGCTTCTTCAGGAAGGAGGCGCCCACCGGCCCGCGCGTGACCTTGTGCAGGTCGTCATAGCTGTCGAAGAGGTAGGGCAGGTCGAAGGCCTCGAAGTCCTTCACGCCCAGCGGGCCGAACTTGGAGGCCGAGGGCGCCAGCATCTGCACCGAGCCCAGCTGCAGGGCTTCCAGTTCTTCCTTGTCCTTGTAGAGCTGGCTGTTGGGATAGACCTCCACCTTGACGCGGCCCTTGGTGCGCTGCTCCACCAGTTCCTTGAACTTGAGCGCGCCCTTGCCCTTGGGCGTGTCCGGCGCCACCACGTGGCTGAACTTGATGACGATGGGCGCCTGGGCCCAGGCGCCGCCGCCCAAGCCCAGGGCCAGCGAAATCCCGGCCAGGGCGCGGACGAAGTGTTTGCGGTTCATGCTTTTGTCTCCTGTCGTGTTGGAATGGAAGGCTTCAGAGCGCGCCGGCGTCGCGCAGCCGCGCGATCTGCTGGGCGTCCAGGCCGAGCTCGGCCAGGATCGCCTGCGTATGTTCACCCAGCGCGGGCACCGGGGCCATGGCGCTTTCGTGCGGGGCCTGGCCCGGCGGCCACAGCGCGGGCACCGGCCCGGCCGGCGTCGCGACCTCGGTCCAGCGGCCGCGCGCGGCCAGTTGCGGGTGCTGCCACACCGCCTGCATGTCGTTCATGCGCGCGTTGGCGATCTGCGCCGCGTCCAGCCGCGCCTCCACCTCCTCGATGCGCAGCGTGGAGAACGCCGCCACGATGATCGCGCGCAGTTCGGCCCGCGCCTCGGTGCGGCGCGAGTTGGAGGCGAAGCGCACGTCGGTGGCGAGCCCGGGCTGCTGCAGCACCTGCTCGCAGAACACCTTCCACTCGCGCTCGTTCTGCAGCCCCAGCATCACGGTGCGCCCGTCGCCCACCGGGAAGGGCCCGTAGGGGTAGATGGTGGCGTGCGCGGCGCCCGCGCGCGGCGGCGGCGGCGCGCCCTCGAAGGCGTAGTACAGCGGGTAGCTCATCCACTCGACCATGCTCTCCAGCATGGACACGTCCAGGTGCTTGCCGCGGCCGGTGCGGCCGCGCTCGATCAGCGCCGCCAGGATGCCGCTGTACGCGTACATGCCGGCGGCGATGTCGGCCACCGAGCAGCCGGCCTTGGCCGGCTCGTCGGGGCTGCCGGTGACCGAGAGGAAGCCCGATTCGCTCTGGATCAGCAGGTCGTAGGCCTTCTTGTCGCGGTAGGGCCCGTCGCCGCCGTAGCCCGAGATGTCGCACACGATGAGCTGGGGATGGCGTGCCGAGAGCGCCTCCCAGGACAGGCCCAGGCGCGCCGCCGCGCCGGGCGCGAGGTTCTGCACCAGCACGTCGGCGCGCGCGAGCAGCGCGGCCAGCACGCCCGCGGCCTCGGGGTGCTTGAGGTCCAGCGCCAGGCTCTCCTTGGAGCGGTTGGTCCAGACGAAGTGCGAGGCCAGGCCGTGGACGCGCTCGTCGTAGGCGCGCGCGAAGTCGCCCACGCCGGGCCGTTCGACCTTGATCACGCGCGCGCCCAGGTCGGCGAGCTGGCGGGTGCAGAAGGGGGCCGCGATGGCGTGCTCCAGCGAGAGCACGGTGATGCCGGAAAGTGGAAGGTTCATGGTCATGCGGGCTCCTTCAGGCCAGCTGTGCGCTCGCCTGCATGGCGAGCTGGCCCTGCGGGCCGCGCGCCCACAGCGTGGCCGCGTCGCCCTCGATGCGGCCGCAGACCTCGAAGGGCGCGATGTCGAACAGGGGGCCCAGCGCCCGGAACTCGAAGGCGGCCAGCGCGCGGCCGGGGGCCTGCGTGCGCAGCTGCCCCGCCAGCAGCGTGGCGATCAAGGGGCCGTGCACGATGAGGCCGGGGTAGCCCTCCTCCTGCGTGACGTAGGGCTGGTCGTAGTGGATGCGGTGGCCGTTGAAGGTCAGCGCCGAATACCGGAACAGCAGCACCGGGTCGGGCACCACCTGCGTGTGGAACTGCGCATCCTGCGGCGCGGCCGGCGGCGGGGGCGCGACGCTGCCCGGCGCGGGCAGGCCGCGGTAGACGATGTCGTGTTCCTCGCGCAGCGCGAGCCCGCGCGGGCCGCTGATCTCGTGCGAGACGGTCACGAACACCAGCTCGCCGCTCTTGCCGCTCTTGCGCGCCACGGACTCGATGCGCGAGACGCGGGTGGCCGGCTCGCCGATGCGCAGCGCCTGCTCGAAGCGCAGCCGCCCGCCGGCCCACATGCGGCGCGGCAGGGGCACGGGCGGCAGGAAGCCGCCGCGCAGGCGGTGGCCGTCGGGGCCGATCTCGCGGCGCAGGTCGCGCGGCACGAAGTAGGTCCAGTGCCACAGCGGCGGCAGCGCGTCGCCGGGGGCGAAGCGGTCCTTGCGGTCCAGCGTGGCGGCGAGCAGGCCCGCGGTGCGGGCGTCGATGAGGTCGTCCTGGGTGGCGCTGCGGCCGATCCAGTCTTCCAGGCGGGGTTCGGTCATGGGCCGGTCTCAGAAGGAGCGCGGCAGGCCCAGCAGGTGCTCGGCCACGTAGCTCAGGATCAGGTTGGTGGAGATGGGCGCGACCTGGTAGAGCCGGGTCTCGCGGAACTTGCGCTCCACGTCGTATTCGGTCGCGAAGCCGAAGCCGCCGTGGAACTGCAGGCAGGCGTTGGCGGCCTCCCAGCTGGCCTTGGCGGCCAGGTACTTGGCCATGTTGGCCTCGGCGCCGCAGGGCTGGTGGGCGTCGAACAGCTCGCAGGCGCGAAAGCGCATCAGGCTGGCCGCCTCGACCTCGATGAAGCTCTCGGCGATCGGGAACTGCACGCCCTGGTTCTGGCCGATGGGACGGCCGAACACCACGCGCTCCTTCACGTACTTGCTGACGCGGTCCACGAACCAGTAGCCGTCGCCGATGCACTCGGCGGCGATCAGCGTGCGCTCGGCGTTCAGGCCGTCCAGGATGTACCGGAAGCCCTGCCCTTCCTCGCCGATCAGGTTCTCGGCCGGGATCTCCAGGTTCTCGAAGAAGAGCTCGTTGGTCTCGTGGTTGACCATGTTGCGGATGGGACGCACGGTCATGCCCTTCTTCACCGCCTCGTGCAGGTCGACGATGAAGATGGACATGCCCTCGGACTTCTTCTTCACCTCGGCCAGCGGCGTGGTGCGCGCCAGCAGGATCATGAAGTCGCTGTGCTGCACGCGCGAGATCCACACCTTCTGGCCATTGACCACGTAGCGGTCGCCCTGCCTGACCGCGGTGGTCTTGATCTTCGTCGTGTCGGTGCCCGTGGTCGGCTCGGTCACGCCCATGGACTGCAGCCGCCACTCGCCGCTGGCGATGCGCGGCAGGTACAGGTCCTTCTGGGCCTTGGAGCCGTGGCGCAGCAGGGTGCCCATGTTGTACATCTGCCCGTGGCAGGCGCCGGAGTTGCCGCCCGAGCGGTTGATCTCCTCCATGATGACCGAGGCTTCGGTGAGCCCCAGGCCGGAGCCGCCCCACTCCTGCGGGATCAGCGCGGCCAGCCAGCCGGCCCGGGTGAGCGCGTCCACGAAGGCCTCGGGGTAGCCCCGCGCCTCGTCGACCTCGCGGTGGTACTCGTCGGGGAACTGGGCGCAGAGCGCGCGCACCGCGTCGCGGATGTCCTGGTACTTGTCTTGTCGTGTTGCAGCCATGCGCCATCGTAGGACCTGGCCGTGCCCCCTGCCATCCGCGAATCCACGCATGCGGCGCCCCCCGCAGGGCCCTGCTGACAGCACCGGCCGCCCCGCCGGGCGTCAGCTGAAGAGCATCACGGCGCCGGCCAGGGCCATGAGCACGGTCGCGCCCCAGCCGGTCCAGCGCAGGCCCCGGCCCAGCGTGAACTCGCCCATCACCGCAGACCGGCTGGCGGCCACCATCATGGCGGCCAGAACCGGCACCGCGGCCGCGCCGTTCAGCACCGCCGCCACCACCAGGGCCTTCATGGGGTTGAAGTGCAGCAGCGTCATGGCGACACCCAGCAGCGTGGCCGCGACGATGACGGCGTAGAAGCGCATCGCGCTGGCCGGCGGGCGCTCCAGGCCGCGCCGCCAGCCGAAGCATTCCGCCGCCGCGTAGCCCGCACTGCCGGCCAGCACCGGGATCGCCAGCAGGCCGGTGCCCAGGATGCCCAGCGTGAACAGCGCGAAGGCCCAGCCGCCCGCCACAGGCCGCAGGGCCTCGGCCGCGCTGGCCGCGCTGTCGATGTCGTGCACGCCGTGCGCGTTGAGCGTGAGCGCGGCGGTGAGCATGATGCAAAAGCCCACCCCGTTGGACACCGCCATGCCCAGCAGCGTGTCCACCTCCACGCGGTGCAGTTGGCGCTCGGCCTGCCGCGGCGCCGAGCGCAGCGGCCGGTCCACCGGCGAGGCGCGCTGCTCCTCCACCTCCTGCGCCGACTGCCAGAAGAACAGGTAGGGGCTGATGGTGGTGCCCAGCACGCCCACCAGCATGGCCCAGTAGGCCGAGTGCCACTGGATGCCCGGCACCAGCGCGTCGTGCAGGACCTGCCCCCAGGGCACGGGCACGGCGAACAGCACCGCCCCGTACACCAGCAGCGACAGCGTGAGCCACTGCAGGAAGCGCACGTAGCGGCTGTAGGGCACCAGCACCTGCAGCAGCACCGACACCGCGCCGAAGCCGGCGGCGAGCCAGGGGCCCGGCACCGGCACCAGCAGCGCGGCGGCCGCCCCCATGGCGGCCAGGTCGGCGCCGATGTTGATGGTGTTGGCGACGAACAGCAGGCCCATGAGCGGCACCAGCAGCATGCGCGGCATCAGGTGCGCGAGGTTGGCCGCGAGGCCGCGGCCCGTCACCCGGCCGATGCGCGCGCTGATGATCTGCACCACCGCCATCAGCGGGAAGCTGAACAGCATCACCCACAGCATGCCGGTGCCGAACTGGGCCCCGGCCTGCGCATAGGTGCCTATGCCGCTGGGGTCGTCGTCGGAGGCGCCGGTCACGATGCCGGGCCCCAGCCAGCGCGCGAAGCGCGAGGCGCCGGGCACGGGCGCTCCGGCGGCCGGCTCGGCCGGTGCGGCATGGCGCAGCGATTCGTCCATGGCACCAGCATGGCGCAGCCGCCGCCGCGCCGGGCTTCCGCCCTGGCTCGTCCGCGTGTAGTCGGCGCGCCCGGCCTCAGCCGCGTGGCAGGCAGACCTCGAACTCGGCGCCGTGGCCGGCGCCCGCGCTGTGGGCGCGCACGGTGCCACCGTGCAGTTCGGCGATGCGCCGCACCAGCGCCAGCCCCAGGCCCAGGCCCTCGGTCGCGCCGTCGCCCTGCGCGAAGGCATCGAAGACCGAGTCCAGCCGCTCCGCCGACAGCCCGACGCCGGGGTCCGACACGTGCAGGCAGAGCTGCTCGCCCGAGAGTGCCGCGCGCAGGGTGATCTCGGCGCCATCCGGCGAGAACTTGGAGGCGTTGTGCAGCAGGTTGGCGATGAGCTGCACCATGCGGTGGGGGTCCACCCGCACGCGCGGCGCGCCGTCCAGCTGCAGCGCGACGCGCTGGCCGCGGCGCTGCAGGTGGGCCTGGGTTTCCTCGACGGCGGACTGCGCCAGCTCGGCCACCGACACCTCGCGGCGCTCCAGCGACATCTTGCCCTGGTCGATGCGCGCGATGTCCATCAGGTCGTCGCACAGGCGGGCCACCTGCAGCAGCTGGCGCTCCATCATGGGCGTGACCCTCTCCACCGCCTGCGCCGGGTCCGGCAGGGCGCGCATCTCGTGCAGGGCCAGCCGCAGCGCCCCCAGCGGGTTTCGCAGCTCGTGCGAGAGCGCGGCGATGAACTCGGCGCGGCGCGCGTCGACCCGGCGCAGGCGTTGCAGGGTCTTGTCGCGCATGGCGATCGCGCCGGTGGCGCGGTGGCTCAGCACCAGCAGCACGGCGGTGATCAGGTAGTACGAGCCCGCGCCCACCAGTTCGGTCTCGGTCAGCGTGAGCTGGCCGCGCGGCTCGACGAAGAAGTAGTTGGCCCACAGGTGCGAGAGCACCGCGCACAGCACGCCGGCCCGCCAGGTGCCGTACCAGCCGGCGATGGCGATGGCGGCGAAGGCCGGCGTGAAGGGCTGGCGATTGAGCAGCCAGGGGTCCAGCCCCAGGCGCACCAGAAAGGCCCCGCCGGAAGTCGCCAAAGCGATCACCAGCTGCCAGGCCAGGCCGGGTTCACGGTGCCAGGCCACCACGCCCTCTCCCGCCGCCGTGCCATGCGCGGCAGGCTCTGCCGGGCTGGGGAGG
>NZ_JADDOJ010000096.1 GCF_015159745.1 Ramlibacter aquaticus | reverse complement strand
GCCGATGATAGTGCGGGTTCCCGTGTGAAAGTAGGACATCGTCAGGCTCTTACAGCCCTCAAAAGCCCGCCCCTCAAAAGGCGGGCTTTTGTCTTTGTGCGACCTCATTGCGCTGCAACGGCACAGCTGGCATCTGCGCTGGCACATGCGCTGGAGCACCGCTCGGGCGCGCGTTCTCAAGCACTGATTTTTCGGGGCTTGCCGCTGACGCGGCGACCCTCAGGCGTTGTCCAGCCTGTCCCCAGAACGGGCGGCCACGCCGGATTGCACGAGCTCGTCGACGAGGCCACGCAGCCAGGTGTCCATGGACAGCTCAGGAAAATGCACAGAGCGCACGGTCTCCAGGTGCGGCGTTCCCCCTGCCCACGCGAGGAACCCATCCAGCGGCGCCGATTGCAGTTCCAGCAGCTTGAACTTGAGCAGCACCTTGGCGCCGTGCGAGGCGTGGCGCCGGGGTGAGGCGACAAAGGCGGCCAGCCTGCTGCGGGCGCGGGCCAACGCCGGCGCAACCGCATCGCCGCCGAATGGCCGGCCGTGGCCGGGAATCACCACCCGCGGCTGCAGGCGCTCCACGAGGTCCAGCGAAGCGCCCACGGCGTCGAAGGCGTCCTCGCCCTCCAGCTCGGGAAACACCACGCCGAAGCCGTTTTCCCACAGCGCGTCGGCCGAGATCAGCGTGGCGCTGATCGGTTCGAACAGCATCACCGCATGAGGGTCATGCCCCGGCGCCGCGTGGATCTCCCACTCGGCGTCGCCCAGGCGGATGCCGCGGCCCAGCTCCAGCACGCCGTCCAGGCGGAAGGGCGCGCAACGCTGGCCCGTGGGTGCATGGCTGAGCGCCACCGGGTCCCAGCGGCGCACGGCTTCGGCCTGGCCCGGCGGCACCAGGGTGCGGGCCTGCGGCCAGCGCGCCTGCAGGGCGGCGTTGCCGCCGCAGTGGTCGCTGTGCAGGTGCGTGGAAATCACCAGCGCCAGCGGGCGGCCACCGAGCGCGTGCTCGACCAGGGCCACCGTCTGCGCGGCATGGGTCACATACCCGGTGTCGACCACGGCATTGACGCCCTCGCCGTGGAACACGATGTTGTTGGAGGACAGCCAGCCGCGCTCCAGCACGGCGACACCCTGGGGCAGAGCGGTAGTCACGTGGATCGCAGCTCCCGGCGAAGGATCTTGCCGACGTTGGTCTTGGGCAGGTCGTCGCGAAATTCGATGTACTTCGGCACCTTGTAGCCGGTGAAGTTCTCACGGCAGTATCGCATCACGGCCTCCTCGGTGAGCAGCGGGTCGTTCTTGACCACGAACACCTTGATGGCCTCGCCCTGCTTCTCGTCCGGCACACCCACGGCGGCACATTCAACCACGCCCGGGCACAGCGAAATCACGTTCTCCAGTTCGTTGGGAAAGACGTTGAAGCCGCTGACCAGGATCATGTCCTTCTTGCGGTCGACGATCCTGGTGTAGCCGCGCCCGTCCATGAAGCCGATGTCGCCCGTGCGCAGGTAGCCGTCGGCGGTGAAGGCCCGGGCCGTCTCCTCCGGCTGTTGGTGGTAGCTGCGCATCACGTTGGGGCCCTTGATGCAGATCTCGCCGCGGGTGCCCAAGGGCAGGTCCCGGCCGTCGTCGTCCTTGATGGCGAGATCGACGCCCGGCAGCGGCAGGCCGATGGTGCCGCTGAACTCGCGCTGGGTGACGATGTTGTTGGTCCCCACGGCGCAGGTCTCGCTCATGCCCCAGCCTTCGACCATGGGGCAACCGGTCACCTGCTGCCACAGGCGGGCCGTGCCTTCCGAGGCGGCCATGCCCCCGGCCTGCGAGAGGCACAGCTGCGAGAAGTCCAGGGTGCGGAACTTGGGCTGCTGCAGGAGGGTGTTGAAGAGCGTGTTCACGGCCGGCAGCAGGTGGAAGGGCCGCTTGGCCAGCACCTCGACGAAGCCGGCCGCGTCGCGTGGGTTGGGCACCAGCGTGAGCATGGCGCCCCAGCGCACGGTCAGCAGGCAGGTCGTCAGCGCGAAGATGTGATACAGCGGCAGCGCCGCGATGGTGTTGATGCGGTTCGACTCGCCGATGCGCGCCAGCGCCGGCGAGAACCAGGCCTCCGCCTGCAGGATCGCCGCCACCACGTTGCCGTGGCTGAGCACAGCACCCTTGGACAGGCCGGTGGTGCCGCCCGTGTATTGCAGGAAGGCCGTGGCGTCCAGGTCGGGCTGCACCGGCTGGAGTTGCAGCCGGCCGCCCTGGGCCAGCGCCTGGCGCAGCAGCGTCACTTCACGCCCGGCGTCCAGCGGGATGCGGTAGGCCGGCACGCTGCGCGCGAGGTGGCGCACCGCGAAGGTCACCCAGGCGCCGTAGGCCCCGCCCAGCAGGTCGCCCACGGCCGTGACCACAATCTCCCGAACCGCCGTGTGCTCCACCACCTCGGCCAGCACGTGGGCGAAATTCTCGAGGATTACGATGGCCTCGGCACCGGAGTCGCGCAGCTGGTGCTCCAGCTCGCGCGCGGTGTACAGCGGGTTGACGTTCACGCACACATAGCCCGCGCGAAGCACCGCCGCCATGGTCACCGCGAACTGCGGCAGGTTGGGCAGCATGATGGCGACGCGCGCCCCGGGCGCGAGCCCGCGCGACTGCAGCCACGCCCCCAGCGCCGCCGACAGCGTGTCCAGCTCGTCATAGCGCATCCAGCGCTCCATGCACACCGAGAAGGGCCGCGACGCGTTCCTGCGGAACGACTCCTCCAGCAGCTGCACCAGCGAGCGGTAGCTGGCCGGGTTCACGTCGTGCGGCACGCCCTCGGGGTAGCTGTCGAGCCAGATCCTCTGCATGGTGTCTCCTTGCGGGCGATTGTGGTCACGGCCGCTCCCGGCCATCAGGGGGCTTCTCCCAACAGGCGCAGCAGGCCGGTCTCGCAGGCGACAAGCTCGCCCTCGAACAGCAGGTCCATCAGCGCCTTCTCGCGCAGGTCGACCGTGTGAAGGAATGCCTCAACGCCGTGCTGCCGCGCCAGCCGGCCGAAGGTGTCGAAGCCGGCCTCCAGGAAGCGCTGCAAGGCCCCCATGCCCGCCGTCGCGGCCGGCCCCCGCATCATGCGCAGCATCATGCCCAGGCCGGGCGTGCGTGTGAGCCGGCCGAGGTCGCGGCCCAAGGCCAGCACGTCCGCGAGCTGGCGCCGCCGCTCCAGCGGCTGGCCCACGGCACGCCAGGCCTGCAGGTAGCGCCGGGCGGCCGGCTCGCCAGGCAGAGCGTCCCAGGCACGGGCCATGTCCAGGTCCAGGGACTCAGTCAGCGCGTGCAGCTCGGCAAGCGCGACCGCCGTGGCGGTCACGGCGGCCGGGAACAGGGTCTGCAAGGTGCCCGCGATGCGCGCGAACTGTGCGTCGCGCTCGCGGAAATCGCGGTCGCCATACAGCTCCTCCAGGAAGAAGCGGGTGGCATCCGCCGCTGGTCCGCCGGCGGCGATCAGGTCCGCATAGCTGCCCGCGAAGCGGCGCGACTGCAGCCGCTTGATGGCCATGACCGAGTCGCTCGCGGGGGCGGCGCGCAGGGCCTGGACCCGTGCAACGGCGGCTCGGATGCGTTCGGCGCTGTCCATGGCCCAGTCTAGCCCCGGCGCCGGGCGTGCATACTGACGTGGTGCAAAAGCACTCCTCGATCGCCAGTCTCCAGCAGGCCCTGGTGGTCGGCGGCGCGCTGGCCGCGATCGCCTGGGCCCTGGCCTGGTGGCCCGCCAGGCCCGGGCTGGCGCTGCTCGGTGCGGGCCTCATCGTGGGCGGTTACGCCGGCGTGCTGGCGCTGGAGTTCTGCCTGCTGCGCGCCGTAGGGGATTTCGCGCCCGCGCCGGTGCCCACGGCCGCGCAGCTGCTGCGGGCCTGGTGGGGCGAGGTGCGGCAGGCGCCCCGCGTCTTCGGCTGGCGCCAACCCTTTTTGTGGCGCGCCGAGCCCGACTGGCTGGACCCCGCCTGCCGGGGCCGGCGCGGCGTCGTGTTCATCCACGGCTTCATGTGCAACCGTGGGTTCTGGACGCCCTGGCTGGCCCGGGTGCGTCGCCAGGGACACGCCTTCGTCGCGGTGAACCTGGAGCCGGCCTTCGGCGCCATCGACGCCGACCTCGCCGTGGTCGAGCAGGCGGTGCAGCGCGTGACGGCGGCCACCGGCCTGCCGCCCCTGCTGGTGTGCCACAGCATGGGCGGGCTGGTGGCCCGCGCCTGGCTGCGCGACTTCGACGGCCTGGCGCGGGTGCACCGCATCGTCACCCTGGGCACGCCGCACCGCGGCACCTGGCTGGCCCGCTTCAGCCGCAGCGCCAGCGCGCGGCAGATGCGGCTGGCGAGCGGCTGGCTGCAGGCGCTGACGCACGACCCGGTGCACGCCGGCAGCCGCTTCACCTGCTGGTGGAGCGCGTGCGACAACATCGTCTTCCCGCCCTGGACGGCCACCTTGCCCGGCGCCGACAACCGCCTCCTGCAAAGCGTGGCCCATGTCGACCTTGCGTTCCTCGAAAACGTCGTTTCGGAGACGTTGGCGTTGCTTCAGGACCCGCCCCTCTAGAGTTTTTCCGACTCCAGGAGGAATGTCCATGACCGAGATGAGCGTGTCCGCGATCGATGAACGCCTGTTCGCCGCCGTCAGCCCCGGCCTGCAGGCCCTGGCCGGGCGGGGCCGGGTCCTGACCGTGCCCAAGAACGGGCTGATCGCCCAGGAGGGCGAGCCCGGCGATTCCATGTTCGTGCTGCTGCGCGGGAAGGTCCGCATGTTCTCCAGTGGCCGGGGCGGCCGGGAGCTGACCTACGAGACGGTGGAGCACGGCGATTTCTTCGCCGAGGCCTGCCTGGACGGCGGGCCGCGTCCGGCCTCGGCCGTCGCGCTGGAACCCAGTGTCTGCGTGGTGGTGAGCCGGGACACGGTGGAGGCCGAGGCCGCGCGCGAGCCGGGCCTGGCGATGGAGCTGCTCACGCGCATGACGCGCCGTCTGCGGCACGTCACCCAGACGGCGCGCAGCATCGCCCTGATGGACGTGTACGGCCGGGTGGTGCGCATGCTGGAGGGCGAGCAGGGCCCGGGCCAGCCCGAGCGGCCCGTCACGCTGCAGCAGATCACCCACCTGCAGATCGCCTGCCGGGTCGGCGCCTCGCGCGAGATGGTGAGCCGCCTGCTCAAAGACCTGGAAAAAGGCGGCTACATCGAGCTGGGCAACCGCCGCATCACGCTGCGCCGGAAGCTGCCGGCGCGCTGGTGAGCACGCCCCGGCGCATCTGGTCCAGCTCCATGGTCTCGAACAGGGCCTTGAAGTTGCCCTCGCCGAAGCCCTCGTTGCCCTTGCGCTGGATGAACTCGAAGAAGATGGGGCCCAGCTGGTTCTCGCTGAAGATCTGCAGCAGCAGCTCGCCCGGCTCCCCGTCCACCAGGATGTTGCGCTGCTTCAGGGCGTCGAGGTCTTCGGCCAGCCGCGGGATGCGGCGCGGCAGCAGCTCGTAGTAGGTCTCGCTGGTGCTCAGCAGCGAGACGCCCGCCAGCTGCAATTCGTCCACCGTGGCGTAGAGGTTCTTCGAGGCCAGGGCGATGTGCTGGATGCCCTCGCCGTGGTAGCGGTCCAGGTATTCCTGGATCTGCCCGGCCTTCTCGTTGCCTTCCTCGTTGATCGGGATGCGGATCTTGCCGCAGGGGCTGGTCATGGCCTTGCTCTTCACGCCCGTGGCCTGGCCCTCGATGTCGAAGTAGCGCACCTCGCGGAAGTTGAACAGGCGCTCGTAGAAGGCGGACCATTCCGCCATGCGGCCGCGGTGCACGTTGTGCGTCAGGTGGTCGATGGTAGTGAGGCCGCAGCCGGGCGGGTCCAGCGCGTCCGCGCCGGCGCCGGGCAGGGGCTCGAAATCCACGTCGAAGAAGCCGATGTTGCCGATCTCGCCCCCCTGCGCGCCGTTCTTGCCGCGCCAGCGGTCCACCAGGTAGATCAGGCTGTCCCCGATGCCCTTGATCGCCGGGATGTTCAGCTCGCCCGGGCCGGCCTGGCCGGCGTAGCCCCAGGCACCAAGCGAGATCGCCCGCTCGTAGGCGGCCTTGGCGTCCTGGACGCGGAAGGCGATGGCGCAGATGCTGGGGCCGTGCAGGCGGGCGAAGCGCTGGGCGAAGGAATCCGGCTCGGCGTTGACGATGAAGTTGATGCCGCCCTGGCGGTACAGCACCACGTTCTTGTGCCGGTGGCGCGCGATGGGACGGAAGCCCATGCGCAGGAACAGCTCGCCCATGGCCTGCGGGTCGGGGGCGGCGTATTCGATGAACTCGAAGCCGTCCGTGCCCATGGGGTTCTCCCAGGCGGCGGCTTCATTCGTCACGGTCTCGGGCAGGGCCTGGTTCATGCGGGTCTCCGGCGGCGTTGTGCAGGGCTCCACTCTAGGCGCGCCAGCTCTCACTTTTCCGGCGTTGTCAGGCGCAAAGTTACCCAAGAGCGCAATAAAATTGCGCCATGGCCCAAGAACAGTCACTCGACAAGCTCGACCGGGCCATCCTGCGCCGGCTGCAGGAGGATGGGCGCGAAACCTACGAGGCGATCGGCGAGTCGGTGGGCCTGTCGCCCAGCGCGGTGCTGCGCCGTGTGCGGCGGCTGGAGGAGGCGGGCACCATAGACCGCTACGTCGCCCTGGTGCGGCCCGAGGCCGTGGGCCTGGGCCTGACGGCCTACCTCAGCGTGCGCCTGGAAAAGCACACCGAGAGCCACAAGCGCAACCCCATGGACCTGTTCCGCGCCAGCGTGAAGGGCTGGCCCGAGGTGGTCGAATGCGCGGCACTGACCGGCGACATGGATTACCTTCTGCGGGTGGTGGTGGCCGACATGGCGCATTACAGCCGCTTCATGATGGACACCCTGCTCAAGCACCCCTCCGTGCAGGACTGCCGGACCAGCTTCGTCATGGACCGGGTCAAGGGAACGACGGCGGTGCCGATATGACACAGGACGGTAGGTAAAACCACCTGCGAGCCGTGGAAACTCAGCCGTGACGCGGCACAACCTAGGGGAAACCCGTACATTGGAGCCCATGAGCGAGACCCACGAAGTCAGCAGCCGCTCCCCCGTGGTGGTGCCTATCCGATCGTTAGGCCCCAGCCACCGTGACCGGATTGCCCACCACCTGAAGTCGCTGGACGAGGACGACCGCTACCTGCGCTTCGGCTACATGGCCACCGACGAGCAGATCCAGCGGTATGTCGACCAGCTCGACTTCCAGCGCGACGAGATCTTCGGCATCTACAACCGCAAGCTCGAGCTGATCGCGATTGCCCACCTGGCGCTGTCCGAGGACGCCACGCACCGCGCCTGCGCCGAGTTCGGCGTCTCGGTGCTGAAGAAGGCGCGCGGCAAGGGCCTGGGCAGCCGCCTGTTCGAGCGGGCCGTCATGCACGCCCGCAACGAGGGCGTCGACCTGCTCTTCATCCATGCGCTGTCCGAGAACACGGCCATGATCAAGATCGCCCGCAACGGCGGCGCCACGCTGGAGCGCGAGGGCACCGAGACCGAGGCCTACCTGCGGCTGCCGCAGGCCACCCTGGACACGCGCATGACCGAGCTGGTCGAGGAACAGCTGGCCCGTGTCGACTACGGCCTCAAGGCCCAGGCCAAGGGCTTCTGGGAATTCCTCGCCTCGGTGCGCGAGGTGCGCGAAGGCGTGCGCGACGCGCGCCACCGCTCGGCCGCCTGATCCCGTCGCGGCGGCGCAGCCGGGGCCCGCAGGGCCGGCGGCCGGCGCTGCCCCATGCCTGACATGCCTTTGGGCTATCCTATGGATTCCCCAACGACTGCACGTCCCCGTGTCCGACCCGCACCCTGCGCGCGTCCATCCTGAAAAGGAGGACAAGCGCACCTTCCTGCAGAAGATCGCCGAGTTCATCCATCCCGGCCCCGATTCCCGGGCCGAGCTGATCGAGACGCTCGCCGAGGCCGAGGACAACGACATCATCGGGGCCGAGTCCCGCGTCATGCTCGAGGGCGTGATCCGCATGGCCGACATGACCGCCGGCGACGTGATGGTGGCTGCGCCGCGCATGGACCTGGTCAACATCGACGCGCCCTTCGACGAGATCCTGGCCATCGTCATCGAGACGGCCCACTCGCGCTTCCCCGTCTACGAGGGCGACCGCGAGAACATCATCGGCATCCTGATGGCCAAGGACCTGCTCAAGCTGCAGCGGGCGCCCGAGCTGAACATCCGCGCGCTGCTGCGCCCGGCCTCCTTCATCCCCGAGAGCAAGGGCCTGAACGACCTGCTGCGCGAGTTCCGCGGCAACCGCAACCACCTGGCCGTGGTGATCGACGAATTCGGCCGCGTGGCCGGGCTGGTCACCATCGAGGACGTGCTGGAGCAGATCGTGGGCGAGATCGAGGACGAGTTCGACATCGCCGAGGACGAGGGCGACATCTTCGGCCTGGCCGACAAGACCTGGCGGGTGAGCGGCGACACCGCCATCGAGCGGGTCGAGGAAGCCTTCGAGGTGAGGCTGGCGCCCACCGACCCGGACAACAGCTTCGACACCATCGGCGGGCTGATCGCGCACGAGATGGGCCACGTGCCCAAGCGTGGCGAGCACCACACCATGGCCGGCCTGAACTTCGTCGTGCTGCACACCAAGGGCGGCGCCGTGCGCTGGTTCAAGGTCTCGCCGGCGGTGGCCGACGACGCCACGGGTTGAAGCGCTTGCGCGCGGTTTCCGTCCTCCTGGCGCTGGCCGCCGGGCTGGCCCAGGCAGCGTCCATGGCCCTGCCGGGCAGCGGCCAGCCGGCCTGGTGGCTGCAGCTGCTGTCGCTGGCGGTCCTCGCCGGCCTGCTGGAGCGCTGCGGCAGCGCCCGGCGCGGCGCGCTGCTGGGCTGGCTGTTCGGCACCGCCTGGCTGTGCGGCACCTTCTGGTGGCTGTTCATCTCCATGCACACCTACGGCGGCCTGCCGGCGCTCCTGGCCGGCGCCGCGGTGCTGGCCCTGGCGGCTTTCCTGGCGCTGGACTACGCGCTGGCCGCGGCGGCCGCCGTCGCGTGGCGGCCGGCCGGCATGACCGGGCGGGTGCTGGTCTTCGCCGCCGCCTGGCTGCTGGCGGAGCTGGCCCGCGGCAGCTTCTACACCGGCTTTCCCTGGGGCGCGGGCGGCTACGCCCACACCGACGGGCCGCTGGCCGGGCTCGCCAGCCGGGTGGGGGTGTACGGCATCGGCTTCGTGGCGGCGCTGCTGGCCGGCGCCGGCGGCCTGGCGCTGGCACGGCTGCTCGCGAAGGGGTGGCGCACGGGGCGGCAGGCCGCCACGGCTGTGCAGCCCGCGGGCCGGGCGCCGCGCCTGGGCCGTGGCGACGCGCTCGCGGCCGTCCTGGTGGCGCTGCTGCTGGGCCTGGCCTGGGCGCTGCCGGTGCGGGGCCTGCCCACCGGCACGCTCAGCATCGCGCTGCTGCAAGGCAACATCCCGCAGGAAGAGAAATTCCAGGGCCGCACCGGCGTGCCCCAGGCCCTGGCCTGGTACAAGGCGCAGATGCTGGCAGCGCCGCAGCAGCTGGTGGTGGCGCCCGAGACCGCCATCCCGCTGCTGCCGCAGCAGCTGCCCGAAGGCTGGTTCGACGACCTGGCGGCGCACTTCCAGGCCCCCGGCCGGGCGCTGCTGGTGGGCATCCCGCTGGGCGGCTTCCGCGAGGGCTACACCAACTCCGTCATCGGCATCACGCGCGGCGACACCGCCTACCGCTTCGACAAGCACCACCTGGTGCCCTTCGGCGAGTTCATCCCGCCCTTCTTCCGCTGGTTCACGCAGATGATGGACATCCCCCTGGGCGACTTCAACCGCGGCGCGCTGCCGCAGCCGCCCTTCGTGTTCCAGGGCGAGCGGCTGGCGCCCAACATCTGCTACGAGGACCTGTTCGGCGAGGAGATCGGCCGCGCCTTCCGCGACCCGGCCACCGCGCCCACCGTGCTGGTGAACGTCAGCAACATCGCCTGGTTCGGCGATTCGCTGGCGATCGACCAGCACCTGCAGATCAGCCGCATGCGCGCGCTGGAGTTCGACCGGCCCATGCTGCGCGCCACCAACACCGGCGCCACCGCCATCATCGGCCACGACGGCCGCGTGCAGCGCCTGCTGCCCCGCCTCACGCGCGGCGTGCTGGACGGCCAGGTGCAGGGGCGCAACGGCCTCACGCCCTACGCGGCCTGGGTCTCCCGACTGGGGCTGGCCCCGCTGTGGCTGCTGGGCGCCGCGGTCCTGGGCGCTGCCGCGTGGCGAAGGCGCGCACGAACGTAAAATTGCCGGTTTGCCCCCAGCGACCGGTTCATGCTCACCTTCCAGCAAATCATCCTGAGACTGCAGTCCTACTGGGACGCGCAGGGTTGCGCGCTCCTGCAGCCCTACGACATGGAAGTGGGCGCGGGCACCTCGCACACCGCCACCTTCCTGCGCGCGCTGGGCCCCGAGCCCTGGAAGGCCGCCTACGTGCAGCCCAGCCGCCGCCCCAAGGACGGCCGCTACGGCGAGAACCCCAACCGCCTGCAGCACTACTACCAGTACCAGGTGGTGCTCAAGCCGGCGCCGGCCAACATCCTGGAGCTCTACCTGGGCTCGCTGGAGGCCCTGGGCTTCGACCTGAAGAAGAACGACATCCGCTTCGTCGAGGACGACTGGGAGAACCCCACGCTGGGCGCCTGGGGCCTGGGCTGGGAGGTCTGGCTCAACGGCATGGAAGTTACGCAGTTCACCTACTTCCAGCAGGTGGGCGGCCTGGACTGCAAGCCCATCACCGGCGAGATCACCTACGGCCTGGAGCGCCTGGCCATGTACCTGCAGGGCGTGGAGAACGTCTACGACCTGAAGTGGACCGACACCATGAACTATGGCGACGTGTACCTGCAAAACGAGAAGGAACAGTCGGCCTACAACTTCGAGCACAGCGACGCCGAGTTCCTGTTCACCGCCTTCGGCGCCTACGAGAAACAGGCCAAGCACCTGATGGAGCAGCAGCTGGCGCTGCCGGCCTACGAGCAGATTCTCAAGGCGGCCCACACCTTCAACCTGCTGGACGCGCGCGGCGCGATCAGCGTGACCGAGCGTGCCGCCTACATCGGCCGCATCCGCAACCTCGCGCGCGCCGTCGCGCAGAGCTACTACGAGAGCCGCGAGCGCCTGGGCTTCCCCATGGCGCCGCGCGAGTGGGTGGCCGACGTGCAGAAGAAAGCGGCCTGAACCATGTCCCACGCCAACCTCCTGGTCGAACTCTTCGTCGAAGAACTGCCGCCCAAGGCCTTGCGCAAGCTGGGCGATGCCTTCGCCCACGGCGTGGCCGACGCGCTGCGCACGCAGGGCCTGGCCAGCGGGGCTTCGGCCGTCACGGCCTACGCCTCGCCGCGCCGCCTCGCGGTGCACCTCACGAACGTCGCCGCCCAGGCGCCCGACCGCGCGGTCTCCAGCAAGCTGATGCCGGTCAGCGTGGGCCTCACGGCCGACGGCCAGCCCACGCCCGCGCTGCTGAAGAAGCTGCAGTCGCTGGGCGCCGACGCAGCGGCCGTCGCCGGCCTGCGCCGGGCGATGGACGGCAAGGCCGAAGCCCTGTTCCATGACAGCACGGTGCGCGGCGCCTCGCTGGCCGAGGGCCTGCAGAAGGCGGTGCAGGACGCGCTGGGCAAGCTGCCCATTCCCAAGGTCATGACCTACCAGCTGGCCGACGGCTGGAGCGACGTGAAGTTCGTGCGCCCGGCGCACGGCCTGGTGGCCCTGCACGGCAGCGCGGTGGTGCCCATCGAGGTGCTGGGACTTTCGGCCGGCCGCGACACGCACGGCCACCGCTTTGAGGCCGCGCGCGACCCGGTCACCCTGGCCGAGGCCGACAGCTACGCCGCGACGCTGGAGCGCGACGGCGCGGTGATCCCCGGCTTCGACGCGCGCCGCGCCGAGATCGCGCGCCAACTCGCCGAGGCCGCGGCCCGGGTCGGCGGCGGCGTGCGCCCCATCGAGGACGATGCGCTGCTGGACGAGGTCACGGCCCTGGTGGAGCGCCCCAACGTGCTCACCTGCGCCTTCGAGACCGAGTTCCTCGAAGTGCCGCAGGAGTGCCTCATCCTCACGATGAAGGCCAACCAGAAGTACTTCCCGTTGCTGGATGCGAACGGACGGCTCACGCACCGCTTCCTGGTGGTGAGCAACATCCGCCCGCAGGACGCCAGCGCCGTGGTGGGCGGCAACGAGCGCGTGGTGCGTCCGCGCCTGGCCGACGCCAAGTTCTTCTTCGACCAGGACCGCAAGAAGTCGCTCGAGGAGCGCGTGCCCGGCCTGGCCAAGGTGGTCTACCACAACAAGCTGGGCACCCAGGGCGAGCGCGTGGAGCGCGTGCGTGCCCTGGCCAGGGTGATCGGCGCCGCGCTGGGCGACGACCACCTGGCCCACGAGGCCGACCGCGCGGCGCAGCTCGCCAAGGCCGACCTGCTGACCGACATGGTGGGCGAGTTCCCCGAGCTGCAGGGCATCATGGGCCGCTACTACGCGCAGCACGACGGCCTGGGCGACGAGATCGCCTTCGCCATCGAGGACCACTACCGCCCGCGCTTCGCCGGCGACGCGCTGCCGCGCAACCGCACTGGCCTGGTGGTGGCGCTGGCCGACAAGATCGAGACCCTGGCCGGCCTGTTCGCCATCGGCCAGCTGCCCAGCGGCGACAAGGACCCCTTCGCGCTGCGCCGCCATGCGCTGGGCATCGTGCGCATGCTCATGGAGCAGGACCTGCCGCTCGCCCTGGGCGAGATCGTCACCGCCGCGCTGGGCCTGTTCCCGCAGGCCGGGCCCGCGGTGAACGGCCAGCTCATGGATTTCTTCTACGACCGCCTCGCCGGCCTGCTGCGCGACCAGGGCTACTCGGCCCAGGAAGTGGACGCGGTGCTGGCCCTGCGTCCGCAGCGCCTGGGCGACGTGGCCAAGCGCCTGCAGGCCGTGCGCGACTTCGCCGCGCTGCCCGAGGCGCCCGCGCTGGCGGCCGCCAACAAGCGCATCGGCAACATCCTCAAGAAGGCCGAGGGCACGGTGGATGCGCACGTGAGCGAGCTGCTTCTCCAGGAGGACGCCGAGAAGGCCCTGCATGCGGCGACGAAGACCGTGGCGCCCCAGGCCGCGGCCCAGTTCGACGCCGGCGACTACACCGGCTCGCTGCGCACCCTGGCCGCGCTGCGCGGCCCGGTCGATGCCTTCTTCGACGGGGTGATGGTCAACGCCGAGGCCGCCGACCTGCGCCTGAACCGGCTGGGCCTGCTGGCCACGCTGCACCAGGCCATGAACCGCGTGGCCGACCTTTCGCGGTTGGCCGCATGAAGCTGGTCATCCTCGACCGCGACGGCACCATCAACGCCGACAGCGACGACTTCGTGAAGTCGCCCGACGAGTGGCAGCCGCTGCCCGGCGCGCTGGAGGCGATCGCACGCCTGAACCATGCCGGCTTCCACGTGGTCATCGCGTCCAACCAGTCCGGCCTGGGCCGCGGCCTGTTCGACGTCGCCACCCTGAACGCCATGCACGCCAAGATGCACAAGATGCTGTCGGCCCATGGCGGGCGCATCGACGCCGTCTTCTACTGCCCGCATTCGCCCGACGAAGGCTGCCAGTGCCGAAAGCCCCTGCCCGGGCTGTTCGAGCAGATCGCCGACCGCTTCGGCCTGAGCCTGCAGGGGGTGCCGGTGGTGGGCGACGGCCTGCGCGACCTGCAGGCCGGCGTGGCCGCGGGCTGCGAGCCGCACCTGGTCTTGACCGGCAAGGGCGCCGCGCTGCGCGGCCGCCCCTTGCCCGCGAGCTACCCGCCGGGCACCCGCGTGCACGAGGACCTGGGCACCTTCGCCGAGTGGCTGATCCAGAACCGCCGCGCCAGCGTGCCGGCGGCCGCGTGATGGCCTTCATCCGCTCCGTCCTTCACCTGCTGCTGATGCTGGTCACGGTGGTCCCCTGGGCCATCGTGATGGTGGTGGCCAGCATCTGGTCCAGCGGCACCCAGATGTGGTGGCTGGCCGTGCGCTGGCTGAGCTGGCAGATCACGGGCGCACGCCTGCTGCTGGGCATCCAGGTGCGCGTGCAGGGCTACGAGAATCTGCCGCTGGGCGAGAAGATGCCGGCGATCCTGCTGGTCAAGCACCAGTCCACGCTGGAGACCTTCCTGATCCCCACGCTGATGCCGCACCCGCTGGCCTATGTGTTCAAGCGTGAGCTCATCCATGTGCCCTTCTTCGGCTGGGCGATGGGCCGCATGGACATGATCCACATCGACCGCAGCCAGCGCGCGCGGGCGTTCTACGAGGTGGTGGAGCAGGGCAAGCGCCTGCTCGCGCAGGGCGTGTGGATCATCATGTTCCCCGAGGGCACGCGCATTCCGCGCGGCCAGAAGGGCAACTACAAGTCGGGCGGCACGCGCCTGGCGGTGGAAACCGGCGCGCCGGTGGTGCCCATCGCGGTCACCTCGGCCAAGGTCTGGCCGCGCAAGGCCTTCATCAAGCGCCCGGGCGTGGTGGACGTGTCCATCGGCAAGCCGATCCCGAGCCAGGGCCGCGAGCCCGAGGAACTGATGCGCGAGGTCGAGGCCTGGATCGAATCGGAAATGCACCGGCTGGACCCCGAAGCCTACAAATAATGCGCAGTGGCGGCACGGGCGAGCCGCTAAACTCATCGCCCATGCACCCGCTGCTGCAGCTCGCCTTCGATTTCTTCGATCCGCCGGCAGCCCAACCCCCCAAGACCAGGAC
>NZ_JADDOJ010000095.1 GCF_015159745.1 Ramlibacter aquaticus | reverse complement strand
GCGCCTGGTGTTCCCGCCGGCCCGCGGCGTGCGCCGCCTGGGCCCTGAACCACACCTGGACGCGGGCGCCCCCTCCCACGCCAGTCTGGGAGGCCCCCCATGCAAAACGGGAGGACGCGCTCATTCCGGCCCGCACGCCCGCTTCCTATTCTTGCCAGCACCTGAACGGAACACGCCATGCAAGACACGAATGCGCTCCTCCGCGACGGCCTCCTGGCCGTGCTGCTCCTGGTCGCCCTGGTCATCGACGTGCGCACCCTGCGCGTGCCGAACCGCCTCAGCTTCGGCGGCGCGATCGCAGGCCTGCTCGCCAGCCTGCTGCCGGCCCACGGCCTGCCCGGCTTCGGCCAGGCCCTGGCCGGCCTGGCGACGGGCCTGGTGCTGATGCTGCCGCTCTACGCCACCCGCGTGGTCGGCGCCGGCGACGCCAAGCTGGCCGCAGTGTGCGGCGCCTTCCTGGGCGCCCCGCAGGTGGTGGTGGCCCTGGTCTTCTCCTTCATCGCGGCCGGGCTGCTGGCCCTGGGCTTCGCGGCCTGGCGCGGCGTGCTGCGCAAGCTGCTGGTGAACGTGCGCGGGCTGGTGCAGGCCAACGCCAGCGCGCTGGTCGCGGGCGGCGGGCTGGACCTGCGCGTGCACGACTCCGCCGGCACCTTTCCCTTTGCCAGCGCCCTGTGCGTGGGGACGCTCACGCTGCTCGCCCTGGTCCACCTCGTCTAAGTCAAGGAGCGTCCCATGAGAAACCTCAAGGCCGTCGGCCTCTTCGCCCTGGCCCTGCTGGCCGGCCTCGCCGCCGCGATCTATGCCGCCGGCTGGATGAACCAGTACGCGGGCAACGCCTCGCGCAAGGTGGTGGTCGCCGCAGTGGACATCGAGCTGGGCAGCCGCATCAACCCGCAGATGCTCACCACCGTCGAATGGCCCACCGCGGCCGTGCCCCCGGGCACCTTCAAGGACGCCGCAGAACTGCAGGACCGCGTGCTCAAGGTCGGCGTGCTGCGCGGCGACGCGATCCAGGACCGCAAGCTCGCCCCGGCGGGCACGCAGGGCGGCCTGTCGGCCGTGATCCAGTCCGGCAAGCGCGCCATGACCGTGCGGGTCAACGACGTGGTCGGCGTGGCGGGCTTCGCCCTGCCTGGCAACTACGTAGACGTGATGGTCAACGCCCAGCAGGACCGCGGCCGCAACGAGACGCCCACGCCCGTCAGCATGACCGTGCTGGAGCAGGTGCTGGTGCTGGCCGTCGCACAAGAAGCCAGCCGTGACGACACCAAGCCCAAGGTGGTGAATGCGGTGACGCTGGAGGTCAGCCCCGGCGACGCCGAGAAGCTGGACCTGGCGCGCAGCGTGGGCACCCTCTCCCTGGTGCTGCGCAACCAGCTCGACAAGCAGGCCGTGGCCACGGCGGGCATCACCAAGAACGACCTGCTGCGCATCCGCGCCGAGCAGGAGACGCACGCCGCCGGCGCCGGCCCGGCCGTGCAGCCCGTGCGCTACGTGCCGCGGCCCGCCCCGGCGCCGGTGCCGGCGCGCCCCGCCACCTGCGTCGAAGTGATCCGCAACAACATGCGCGCCCTCGAGTGCTTCTGAGCCCGGGAAGGACCCCATGAACAACAAGAACGTCCCCGCCTTCCGCCTGACTTGCGCCCGCGGCGCCATCGGGGCCCTGCCCCGCCTCGCCACCCTGGCGCTCGCCCTGGCCTGCCCGGCCCTGGCCGGCGCCCAGGCCCCGGCCGTGGGCAGCCCGGCCACTGCACCGGCCCTGGCGCGCCATGCCGTGCTGCGCACGGCCCCGGCCGCCGCCGCCCCGGCCCTGCAGCCCTGCCAGTCGGTCGCCATCGACCCGGTGACGACCCTGGCGCTGGGCAAGTCGCAGGTGGTGCGCCTGCCCTTTCCCGCCGCGCGCATCGTGGTCGGCGGCATGGGCAGCGCCCGCGCCGGCCGGCCGCTGAACAGCGCGTCCAGCGCCGCCGGCAGCGCGCCGCCCGCCACGGCCGCTGCGGCCGGGTCCGCAGGCAGCGGCGGCGTGGCCGACACCGAGGTCACCCTGCTCAGCCCCACCGAGCTCTTCTTCCTGGGGCGCCAGCCCGGGTCCATGAACGTGGTGCTGCAGGGCACGGACGGGCGCTGCCTGGTGAAGGACATCGTGGTCACGGTGGACCCCGCGGCGCTGCAGGCCACCTTCCGCGAGCTGATTCCCGACGAGCCGGGCGTGAACGTGCGGGCGGCCGAGGGCGCGCTGGTCCTCACCGGCACCGTGCGCGACGCCGGCCGCATGCAGCAGCTGCTCGCGGTGGCCGGCGCCTACGGCGACCGCAAGCTGGTCAACCTGGTGCAGGTGAGCAACCCGCAGCAGGTCATGCTGGAGGTCAAGATCGCCGAGGTCAGCAAGACGCTGCTGGACCGCCTGGGCTCGCGCCTGAACATCAGCCGCAGCACCAGCAGCGGCGCCAACGTGTTCTCCGCCGTATCCAACTTCCTGTCCGGCGGCGGCACGCTGCTGGAGGCCATGCGCACGGGCTGGGGCACGCTGGCGCTGGAGGCGAACAAGACCGACGGCCTGGTGCGCGTGCTGGCCGAGCCCAACATCCTGGCCGTGAGCGGGCAGTCGGCCAGCTTCCTGTCGGGCGGCAAGATCTTCATCCCGGTGGCGCAGAACGCGAACGGCACCACGGGCACCACCATCACGCTGGAGGAGAAGGAATTCGGCGTCGGGCTGAAGTTCACGCCCACGGTGCTGGACGGCGGCCGCATCAACCTCAAGCTGGTGTCCGAGGCTTCGGAGCTGTCGCAGACCGGCTCGCCCTTCGCCACCGTGAACGGCACGACGGCGGTGCTGCCCTCGTTCACCACCCGGCGCGTTGACACCACCGTGCAGCTGGGCGACGGCCAGAGCTTCGTGGTCGCCGGCCTGATCCGCAACAACTCCAAGGAAGCCCTGGAGCGCCTGCCCGGCGTCGGCGAGGTGCCGGTGGTGGGCGCGCTGTTCCGCTCCACCGAATTCCAGAACGAGCAGACCGAGCTGATGTTCGTGGTCACGCCGCGGCTGGTGAAGCCGCTGGAAGGCCCCATCGCCCTGCCCACCGACCACCACGTGCCGCCCACGCGCAACGAGGCGCTGGTCAACGGTGCCCTGGAATCGCCCGCCGCCCCCGTGGCCCAACCCAAGGAATGACGCCATGCGCCCCCTGCTGCCCCTGATCGCCAGCGCCCTGGTGCTGGCCGCCTGCGCCAACAGCGCGACCCCGCGCTACGACACCTTCTTCGGGCTGGCGGTGCAGGACGCCCGCGCCCGCATGACGCTCAACCCGGCGGGCACGCCCGCCCTGCCCGGCCTGGACGGGCGCTCGGCGGCCGAGGCCATCGAGCGCTACCACGACAGCTTCAAGTCGCCACCCCCGGTGGTCAACGTCATCAACATCGGCGGCGCCACGGGCAGCGCCGGTCGCTGACGCCCCGGCCCCATCGCAAGGAGGACGACCATGGATTAGCTCGCCGACCGGATCCATCCCCCAACCCCTTCGCAATCCTTCACCCAACGAGGTTTGACATGCAGCACATCACGAAAGCCATCGCCGCCTTCGTGCGCGAGGACAACGGCTCGGAAGTCGTCGAGTACGCGCTGATCATCGCGGTGGTCTCCATCGGCCTGGTGGTCGCCCTCGGCGATGCGAGCAGCGGCATCCGAAGCTCCTTCGCCACCCTGGTCACCCGCGTGACCACCTGCTTCACCGCCGGCTCCACCTGCAGCTGAACCCCTCCCCTTCTTTTCCAACCCCAGAAAGGCATCGCCATGCAACACATCCAGAACGCCATCCGCAATTTCATGCGCGAGGAAGACGGCTCCGAGGTCGTCGAGTACGCGCTCATCATCGCCGTGGTCTCCATCGGCCTCGTCGTCGCGCTGGGCAGCTCGGCCAGCGGCATCAAGAGCTCGTTCACCACCCTGGTGACGCGCCTGACCACCTGCTTCACCGCCGGCTCCACCTGCAGCTGAACCCCTTTCACCAACCGCAAAGGCATCGCCATGCAACACATCCAGAACGCCATCCGCAATTTCGTGCGCGAGGAAGACGGCTCCGAGGTCGTCGAGTACGCACTCATCATCGCCGTGGTCTCCATCGGCCTGGTGGTCGCGCTGGGCGGCGCGACGGGCGGGCTCAAGAGCTCGTTCACGGCCCTGGTCACGCGCCTGACCACCTGCTTCACCGCAGGCTCCACCTGCAGCTGAGGAACACGGGCCGGCCATCCCCGGGGCCGGCCCGCCTCGCCAGACACGGACACCCCACCATGATCGAACGACGCCGCCACAAGGGCTCCCAGACCGTGGAATTCGCGCTGGCCCTGCCCTTCTTCGTGCTGATCCTGTATGCCGTGCTGGACTTCGGCATGCTGGTCTACAACAAGGCGATCATCACCAACGCGAGCCGGGAAGCGGCACGCGCCGGCGTGATCCTCACGGCCGCGACCTGGAGCCCCAGCGCGATCGCCCAGGTGGCCTGCAACTACGCCCAGGCCACCCTGATCACCGTGAACGCGGGCACGCGCACGGCCACCTGCTCGGGCAGCGCCGACCCGGTCATCAGCGTCAACCCGTCCAGCGCCCCCAGCTTCAACACGCCGGTGAGCGTGAGCATCTCCTACGAAGTGCGCGGCTTCTCGCTGGGCAGCTGGTGGGGGCTGGGCACGGGCACCAGCATCGGCAGCCCCATCACGCTGACCGCCACCACGCAGATGAACCATGAATGACGCACACGCCATCGCCCTGCGCCGGCCGGCGCGGCGCCTCTTGCGCGGCTCCATGCTCGTGCTGTGCGCCGGGCTGCTGCTGGTGCTCACCGGCTTCGCCATCCTGGCCCTGGACGTGGGCCGCATCTTCATCGTCCGCAACGAGCTGCAGAACGCCGCCGACTCGGCCGCGCTCGCCGGCGCCAACTGCCTCACCCGGGCCTCCGACCCGGCCTCCTCCAGCAATTGCCTGCCCACCTTGCCCGGCAGCCTGAACTGGACCCGCGCCGCCGCCCGCGCGGCCGCCCAGCTGGCCAGCAACTCGGCCGACAACCTGGCCCTCTCGGCCACGGACGCGGGCCACACGATCGAGGTCGGCTACTGGAACCTGCTGACCAAGGCGCCGTCCGGCGGCAGCTTCAACATCAACTATTCGCCCATAGGCACCTACGACAAGCCGGCGGTGCGCGTGTCGGTCACCAAGGACACGGGGGTGAACAACGGCCCGATCGCCATGCTCACCCAGCTGATGTACAGCGGCGGCGGCACGGGCGTGCCCATGGCAGCGCAGGCGGTGGCCGTGATCTCCAGCCCCTCGATGGTGTTCCCGGACTCGGTCATCCCGCAGGCCATCAACAAGTGCATGTACGACCAGTTCTGGAACGCCAGCACCGGACAGCCCGTGATCTACACCGGCAACCCGCCCGACCCCTACGGCATCTCGGTCGTCGGGCAGCCCTGGGAGGTGCGCATCGGCAGCGCCTACCACTACGGCAGCTGCAGCTCGGGCCAGTGGACCAGCTTCAACCAGGACGTGAACAGCCAGTCGGCGATCTCCAGCCTGATCTCGAACGGCAACCCCATCACGCTGAACATCGGCGACCCGACCTGGATCGAGCCCGGCACCAAGACGGCTTCCTACAACGACCTCGAGGCCAAGTACCCCACGCCGCCGGGCGCCAACGTCACCGTGGTGGTGGTGGACAGCACGGACCTGAGCACCAAGGGCACGGCGCCGATCACGGCCTTCGCCGGCTTCCACATCAGCGACATCCAGGGCGGCAGCGGCAAGTACATCCAGGGCCACTTCATCCCGTCCACCGTGACGCCGGGTTCGGGCATCGGGCCCTTCTACGGCAGCTACACGCCACCGCGGCTCGCCTACTGACCACGACAGCGCAACCCCCAGAGACGGACGGAGCCCATGAAGATAGCCATCATTTCCCCCAACACCGCGAACCTGCGCACCATGGCCGAGGTGCTGACGGCCGCCTCGCACCAGGTCAGTTGCACCGAGGGCGGCAAGAGCCGGATGCGGGCCGTCGCCGAGGCCGAGTCACCCGACCTGGTCCTGGTCGAAGGCATGTGCTGCGACCCGTCGGAGCTGTCCGCGGTGGAGCAACTGGGCGAACAGTACCCGCGCATCGCGGTGGTCCTGCTGTGCCCCACGCACACGCCGGACTTCCTGATGCAGGCCATGCGCGCGGGCGTTCGCGAGGTGCTGCCCTCGCCCGCCTCGGCCGAGGCGCTGCGGGCCATGGCCGGCCGCATCGAGGCCAAGCTGCCCGGCGCGGGGCGCCGCAGCGGCCGCATCCTGGCCTTCATGCCCTGCAAGGGCGGCAGCGGCGCCACCTTCCTGGCGACCAACCTCGCGGCCCTGCTGGCCGAGCGCAGCAGCGTGCTGCTGGTGGACCTGAACATCCAGTTCGGCGACGCGCTGGCCTTCGTGCACGACGGCCGCCCCGCCAGCACGCTGGCGGACGTGGCCGCCGCCACGTCCCGGCTCGACGGCGCGCTGCTGGCCGCCTCCTGCGTCAACGTGGCGCCCAACTTCGCGCTGCTGGCCGCGCCGCTGGACCTGACGCAGTCCATGGAGGTGAAGCCCGAGCACATCGACCAGCTGCTGGCCGTCGCGGCGGCGCGCTACGACTTCGTGCTGCTGGACCTGCCGCGCCTGCTGGACACCCTGGCCATCCACGCGCTGGACCGCTGCACGCGCATCTACCCGGTGCTGCAGGCGAGCCTGCCCGCCGTCCACAACGCCAGGCGCCTGCTGGCCGCCTTCGACGCGCTGGGCTACCGCAGCGACAAGACCGAGCTCATCGTCAACCGCTGGGAGCGCAGCAACACGCTGTCGCTCGAAGAGATCGGCCGCGCCCTGGGCGCGGCCACGCTGCGCACCGTTCCCAACGCATGGCGCGAGGTGAACGGGGCCATCGACCAGGGCGCGCCCGTGGCCCGCAGCGCGCGCGGCAGCGGCGTGGCCCGCACCCTGGCCGAGTTCGCCGAGTCCTTGCAGCCGCGCCCCGAGGCGGGACGCGGCCTGCTCACGCGCTGGTTCGGCCGCGCCTGACCCAATCCACACCCCAGGGAGCCCCCCATGTCCTTCCGTGAAAAGCTGGGCGCCGCGCGCCTCGTGCCCGTCGCACCGGCCGAGCCGGTGCAGGCCCTGCCCGAAGCGCCGCCGCCGCCGGCCGTGGCCAGCGACGCCTACCAGGCGCTCAAGGGCCGGCTGCACCTCAAGCTGATCGACAAGTTCGACCTGGCGGCGCTGGAGGCCCTGCCGCCGCAGACCCTGCGCCAGGAGATCTCCGCCATGGTGGAGCGCCTGCTGCAGGACGAGGCCGCGCCGGTGAACGACATCGAGCGCCGCTCCCTGATCCGCGACATCCAGCACGAGATGCTGGGATTCGGGCCGCTGGAGCTGCTGATGGCCGACCCGGCGGTGTCGGACATCCTGGTCAACTCATGGCGCCAGGTCTGGGTGGAGCGGCGCGGCAAGCTGGAGCTCACCGGGGTGAGCTTCACCGACGAGAAGCACCTGCTGCGAATCATCGACAAGATCGTCTCGCTGGTCGGCCGGCGCATCGACGAATCCAGCCCCATGGTGGATGCGCGGCTGCCGGACGGCTCGCGGGTGAACGCCGTCATCCCGCCCGTGGCGCTGGACGGCCCGCTGCTCTCGATCCGCCGCTTCGGCCACACCCCCCTGCGCATGGAGAACCTGGTCGGCGACCTGAAGTCGCTCACGCCCGACATGGCGCTGGTGCTCGAAGGCCTGGCGCGTGCCAAGGTCAACATGCTGATCTCGGGCGGCACCGGCGCCGGCAAGACCACGCTGCTGAACATCCTCTCGGGCTTCATCCCGGCGGGGGAGCGCATCGTCACCATCGAGGACGCGGCCGAGTTGCGCATGCAGCAGCCGCACGTGGTGCGCATGGAGACGCGTCCCGCCAACATCGAGGGCCGTGGCGAGATCACGCAGCGCGCGCTGGTGCGCAACGCGCTGCGCATGCGGCCGGACCGCATCATCATCGGCGAGGTGCGCGGCGCCGAGGCGGTGGACATGCTGCAGGCCATGAACACCGGCCACGAAGGCTCGCTCACCACCATCCATGCCAACTCGCCCCGCGACGCGCTGATGCGGCTGGAGAACATGATCGGCATGGCCAACCTGGGCCTGCCCCAGAAGGCCGCCCGCCAGCAGATCGCCTCGGCCATCACGGTGGTGGTGCAGGTGCTGCGCCTGATCGACGGCCGCCGCCGCGTGACCAGCCTGCAGGAGATCACCGGCATGGAAGGCGAGGTGGTCACCATGCAGGAGATCTTCGCCTTCCGACAGACCGGCGTCGGGGCGGAGGGCGAGGTCGAGGGCTACTTCCAGGCCACGGGCGTGCGGCCCAAGTTCGCCGAGCGGCTGCGCACCTTCGGCGTGCAGCTGCCCGAATCCACGTTCGACCCGCAGCGCATGCTGCGCTGAAGGAGCGGCCATGGACTTCATCCTCTCGAACTCCCTGCAGACCACGCTGGTGCTGGTGTTCATTGCCGTGGTGCTGGCCGTGGAGGCCGGGGTGCTGTGGTGGCGCGGCCGCCATGGCGGCGAAGCACGGCGGCGGCGCCAGCGCCTGCGCGGCCTGGCCGCACGCGGCGCCGCGTCGGTGTCGGCCGTCAAGGGCGGCGGCGCCCGCGAGCCTTCGCCGCTGGAGCAGCGCCTGCGTGCCCTGCCCCGGCTGCAGCCGCTGCAGCGCGTGCTGCTGGAGTCCGGCCTCGGGTGGTCCCTGGCGCGCCTGCTGGGCACCTGCGCGGCGGTCGCGCTCGCGGCGGCCGCGGTGCTGCGGCTGTGGGTCTGGATGCCGCTGATGCCCGCCCTCGCGGGCGGGCTGGCAGCCGCCTCGCTGCCGCTAGCCTACGTGGCGTTCTGGCGCGGGCGCAGGCTGCGGCGGGTCGAGGCCCAGCTGCCCGAGGCACTGGACCTGATAGGCCGCGCCATGCGCGCGGGCCACGGCTTCACCGCCGCGCTCCAGATGGCCGGCGACGAGGCCCCCGAGCCCCTGGCCGGCGAGCTGCGCATGGCGCACGACGAGATCAGCTTCGGCGTCTCGCTGGAGCAGGCGCTGGGCAGCCTGGGCGAGCGGCTGCCGCTCACGGACGTGCGCTACTTCGTGGTCTCGGTCCTGATCCAGCGCGACAGCGGCGGCAACCTCACCGAGGTGCTGGCCAAGCTCGCGGCGCTGATCCGCGAGCGGCAGAAGCTGCAGGGCAAGGTGCGGGTGCTGTCGGCCAACGGCCGCTTCTCGGCCTGGGTGCTGGTGGTGATGCCCTTCGCGCTGGGCGCCCTCATGAACGTGTTCAACCCGGCCTTCATGTCGCCGCTGTGGACCGATCCCATGGGCCTGGTCATGCTCAAGGGCATGGCGCTGCTGATGGTGGTCGGCATCTTCATCATGCGCCGCATCGTGCGCATCCGGGTCTGAAGGAGAACGCGCATGCTGATCCTCTCCACGCTGGTCTTCCTCGCGGTGGCGCTGGCCGTCGCCGCCTTCGCCGTCTGGGCCAGCCCGAGCGCGGGCGAGCAGCGCCTGCAGGCCATCACCGGCAATGCCACCCGCGAAGGCTGGCAGGAGACGCTGGTGCGCGTGGCCGGCCCGCTGGCCCGGCTGACCACGCCCAGCGGCGACTGGGACCGCTCGCCCCTGCGGCTGCGGTTCATGCAGGCCGGCCTGCGCGGCGAGAACGCGCGCCTGGCCTACTTCGCGGCCAAGACCGCCCTGCCCGTGCTGGGCGCGTTCGCGGCCTTCCTGGCGCTGCGCGGGTCGGCGCACGCCGAGGGCCTGTCCTTCCTGTTCTACATCCTGCTGGCGGCCCTGGTGGGCTGCTACCTGCCCAACTACGTGCTGCACGTCCTGGTGCGCAGGCGCCGGCGCGAGATCTTCGAATGCTTTCCGGACGCCGCCGACCTGATGCTGGTCTGCGTGGAGGCCGGCCTGGGCATGGACGCGGCCATGACCCGCGTCGCCGACGAGGTGAAGCGCAAGAGCCTGCCGCTGGCGGAGGAACTGCACCTCACCAACCTGGAGATGCGGGCCGGCGGTTCGCGCGAGCAGGCCCTGCACAACCTGGCCCTGCGCACCGGCGTGGAGGAGATCGGCGTGTTCGCCTCCATGCTGACCCAGGCCGACCGCTTCGGCACCAGCATCGGCGATTCGCTGCGCGTGTTCTCCGACGACCTGCGGCACAAGCGCCAGGTGCGGGCCGAGGAGATGGCGGCCAAGGTGCCGGGCAAGATGCTGTTCCCGCTGGTGATCTGCATCTTCCCGTCCATCATCCTGGTGATGCTGGGCCCGGCCCTGATCCAGATCACCCGCACCCTGCTGCCGCTGCTCAGCGGCCAGTGAGACGCGCCTACTGCAGCGCCCCCGTCAGGTCGCCCATGTTGCGCCGCACGCCCGGCAGGGGCTCCAGGCCGAAGCGTTCGGTGATGAACTTGAGGATGGAGGTGGTGTCGTAGGCCGTGTGGTCGATGAAGCCGCGCTTGACCATGGGCCCGACCAGCAGGGTCGGGATGCGGGTGCCGGGGCCGAATCGGTCGCCCCAGCCCGGGCCGGCAGGCGGCGCCACGTGGTCCCAGTAGCCACCGTTCTCGTCGTAGGTGACGATGACCAGCATGTCCTTCCACTGCGGGCTGGCGCGCAGCTTCTCCAGCACGCCGGCCACGTGCTCGTCGCCGGTGGCGATGTCGGTGTAGCTGGGGTGCTGGGTGTTGACGCCGGCGGGCTTGTAGAAGGCCACCGGCGGCAGCGTGCCGCGCTCTATGGCCTGCAGGAAGTCCTCGCCGTCCTTCAGGTGGCGCTCGCGGTCGGCGGTGCCGGGCGCGAAGCGGGCGTAGTAGTTGAAGGGCTGGTGGTGCGGCTGGAAGTTCGGCGAGCCCGGGGCCCGCACGTAGATCACGCTGCGCTTGACGCCGGGCGGCTGCATGCCGTCGGCCAGCGCGGCCCGGTAGCCGCCCGCGTACCAGGCCCAGTCGATGCCGCGTGCGCTCAGCGTGTCGCCCACGGTCCTGGCGGTCTGCGGCGGCACCGGCACGCCCGCGGCCTTGGAGCCCGCGGGGTCGGCCAGGGCAAGCGGTCCGCCCGGGGCCGGCGGCACGCCACTGGGCTGGTAGGGCGGCTGCGAGGTGTTGACCGAAAAGCCGTCGGGCGTGACCTGCCCGCCACCGCTGCTCCAGACCTGCACCGCGCCCTCGCGCGCCGAGGGCGAGCCGGGCTTCTTCTCCAGCTTGCCGTTGGCGTCCAGGCGCGCCACCATGGCCGCCGGGGCGTTTTCGTGCCGGGGCGCGCAGGCGCAGATGAGGTACTGGTGGTTCAGGTAAGAGCCACCGAAGGCGCCCATGAAGAAGTTGTCGGCCAGGGTGTACTCCTGGGCCCAGTGCCAGAGCCTGAACTGGCTGCCGTCGTAGTGGCCCATGACCCAGCCGCCCACGGTCGACAGGGCGGCGAACATGTTGTTGCGCCCGCCGTTGATCTGCTCCTGGTTGTGGAAGAAGGCATGGATCGGGCTGGGCACCAGGGTGGTGGGCGGCCGGTTCACCGGCGGCGCATCGATGCGGAAGGGCTTGTTGGGCATCCGCGGGAAGGCCGGGTCGGGCTTGCCGTTGGCGCCGAACACCACCAGCTCGGGCAGGGGCGTGCCGTCGTGGTCCAGCTGGGTGTACTGCGCGGGGGTGGCGTTGGCGATGCCGTTCGCGCCGGGGAACAGCCCGTACATGTTGTCGAAACTGTGGTTCTCGGCGTAGATCACGACCACATGGCCCACGCGCTGCAGCTTGTCGGCCGCGGCCTGGGGCAGCCCCTGCGGCTGCGGCGGGGCCTGCACTGCGCAACCGGCGAGTGCGAGGAACGCGAGCAGGCCGGCGGCCCGCAACGGGGCCCGGATCAGCGTCTGAGATCTCATGCTTGTCTCCTTGGTTCGGCCGCGGCCGCGCCGCGGCCCGGCCTCAATGGGCCTCTTCCCAGTTCGAGCCGATGCCGATCTCGGCCAGCAGCGGCACCCGCAGCTCGGCCACGCCGGCCATCAGGCGCGGCACTTCGACGCGCACCCACTCCACTTCGTCCTCGGGCACCTCGAACACCAGTTCGTCGTGCACCTGCATGATCATCTTCGTGCGCCGGCCCTGCGCGTCCAGGGTGTCCTGCACCTTGACCATGGCCAGCTTGATCAGGTCGGCCGCCGTGCCCTGCATGGGCGCGTTGATCGCCTGCCGCTCGGCGCCACCGCGGCGCGGGCCGTTGGGCGAGTTGATCTCGGGCAGGTACAGGCGCCGGCCGAACACCGTCTCCACGTAGCCCCGGCTCTTGGCGGCGAGCCGCGTCTCGTCCATGTACTGCTTCACGCCCGGGTAGCGCTCGAAGTAGCGCTGGATGTAGTTCTTGGCCGCCGCGTTGTCGATGCCCAGGTTGCGCGCCAGGCCGAAGCTGCTCATGCCGTAGATGAGGCCGAAATTGATGACCTTGGCGTAGCGGCGCTGCTCGGACGTGACCTCGGCCGGCGCGACGCCGAAGACCTCCGCCGCCGTCGCGCGGTGCACGTCCTCGCCCTCGCGGAAGGCGCGGATCAGGGCGGCGTCCTCCGACAGGTGGGCCATGATGCGCAGCTCGATCTGGCTGTAGTCGGCGCTGGCGATGCGGCATCCCGGGGGCGCGATGAAGGCCTCGCGCACGCGCCGCCCTTCGGCCGTCTTGACCGGGATGTTCTGCAGGTTGGGGTCGTTGCTGGACAGGCGCCCCGTCACCGCCACGGCCTGCGCATAGTGCGTGTGCACGCGCCCGGTGCGCGGCAGCGCCAGCTGCGCCAGCTTGTCGGTGTAGGTACCCTTGAGCTTGGACAGGCCGCGGTGCTCCAGCAGCTTGGCCGGCAGCGGGTAGTCCTCGGCCAGCTTCTCCAGCACCTCCTCGTCGGTGCTGGGCACGCCGCTGGCGGTCTTCTTGACCACCGGCAGGCCGAGCTTGACGAAGAGGATCTCGCCGATCTGCTTGGGCGAGCCCAGGTTGAAGGGCTGGCCGGCGAGGTCGTGGGCCTCGCGCTCCAGCTGCATGATGCGCTGGCCCAGCGCCTGGCTCTGCCGGGCCAGCACGGCCGCGTCGATCAGCACGCCGTTGCGCTCGATGCGGTAGAGCGTCTCGCTGCTCTTCATCTCCAGGCCGTAGATGAAGGACAGTTTGGGGTCGGCCTGCAGCTTGGGCCACAGCGCGAGGTGCACGTCCAGGGTCTGGTCGGAATCCTCGCAGGAGTACTCGGCCGCCTTGTCCACCGGCACCTGCGAGAAGGGGATCTGGTGCGCGCCCTTGCCGGCCACGGTCTCGTAGTCGATGCCGGTGCGGCCCAGGTGGCGTTCGGCCAGGCTGGCCAGGCCGTGCGGCTTGTGCACCTCCAGCACGTAGCTCTCCAGCATGGTGTCGTGCGCGTAGCCTTGCACCTCGATGCCGTGGTTGGCGAACACGTGGCGGTCGTACTTGACGTGCTGGCCCAGCTTGGGCCGGGCGGCGTCCTCCAGCCAGGGCTTGAGGCGCGCCAGCACCTCCTCGCGCGGCAGCTGCGCGGGCGCGTCGCCATAGCTGTGGGCGAGCGGGATGTACGCGGCCTCGCCGGGCTTCACGCTGAAGGACAGGCCCACGATCTCGGCCTGCATCTCGTCCAGCGAGCTGGTCTCGGTGTCCACGGCCACCAGCTCCGCGGCCTGGATCTTCGCCAGCCATTCGTCGAACTGCGCCCAGGTGAAGACGGTGTCGTAGTGCAGGGTGCTGGCCTGCGAGCGGCCGGAGAGGTCCGGCTCGTCGAACAGGCCGCCGGCCGCGGGCCCGGGCCCCAGCTTGCGCTGCGACTGGTGCTCCTCCAGCAGCTCGGGCGGCACCGCGTGCGTGTCGAGCTGGCGCGCCAGGCCCTTGAAGCCGTACTTCTCGTAGAAAGCCTTGAGCGCCTCGGTGTCCTGGCCCTCGCGCACCGCGATGTCGTCCAGCGCCGGCAGGCCGGGGATGTGCTCGGCCAGCTCGCAGTCGGTGCGTATGGTGAGCAGCGCGCGGCCCTTGGGCAGCCAGTCCAGCGCCTTGCGCAGGTTCTCGCCCACGGCGCCCTTGACCTCGTGCGCGCGGGCCACCAGCGCGTCCAGCGAGCCGTATTCCTTGAGCAGCTTCACCGCCGTCTTGGGGCCCACCTTCTCCACGCCCGGCACGTTGTCCACGGCATCGCCGACCAGGGTCTGGTAGTCCACCATGAGCTGCGGCGGCACGCCGAACTCGGCCTCCACGCCGGCGACGTCGCGGGTGCGGTCGTTCATGGTGTCGATCACCGTGACCTGCGGGTTCACGAGCTGGCTCAGGTCCTTGTCGCCGGAGGAGATCACGGTCTGGCAGCCGCGCGCCGTGGCCATGCAGGCCAGGGTGCCGATCACGTCGTCCGCCTCCACCCCGGGCACGTTCAGCACCTTCCAGCCCAGCAGGCGCACCACCTCGTGGATCGGCTCGATCTGGGCCCGCAGGTCGGGCGGCATGGGCGAGCGCGTCGCCTTGTAGTCGGGATAGAGCGCGTCGCGGAAGGTGGGACCGGGGGCGTCGAAGATGCAGGCCACGTAGTCGGCCCGCACGTCGCGACGCAGCTTCTGCAGCATGTTGATCATGCCGCGGATGGCGCCGGTGGCGGGGCTGGACGGGTCGCCGGGCACGGCGCGCAGGTCCGGCATGGCATGGAAGGCGCGGTACAGGTAGCTGGAGCCGTCGACCAGCAGCACCACGGGGCGCGACGCGGGCG
>NZ_JADDOJ010000094.1 GCF_015159745.1 Ramlibacter aquaticus | reverse complement strand
GGGGAGGGAGGGGGAGCCCGGTTGCTGTGGAGGATTTGTCTTGTAAATCCAATCTTCGAGCAGCAAAGGCATTCGATCCAGTCCCGCCCTATGGATCATGTCTGACCGCCTGGAGCCCTTCCAGAACGAGGCCTGCAGGCACGCAAGACCCTCGATGCGAGCGCGAGCCTGTCCTCGATTCGCAGGTCGCAGGTCGCAGGTCGCAGGTCAGCATGGAACTCTTGGTGACGTTGCGGGGCGGCAGTCTCCACAGGCTTGGGCCCATGCCAGACCCACATCGATTGCGCCTGCCGGGCTACGCGACGACGATCGCCTCATCAACACTTTCTGGAGCACCAGCACCATGAGCGAGCCCGCCGCGCCCTCTCAACGGTCCACCGAACCCACAGCGGGTGCGCATCCGGTCTGGCTCGCGCTGGTGGACATGCTCAAGGACTTCCACACCGCCGACCTGGTCAGGTTCCTCGAGATCTTCCGAGACTACGATCCGCTGGAAGCCGCGGAATCTGACGACATGATCGACAAGCTCGAGTCGCGCGGCGACCTGCCCGATAGCGAAGACTCCATGACCGGGAGCGCCTTCGGCTGGGAATTCGATGGCGAGGAGTTGCACCACAACGTCAGCGCCCTCGCGAACGCGCTGCGTATGGGCCGCCCCGTCCAGCAGGTGATGGCCCTGGCCGAGGCTGTGTGCGAGTGCGGCGGGTTCAACGCCTTGCCCGGCCGCCACTCCCCGCTGCCCCCGCTGCTGCTCGCTGCCGGGTAGCCCGCCCTCGGCATGGCAGGCCGGGCCCGGGCCACGCGCAGCACCGACTTCCAGACCCCCTCGGTTTGGCGCTTGAAGGCACTCCTGTTCCACCCATCCTGCGGCAAGATGGCGCAATGCGATATGAGTCCGATAAAAACGAGCAGTCCGTTGACGGGCTCCGCTACGCGACCAAGGCAACCGGATCGCCCTACCGGGATAGCGCTGGCCACGCGCGAATGAGCTGCTTTCTGTGCGGCAAGTTCGAGCAACGCAGCCTCGGCGTGTGGAAGATGGTCCTCGGCCAGAAACGCTTTTGCTGCGGCGTCCACTCCCCCCGCATGCCCTCGGGGCAGGAGCCTGCGTGAGGGGTCCGGAGAGCCTCCGACCCTCGCGCCGCCGCTGAGTTGACATCCACCCCTTCTGGGATACGGTGGTCTCATGGCCCAATTCGACCCGCAAATGAAATTCGTCAGCAAGACTGGCACCAGTAGCAGCGTCCTCGTAGCGTTCGAGCGCGGCATGGACCCGTACAGGGCCGCTGCCGGCGCAGTGGCCGAGCTTATCGATCTCGTGGACGATGAGCAGACCTTCGCCCACTACGCGGGCGCCCTGCAGATGATGTTCATTGGCTTGGAGCACAGGCCCCCCGAAACCGTGCTGGAAGTGCGCCAGTTCCTTGGCGCCATCCACGCCCAGTGGCCCTGGTGGGTCCACTTCCTCGCGCCCAAGCCGACGCAGTGGCGAACCCTGCTGTTCGCCCTGGCGGGCTTTCACGCCACCCCGGATGGCCTCGTGACGGATTTGCGGCAGGTTCGCCGGTTGGTGCTGGACATGCTGCACGCCAACCGGGTGCTGTGTTCCCATTTCGACCGCCATCCCAGCGCCAGCCGCGTCACCGCCCTGACGACCTGGACGGCCATCAAGCGGGGGGCCCACGGATGACCGCGCGCGCCGAGCCCTCGGGCATCCTGCCGGAACACGAGCGGGTCTTCAGCGCGTGGAGTGAGCCGCAGGTGGCCCTGTGGAGCGAAGGGGACGGCCGCACCCGAAAGGAGGGGGTGCTGTCCCCCGCCAGCGCCGATCACTACCGCAAGGTGTGGCTCGCCTGGTGCGAGTGGCTGGCCGGTCGGCCCATGAAACGCAGCCGCCCGGGCGTTGCGCGCTGGCGGCTGGCCACCGCCGAGGACGTCAGCGCTTTTCTGAACGAGCCACCCCAGGCCAAGACTCGCGCCACCAAGGTCGGCAAGCTGGCCAGCTTCTCCCGGCGCAGCTACTGGAATGTCCTCAGCGGCGTCTACGCCAGCGCCGTGAAAAGCGGCCACATCACCGATAGCCCACTGGTGCAGGTGCCGCGCCCCGGCGTGGACAAGGAGTCGCTCAAGCCCCAGTTCCTGGACCCTGCCGTGCTGCGTCGCCTGCAAAGCGCCCATTCGCTCAAGCGCTTAGTGCCGCAGACCGAGCCGAGCTGGCTCGCCGCCCGCGACCGCGCGGCGATCGCGCTGGTGGCCACCTGCGCGCCGACGGCCGCCGAGTTGCGTGCGCTCAAGGTCGAAGACCTGCGCCTGCCCTCGCGTCAGCGTGGACTCGATGGAATGCAGCAGCCCCAGGACGGCCAGCTGGACCTACCCGGGCGCACCCTCACCGTGCCTGCGGACATCGTGCCGCTTTTGCGTGACTGGTTGGCCGAGCGAGAGGAAGTGGTGAGCGCCCTGCGACCGCCCCCGGGGCGGCCGGGCGTTGCCCCGCACCGCATGGCGCTATTCATCGGCAGGGAGGGTCACACCGCGGTGGGCGCCGCCCAGGAGCCGCCCGGCCTGCCCGCGCCCACGGTGCACCTGATCTTCGCGCGGGTCATCGAGGGGCTGTACGAGAAGATGCGCGCCTCTGGTCAGCTCGCGGCCAACGCCTACGCGGCCAAGGGCCCGGCAAGCGTGCGCAACAGCGTTATCCGCGAATGGGCACTGAAGCACGACGCCGCCACCGCTGCCACATGGGCGGGGCTCAAGCGCGTCTCCGGGCGATACCTCTGAAAGATTGAGGGCCTCGCCGGCGATGCTGACCGTGCGTGTCCAGCCAATCGCGGTCAGCTCAACTCGCATCCTTGACCAGCGTGCTGTGCATGTGAGGCTGCAAGCTCCAGCCAACGACCTGGCGGCTGTGCAGGTCCAGCACCGCGGCCAGGTACAGCCAACCCTCGTCTGTGGGCAGATAGGTGATGTCGCCCGTCCACACGCGATTGGACGCGGCCGGCGTGAAGCGCCTCTGGACCAGGTCGGATGCCACCGGCAACTGATGGCGGCGGCTGCTGCCTCAGGATGTGCGCCAGCAAAAGCCGCTGCGGGCCATGGATACCTACCGCACACCATCAATTCAGACGCGTTGAGCTTGCTCCACGATACCTGCTCCTGCTGAAGACCTGTGGTTCTTCAATGTTCCTCATGCTTGACAAATTCGCCATTTTGTATATTTTGAGAGACAAATGAACCGCGCAGCACTGCTCACCTCGAACGACCGCCTGGTGCGCATGGGGGCGCGGCTGAAAGCCGAGCGCAAGCGCCAGAAGGTCTCGGCAGTTGCCGCGGCAGAGGCTGCGGGCATCTCGCGAGTGACGCTTCACCGCATTGAGAGCGGAGAGGGGACGGTGGGAATGGCAGCGTGGCTCGCCGCCGTCGAAGCTGCCGGCCTGACCCTGGACATTGTGGACCCTTCGCCTGTCCAGGCGCCCCAGGCACCACCGCGGGTTCGTATCAAGGAATACCCTCAGCTGTCACGACTGGCCTGGCAGCTCCATGGGGTCGAAGAACTCCCGGCACGCGAGGCCCTGAGCCTCTACGAGCGCAACTGGCGCCACCTCGACCCCGACAAACTCACTGCCAAGGAGCAGGAACTGATCGAGGCATTGAGCCGGGAACTGGGCGGAGGTCGCCTCCTTGTTTAAGCGCAAGCATCACCTCGATATTGCACTGGTGCTGCAAGCGCTCGATCCGAAGTGCCTGGCCGAGCACCACTGCTACTTTGGGGGTGGCACAGCCATGGTGCTGCAGCGCGGCGAATACCGCCAGTCTGACGACATCAACTTCCTTGTATCGGACTTGCAGGGCTACCGGGCGCTGCGGCAGATGCTGGGTGGCGCGGCCGGCCTTGCCCCGATCGCGCGTGAAGGGCTTGCCATCGAGCTCGAACGCGAGATTCGCGCTGACCAATATGGCGTCCGCACAAGGGTCCGCGCAGGGGAATCGGTCATCAAGTTCGAGATCGTCCTGGAGGGTCGCATCCGACTGGAGCAGCCTGCTCGAGCCGACAAAATCTGCGGGCTGGCTACCTTGAGACCACTGGACATGGCTTCAGAGAAGCTGCTGGCCAACGCCGACCGGTGGCGTGACGACGCGGTCTACAGCCGAGATATCATCGACCTCGCGATGCTGGAAGCACCAGCGACTCTGCTCGAGGCAGCGTGCACAAAAGCGGAAACCGCCTACGGCAACTCGGTTCGCAAGGCCGTGGCGGACGCGATTCATATGCTCAAGAACAACCCCAAGCGGCTCGATGAGTGCATGCAGGCCCTGTCGATTGAAGATGTGGCCAAGCAGAAACTTTGGAGCGAGATACGCCGGCTGGGCAAGGTGCTGCCCGAACGAGACGGCGAGGTCGAGCATCCACAACAGCGCGGCTGACCCCCTACGCTGCTTTGCCTGCGGCGTTAGAGGTAGACGATCTGGACATCGCCATTCGACGCTTGAGCGCAGCCTGTTTCGCGACAGCAAGCGGATCGAGGCGATCTGGCCCGCGCTTGACGCCCTGGTGCAGGGCGACGCCGGCCTGGTGACCAGCGAGATGGAGGATGTGTTCGCCGAACTGGGCCTGGTCAAGTTCCCGCTTACCCTGCTGGTGGCCGGCAACCTGGCGGTGGCGTACGGCGGCGCGTCCGTCAGGGCCGCGCGGCCCTACATGGGCTTCGCGCCTTCGGCCATCCGCTCCGTCGAGGCCGACCCGGAGGCCGGCCGGTGCTTGCTGACCGTCGAGAACCTCACCACGTTCCACGAACTGGCGGGCAAGCGGCCGGACGGTGCGGTCGTGATCTACACCGGCGGCATGCCGAGTCCGTCGTGGAAACGTGCCTACGGCGTCTTCGTGCGGGCGCTTGCGCCGACCGCGTCTTGCCACCACTGGGGCGACATCGACGTCGGCGGGTTCCGGATCGCTTCGCACATTGCGCAGTGCTGTGCGGATGAGGGGCGTGTTCTGCGCTTGCACGGCATGCGGGCGAACGCCGTGCCGCCCGGCACCGTGCCGCGACGCGAATTGGCCGCCCCCGAACGGCGCGAGATCCTGCGGATCTGCGAACGCTGGCAGTGGGCCGACGAAGCCGCGGCGTTGGGGTCTCTGGCGGTCGAGCAGGAAGCGATGGAGCCGAGTTGGCCAGCGTAGCCCGCGGGGCCTGCGGCGACGGGATAGAATCTGTGTAACGCTGATTTGCACGATAACAATACACGTGTTATTGTGCTGAACTCTTGTTATTCCGAAGTCAGCCGTGCCCCATCTCGCCACCGCCGTCCAGCTGTACCTGCACGAGGTCCTGGGGGTTGCTGTGCGCGGCGTGAAACCCTGGACAGGTGCCGACGCGCTGCCGTACTTCCTGCGTGATGCCTTCGAATTCAGCGAAATCGAACTGCTGGGGCAGCCGATCGTGCTGGCGGAAGGCAGAGCCGACCCGAACACGCCGCTGAGCGACATCCGGACGTGGATCGCCAAGGTCAGCGCCACGGCCGGCCAGCCAGCGGTCTACGTGACCGACGCCCTGGCTTCGTATGAGCGCAAGCGCCTGATCGCGCACAAGGTCCCGTTCATTGTGCCGGGCAACCAGCTCTACCTGCCCGACCTGGGAATCGACCTGCGCGAATACTTCCGTCAGCGCGCCCCAGCCGTCGATGCGCTCAGCCCCTCGGCGCAGGCCATGCTGATCTACGCGCTGCTGCGCCAGCCCTGGGACGCCGACTGGCAGCCCGCGGAGACCGCCAGCGCCCTCGGCTACACCGCCATGACCTTGTCGCGGGCGGTCAAGGAACTGGTCGCGGCCGGGCTCGCGACCGTGCATGCTGCAGGCCGTTCGCGCGTGCTGCGCATGCAGGGCGCGCCTGGTGAGGTGTGGGAGCAGGCGAAGCCGCTGCTGCGCACACCGGTGCGCAGCACGGTCTGGGTCGACGGCGGCACGCTGCCGGCCAACGCGGTCGGTCGGCCGGCCGGCCTGAGCGCGCTGGCCCGCCTCTCGATGCTGGCCGAGCCCCGCTGGCCGGTCTACGCCCTCACCAGCGCCGAGTGGAAGGCCGCCACGGAAGCCGGCGTCCGGGAACTGCCGGAGGCCGCGCCGGGTGCCCAGGAATGGCAAGTCTGGTGCTACAGCCCAGCGCTGGCGCCGCAAGCCATGAGCGTGGACCCGCTGTCGCTGACACTGAGCCTGCAGGACAGCACCGATGAACGGGTCCAGAGCGCGCTCGACGAGTTGAAGGGGCACTTCCCATGGTGAGGGGGCTGGACGTTTTCCGGGAATCGTTCGCGGCCTACGCGGACCAGTACGTCCTGATCGGCGGCACCGCCGCCACCCTGACCATGAAAGGCGCCGGCCTGGCCTTCCGGGCCACCAAGGACCTGGACGTCGTCCTGCACGTCGAGGCCCTGACACCGGCCTTCGGCGAAGCCTTCTGGAAATTCATCGACGCGGGCGGCTACGAGCTCCGCCAGGCCAGCGAGGCGACCAAGCCGAACTTCTACCGCTTCATTAAGCCCGCCGACGAGCGCTACCCGGCCATGATCGAGCTGTTCGCCCGCGCACCCGACGGCCTGAAACCAGCTGAGGGAAGCAAGCTCACGCCCATCCCGCTGGACGAGGCCGTCGCCAGCCTGTCCGCGATCCTGCTGGACGACGCCTACTACGCCTTCATCATGGGCGGCCGCCGCGAAGCCGACGGAGGAGCGCGACCGCAAGGGCTACGCCGACAAGGGCCTGCACGAGCCGGGCTCGGTCACCCTGCAGCGCGCCTTCAACCGCGATGCTGGTCGAGGACAAAAAATTCGCCGCGTTGTCGATCACAATCAGCAAGTTGGAGGCCGCGGTGCTCGAAGAGGACGCCCCCGTGAACAGATCGCCAGCGCCGTAGCCGGCGCTGCGGGCCGCCCTGCATCTTCCCGGGCAAGGGCAACTCAGCCTCAGATTTTGATAATGGTGTCGCTGTACCGAGCGACCACGGGATCATGCGTAATGAGACGCATCGGCTCGACCAGAGCCTGCGCAACGAGGATGCGGTCGAACGGGTCCGCGTGGTGTCCTGGAAGATCCTCGACGGCAGCCGCGTGCTCAGGCTCGATAGGTAGGAAGCGATAGCCTGACTCAGTAAAGAACCGCAGGGCTTCTTGCCCCGACAAGGGCATGCCGCCGCGGCCAAGGCCGTGCTTGATGGAGATCTCCCAGATCGACGCGGCGCTGACCCAGACGACAGCCGTCGGTGACTCGATCATCATGCGCACACCGCCGGACAGCTTCGGGCTATCGGCGATCGCCCAAAGTGCGACGTGCGTGTCGAGAAGGAGGTTCAACGGTTGCTAACCAAGAAGAGGTTTGCCACCTCCTCATTGTGCTCGTCGATGTTGTCGGGCACCTTGAACTTGCCCCTGGCCACACCAATGCGCTTACGGGCAGGCGCGACATCCACAGGCACAAGCTTGGCCTGAGCACGCCCATGCGGGCCGATGAGAATCGTCTCCCCCGCCGCAGCACGCTGCACCAGTTGGGAGAGCGTGGACTTCGCCTCGTGCATTCCGATCACAGTTTCGTCCATCTCTAAGATTCTAGTCCGCTTAGCTAAAATATCAAGCAGGGACCGAAGTACCACTGCCGGACTGCCTGACATAAAGGCTATGCGATGAGCGCCGACACCGACGCCCCGGCCGGTCGCGGCAGATCGTTTCCGACACGATATAGTGCCGCGACCTGACAGGCGAAGCCTCGATCTCCCTGCAGGTCAGTAGTACAAAGGAATTGCCATGAACCAGACCATCGAGTCTCCACTCACCTTCCATCCGCCGGCGGTGCGGATGCCCACCGTCCCGGTGCGCTGGACGACGGAGGCGGTGGTAGCCCTGTTTGAACTTCCGTTCTCCGAACTGCTGTACCGGGCGCAGACCGTTCACCGTGAGCATTTCGACCCTACATTGGTCGAGCTGGCCACCCTGCTGTCGGTCAAGACGGGCGGGTGTCCGGAGGATTGCGGCTACTGCCCCCAGTCCGTGCACTACGACACGGGTGTGGGCGCGGGCAAGATGCTGGAAGTCGACGAGGTGCTGTACGCGGCGCTGGCTGCTCGCGATGCGGGGGCGACTCGCTTCTGCATGGGGGCAGCGTGGCGATCTCCCAAGGATCGTGATGTAGAGAAGGTGGCCGAACTGGTGCGCGGCGTGAAGTCGCTCGGGCTGGAGGCCTGTGCCACGTTGGGCATGCTCGCAGACGGCCAGGCCGAGGTCCTGCGCGACGCCGGGCTGGACTACTACAACCACAATCTGGACAGCGCTCCGGAGTTCTACGGGGAGATCATCACCACCCGCGACTACCAGGAACGGCTGGATACATTGGAGCGGGTGCGTGGGGCGGGAGTGAAGGTCTGCTGCGGCGGCATCGTGGGCATGGGCGAATCACGACGGCAGCGCGCCGGGCTGGTGGCCCAGCTCGCGAACCTGGAGCCCTACCCGGAGTCCGTGCCTATCAATCACCTGGTGCGCGTGGCTGGCACGCCGCTGGCCGGGCAGGAGCCTCTAGACCCGTTCGAGTTCGTGCGCACGATCGCCGTAGCTCGGATCACGATGCCGCGGGCAAGGGTGCGGCTGTCGGCCGGACGCCAGCAGATGGGCGAAGCAGTGCAGGCCCTGTGCTTCCAGGCGGGGGCCAACTCGATCTTCTACGGGGACAAACTGCTCACCACGGGGAACCCCGACGTGGACGCGGACGTTTCGCTCCTCGCCCGGCTAGGTCAGCGTGCGGGCAAGCCCGAACCCCAGCCTGCATAGCGGCGGCCGGGTTCCGGTCACTTGAACTGGTACATCAATCCCACCCAAGCTGCGCGCGGGGCGGCCGGGCTGCGGAACTGGTCATTGACGTTCCAGCTTGTCGGGTCGCTGCTGAATGAGCGACCAGGCCCAGTGAACTCGTTGACGCCCAGCTGACCAAAAGTGGCGTAACGGCGGTTGAGCAGATTCACCACCTTCGCTGTGAAGCGCAGCTGCGGGCTGAACTGGTACTCGGCGTCCAGGTGGGCTACGGCGTAGCCCGCGATCTTGCCATTCACGTCCTGGTTGTTCTCGTCGCCGCGTGCGAACTGCGACGCCGCCAGCACGAGGTTGGCGCCGATGCGCCACTGCGTTGTGGCCTGCCAGTCCAGGCGGACCTTCATGGTCTGGGCTGGCACGCCCGGGATGTGGCTGCCGCGCGCAACCTGGATGGTGCCATCCGGGGCTGCGCTGCTGTTGGAGGACGATTCGCTGTTGAAAGGTGTCTGAAAGCGAGCGTCCACCCAGGCGTAGTGCACGGTGTAGCCCAAGGAGCCAACCTTGCCATCGAGCTCCATTTCCATGCCTTGGCGCAGCGTACGGCCCACGTTCTGAAAGTACCCGGCCCCCGAGGTCGAGCTGGCGACGAAGAGGATGTCGTCGGTGCTCTGGGTACGGAAGACGCCCCAGTTCCAGTGGGCATCGCCCAGCTTTCCGCGCACCCCGGCCTCCAAGGTCCGCGCGACCACCTTCTTGAGGTCGGGGTCGCTGCCGAAGGCGTTCGGTAGCAGGCACGGGTGGGTGGGGTCCGCGCAGGCCAACTCCACAGGCGACGGTGCGCGCATTCCCTCGTTATAGCTGGCGTAGAAGTTCAGCGCCGGGGACGGGTTCCAGTTCAGGCCGATGGCTGGGTTGAAGCGGCTGTAGCGATGGTCGCCGTCGAGGTCGCCGACGCCCAGGGTGTTGTCGGTGATGTCGGCACTGGTGCCGCGCAGCTTCACCTTCGTGATATCGAAGCGACCCGACACGGAGAGATGCAGCTTGTCCGTGAAAGAGAGGGTGTCGGTCGCGTACAGCCCCAGCGCAGTGTTGTCGGCGGACAGGCGCACGGTCTGCGGGGTCATCACGGGCTGCGCGCTGACCGTACGGATGCCATCTAAGAACGCGACCTGACTGTCGCTATTGAAGCTCGTTCGGCCCACGTCGAGGCTTGCGCCCAGCGTGAGCTGGTTTTTGCGACCGGCCACGTCGTCCGTGAAGGTCATCTGGGATGAGCCGCCCCAGCCGTTGGTGGAGGTGGTCGTGAGGACGTTCCTCGCGTAGGGGTCGCAGGCTGAAGGCGCGGTGACGCCGGCGCAGGCGGCGCTCCCGGACCCCGATGGCTGACTATCGCCAGGGTAGTTGTTGTTGAGGTTGCTGTTGAAGCCGAGCTGGCGCAATCGGCGCAGGTAGAGGTTGCCGGAGACTAGGCGCGTATCGGACAGGAAGTGGCTCCCGTTGATCGTGACCATCGCCAGCTCATCGCGGATGGAATCAGGAATGCTGTAGGCCGACGATGGCACGTCCTGCATTTCCGTGGGCAGGCTCTGGACGCCATTCATGCGGTTGTTGGCCAGCATCAGAGAAAGGTCCAGGTTGTTGCGCTCGTCCTGCCATCCGAATTTGGAGAAGAGCTGGCGCACGTCGCTTTGCGATGAGACTCGCCAGCCGCGCTCGTGGAACAGATTGCCAGCGACGAAGTAATCGGTGTCCTCGCCCTTGCCGCCCGTCTCGAACTGAAGCGTTTTACGGCCCCAAGAGCCGCCACCGACGGATATGGAAGTACCTGGATTGGTGTCTCCGCTTTTGGTGTGGATGTTGAGAGCGCCGCCCAGCGTATTCAGGCCAAACAGGGGGTTGGAGCCCGGCAGCAGGTTGATGTTGGCTATCGCGTTGGGAGGAATCAAGTCCCAGTTCACGATGTCGCCGAAGGGCTCGTTCACGCGAACGCCGTCCAGGAACACAGAGATGCCTTGCGGCGTGCCCAGTAGCGGTGATGCCGTGAAGCCTCGGAACTGCAGGTCGGCCTGGAACGGGTTGCCCACGGTGTCGTTACTGGTGACCGCTCCAAGGTTGGCGTCCAGAAACTCGCCCACTGTCAGGCTGCCCTGCTGGCGCATAGCGCGGCCAGAGAACGCCCTCACGTTCGCTGGCACCTGGTCCAAGGGAACGCCGACCCCCGGCAGCGGGGCGTTGCCCACCACGTCCACACGGTCGAGTTCGAGCCTTTCCGCTTGGTTCTCGGCCCACGCGGACATAGGGGCGAGCAGGTACACCAAGGTCCCGCACACGGTCGCGCGCAAAGCGCATCTCGGCTGTGCGGTGGGCCTGGGCTGATTTTGGTGGATGGACATGCTTCGATGGTCGGGCTGCCATCCTCTCGTCGGCTTCAGGGTTTCCCCAGCCTCTGGCTCGACAGTCTCAGATTGAGACACTCCAACCCGTCGCCACACTCGCAGTAGTGATGCGGTGGATGCGTGAGCATACGCCCGAGGACACAGACATTAACAGGCTCATGCTGGCGGTACACCACTTGGCCCGTCCGAAGCGCTCCGGCAACTCGGGGTTCGTGAAGCGCTGCAGCGCCATCTTCATTGACGCAGCGTCCAGGCGTGCGTCTGAAATTATTTCGTGAGCGTCCAGCCGTCCCACCTTGTTTTGCGCTGACGCGCCAGTGACGATGCTGTCCATCAAAAAATTGATGGACAGCAATGCAATCGCAAACATCTCAATCGCCCAAGCGCCGCACGCATGACGCGCAGTTCAAGGCGGCCGTGCTGGCTGCATGCGGTGAGCCCGGCGCGTCGGTTGCGGCGGTGGCCCAGGCGCATGGCGTGAACGCGAACCTCGTTCGCCAGTGGCAGGTCGGCCGCGGCATGAAACGGTGTGGCTTGGAACTGGGAAACGCGGGCGACACGCCCACTGCACTGAGTGCGGGCGCGAAGCTCGACCTGTCACCCGTAATGCAGTTCGTGCCCGTGCAGTTGCCTGCAGCGGCGCGCCAGCCGGCGGCGACGCAGCCCGCCCAGGCCGGCAACGCCGATGAAGGCATTGAGATTGAGCTCACCCGCAGCGGCGCGAAGCTGGTCGTGCGCTGGCCCGCGGCGCAGGCGTCAGCTTGCGCGAGCTGGCTTGGGGATCTGGCGGCTGTTCTCACGCGATGATCCGCATTGACGCCCTGTGGCTGTGCGCCGCGCCGGTGGACATGCGATGCGGCACCGAGCGCCTGCTGGCGCACGTGATCACCACCTTAGGGGCTGCCCGAGCCCACCACGGCTATCTGTTTTGCAACGCGCGGGCCTCGCGCATGAAGCTGGTGGTGCACGACGGCTTTGGTGTGTGGTGTGCCGCGCGCCGGCTCAATGCGGGCGGGTTCGTGTGGACGGGCAAGACCGCTGGCGTGCCAGCGGCGCTGCAACTGACGCGCGAGCAATTCGACGCGCTGGTGGTGGGCCTGCCCTGGCAACGCCTTTCCGACATGCAAGTGATCTGCCGCGCCTGATTGCGCGCGGCCCTTGTGCGGCGGTTGACAGCGAATGCTCCAATGGGAACGACGCACTCGCGCTGGCATGATGCTGCCCCATGGAGTTGGCGCGCGATCTCAATTCGGTGGACTTGGCAGGGGTGCCCGCCGATGTTGCCGCCCTGATCAAGCGCTTGCAGCAGGACAACGAGCGCAAGCAAAATCTCATCGAGTGCCAGAGCCGCGAGATCGCCTGGCGCGATGCCAAGCTGGAGAAGGTCACCTTCGAGCTGGCACGCCTGAAGCGCTGGAAGTTTGGCGCCAAGAGTGAGGCCATGAGCGCGCAGCAGCGCGCCTTGTTCGAAGAGACCATGGCCGAGGACGAGGCGAGCCTGCAGGCGCAGCTGGCCGCCCTGAAGGCATCGCTTCCCGAGACGCCGGACAAACCCAAGGCGCCGCCTCGCAAGCCGCGCTGCCAGCGCCTGCCCGATCACCTGCGGCGCGTCGAGCACCGCCATGAGCCCGAGAGCACCGACTGCGCCTGCGGGGCGGCCATGGTGCGCGTGGGCGAGGACGTCAGCGAGCGGCTGGACATCATCCCGGCCGAATTCTTCGTGCACCGGCACATCTACGGCAAGTGGGCCTGCCGGTGCTGCCAGACGCTGGTTCAGCCCAGCGCCGTGCCCGAGCTCATTGAAGGCGGCATAGCCGCCAGCGGGTTCGTGGCGCACACGCTGATCAGCCGCTTCGTCGATCACGTGCCGTACTATCGCCAGGAGACGATCAATGCTCGCTCCGGAGTGCACACGCCGCGCTCGACGCTCTCGTCGATCAGTGGCCAGGGCGGCGCCGCGCTGGAGCCGCTATACGACGCCCAAAAGCGGTTCGTGCTGCAAGCGCCCGTGCTGCACGCCGACGAAACGCCCGTGGCGATGCTCGATCCGGGCTCGGGCAAGACCAAGCGAGCCTACGTGTGGGCGTACGCGCGAGGCGAGTTCGATGCGCAGCGAGGTGTCATCTTTGAGTTCTGTCTGGGGCACGGGTCGCAGTACCCGACCCTGTTCCTTGGCGGCGCAAATGGTCCACCCGGTCACGAGCAGGAGCCCTGGCGCGGCACACTGCTGACCGATCAGTACTCGGTGTACGACTCGGTGGTGGATGAGCGCACCTGCAGCGGGCGTATTGCCGCAGCATGCGCCGCGCATGCCCGAAGGAAATTCGAGGAACTCGCCAAGACCGGCAGCAGCGAGGTGGCACAGGAGGCGATCAGGCGCTTCGCACTGATCTATCACGCCGAGGGACAGCTCGCCGAGATGGACCACCAGCAGCGGCTTGACGCTCGCACAGAGGTGACCAGGCCGATGTGGGAGAACATGTTCGATTGGCTGCAGCTTGAGCGCCGGCGGGTTGCCGAGGGCGGCGCCACTGCCAAGGCGATTGATTACAGCCTGAACTGCTGGCCGGCGCTCACGCGCCACCTGCACGACGGCGGCGTAGGCCTGGACAACAACTTCCTGGAACGCCAGATCAAGCCTTGGCAGATGGGCGAAAGGCCTGGCTCTTCGCAGGTAGCGAACTCGCCGGCCAGCGCGCGGCGGTCGTGATGACCTTGGTGCAATCGGCCAAGATGTGCGGGCACGATCCGTGGCGGTACCTGCGTGACGTGCTCGCGCGTCTCCCGACCCACCTGAACTCGCGTATCGAAGAGTTGCTGCCGCACCGCTGGCGGCCCTGCGTGTCCTGAGCACCGACGTGAAGAACATCGAGACGTTCATTGACGATGGCGGTGAAATTACCATCGGGCCGGTCGGACCGGTCGCGTGCGCAGCGACGGCCTGCGATTACCACAATGCGATCGTCATGCTGGTTAGGCGCGACGGCGAGACGGTCAGCGCGCTATGGAAGCGCCTGGACAAGGCCATCGCCCGGTACTACGCCGAAGACACGATCACGGACGAGATCAACGGCATCGACGACTGACCGGCGCTCGCACGGTTGCTAGCCGTGCCTGCCCCGCACCTGTCAACGTGGAACGCCTGGACGCTCACATTATTTCTGCGATGTCTCCGTCCAAGAGTACGAATAGCAGCTCGGACGGCCTCGCATCCCGAGGCGCTTCAATGGTGTCTGCCATGCCAACCCCATGCTCGTCACTCGCGCTAGACCACTTTCGCGGGCACGATTTAGTCACGCCGGTGCGATTCGTGACTCTTACCCGAGCGGATTAACGGGTCCAAATCACCATTACTTTCAACAACTTAGGCCCGTCTTCGCTCGTCACCGTTGCGACCGCAATCGTCAAATTGTCACGTCCCTTCGCTCGGTGTTGCAGGGCGATACGGTGGTGCTGGTCTACCAGGGCAGCGAGCGCTGGACGGTGCAATGGAGAGCGGTCCGGCATTCGCCGTCCGCTGAGGCGCTTCTTGAACAGCGCGCCGACGGGGGGGCCGTGCATAAAGGCCAGGCCGCGAGTCCGGGCCCTCGAGAGCGCGGCTCAGGCGCTGGACTATCGCGGCGAGGGCGTGCGCGAGTGGCTAGTGTCCTGTCCCGGTAATTCGTGCGCAGAGGCGAGCGAGTTTTTCGAGGATTGAATCCGCGGTGGCCGTCCAGGTGAACGGCTTGCAGTTCTCGTTGTACTGCCTGACGAAGCTGTCGATCTTT
>NZ_JADDOJ010000093.1 GCF_015159745.1 Ramlibacter aquaticus | reverse complement strand
CGACGGCGACGGTTGTAGCATTCATGTCGGACTCCTTTCGTTGAAGACCTGATCCCCACGCCAATGAAGACCAGTGCGCCATTTGGACGCGAAAAACGAGAGGAGTCCATCCCATCATTCGACACGGCCGCACAGTTGCTTGCGTGCGCGCTGCTCAGTCGCCCCCCGCGCGCCGGCCAACTCCGACCTTAGGCGTCACGAAATGTCGCACCCTGATTTCAACCCGCCAGGAAAGCCGCCCAAACTCACTGGCCGTCGTTCAACACTCACCGGCCTGTTCTTCACAACGCTCACTCCATACATCGAGCCAAGCGAAGCTGAAGTCGACGAGGCGCTTGCGGTCCTGGGTATGCGGCGAGGTGCATGCGTTTGTGCCTACTGTGGTGACAAGAAGTCCGAGTGGGATCACTTTCGCGCAGTGGTGAAAGATCGCAAGCCGACGGGCTACATCACCGAGATCGCCAACCTTGTCCCGGCTTGCGGAAAATGCAATCAGTCTCGAGGAAATAAGGACTGGAAGGGCTGGATGCTTGGTTCAGCGGCGCAATCTCCGTCTACCCGAGGAGTCCAAGGAATATCGGAAAGGATCGCGCGGCTTGAAGAGTTTGAACAGTGGAGCAAGCCGGTACGCATTGATTACGCAGCGCTGGCAGAAGAGGACCACTGGACGCTGCATACCAAGAACCTCGAACGAGTTCTTAACTTGCTTGAAGAGGCAGAAGCGCACGCGAAGAAGTTGCGTCTGCTGGCAGAAGCCGAAGCTCGTAGGCAACGCTGAGACGCAGCCCCTCGCTCAAGCAGAGCGCCAACGATATGCGATGTCTGACTTGGGTCGGAAGCGGAGATCCGGCCCCTCCCGCTCCCAGCTGACTTCTTCGCAGCGATAGGCGCATCTCCCGATCACTCGCCCGAGCGCCCACGTTCGCCAAAAGCTGACACGCGCACCAGCGCGGCGATGAGCAGAGTTCCTGCCACCTCGGCCCACCTCCTTCCCAACTACGCGAGGTGCGTTACCCGTGCACATGCAGCATCGCCGTCGCTAAAAATTTTCTCTCAGTACCCTTCAGCCTTGATCTCGGCCAATGCAGCGCTCATGAGCTTGCTCCCAGTTTTCAGCCATTTGAATGGAATGCGCCCGGTCGGTGCCTTCGTAGCCTTCACGATCGGGTGAGCGAGTTCTCCTTCGCCGCGCTTGGTGTGAACTGCCAAGACGTAGGCATACGTCTTCGGGAACTTCGCCATTAAGGCCTTGTTGCCGATCACACCACCAAAGTTTCCTAAGTTCCGGTTGCCAATCTTGCCATCGCGCCTAAATAGGTCATCAACCAGGAGGTCGTTGAAGACGTCGAGCATGCTGACCCAAGCAGTCGGGTTCGTCTTGAAGTAACCCTTGCAGGCTACGATCTTGGACTCGGCGTGACGATAGTTCTTGCCGAAGAACTTCCGCCAGTTGACCGCGAGGTCCATGCCTGTCATCTCGTGCAGCGCCTGTCGGATCCCACACACCTTGGTATCAGCACGGCGCAACTTACCGTTTTCACGCAGCACGATCTTGGCCAGCGGATGAATGTCCCGGACTGGCTTTCGAACATCGCAATCCAGCAGAGCCGCAAGCCATGCCGCTGTCAGGGCCACATCAGCCTCATTGCTTCTCATCGAGATGTTCAAAAGTCGGTCCCGCCGGCTTTTGGCGATCTCAAACCAAGGCATGCCGAAATGCAACCGCGTCCGCAGCCAACGTGTTCGGGAATAGAGCAGCGCATAGTCAGCCTGCCGCTCGGTCAAATGCGATAGGCGGTGCAGCGCGCTCCACAAGGCCGAGGTCAGCTCTGGCGTACTCGTTCGCGGCGCCCACAGCTTTTTCAGGGAAGAGCGCAAGCGCCCGGTGCGTGACGTCGATAGACGACCATCCGCTGCCGTCACTAAGCTGGCCCGGATCGCCGGGTAGAGGTCCTGCGTCTGAATGTGGCCGAGCAGCCGATCAGCATGCTTGTCGGGCACGGACCGAAACTTCTGCAGGTAGGCTGAGACTTGGGGGTAGTAGTGCGGCGCATGCTCGAAGACACGCCAGAGGCGGTCAAGCACACGAAGCGACGGATCTGCCTTCGCCAGCAGAAACTTGAATCGGGTCGAGTTCGACACGCGATAGCCACCTTCGCGCGGAGCTAGTTCAGCGAGCCTGCGTCGGATACCTGCCTGATCGGGCTCCGGTCCGCTCAACACGGTTTCTACAGGCGAGCTAACAGACTTCAACTCGTCTCGGATGTCCGTCACCTGGTGGATGTCGATCTTCCCCGACTGCGGAAACAAGCCCACGTCCTTACTCAGTCGGTCAAGTGAGACTAGTGCATGCCGCAAGTGCTCCTCGCTCTTGGCGAAGAGGCGGATGTCATCGACGTACCGGAAGTACTTGACGTCGAAACGGGTGCGGAAGTTGTCGTCGAAGTGCTTGAGCACTGCTTCGGAAATAAGCCCCGAGCTCAACGGCCCCTGCGGGATGCCGTGGTCGTGATAGATCTGGGTCGTCGTCGCCGTCCACTTGTTCAGAAGCCGAGTCAGCTCCATGCAGAAGTCATGACCAAGGCCAATTTCCTTGAGCATGTGGCGCAGCACGTTGTGATCAATGCTGTCGTAAAAAGCCGTTAGATCAAAGCTTGCTGTCCACGTGTAGCCGTTCGCAAATACCGTCTCAGCAGCCTTGTTGAAGGCCTTGTAACCATCGGTCCAACGGCGGTAGAACCACAGGCTCGTCGCTCCTGCGTACTGGTGACCGAACACCTGGCGGTTGTACTTGCTTCTGACGCGCGGGTGCAGTCGCTCAGCGACAATATTGGCCATCGCCTGATACACGATCTGGTCCTCGATGCCCAGCAGCGTGTAGGGACGCAGGATGCCAGAAGGCTTCGGCAGGAAAAGCTTGCATGCGTCGGACGGCTCAAAGATGCTTCGATCAAGTCGATCTTTCAGGTGCTTCAGCAGGGCTCCGTCTGCAGTCGCGTAGGCCGAGTAGAGCTCCCGGAAGTGTGATTTGTACGTCCGATCCGGATTCGAGCGAATCCACTGCCACGCACGCTGCAGATTCTCTAGACGCGCGGCAGACTTCGGGAACGGCATAACGAGCGTTTCCTTTTGCAAAGCGTCTTAACGCGGGTGAAGGCTTTACTGGTCATCGGAGCGCTCCGTTTGCGACCAGAGCGTCCAGACACGGCCAGCCCACCGTGCTGCGTCAACTTTGCATGACATGGTAACGTCCGCGCCCTCGCAGTTGAGCGACTAGCTGTCCGCGAGGACTTCTTGTCTGCTTCGTGGCATTTAGCTGCCGCTCGGCGGACGAATGGGTAAAGCCCGCAAGCAGTCTGAAGCAGACATTCATTCTTTGGCCCCTCACACCAGGTCAACGTCCGCTTCCGGCCAAACACTGCCGTCATGCAGGGCAGTGCCCTTACAGCGGCCCCAGCCCCGCCTTCCCGCTCAGCGCGCCAGCCAGCGCTGCACCTGCTGGCGCAGAAAGGCCGCGTCTTCGGGGTTGCGTTGCGGGTTGCCGGCGATGTGCCCCCAGATGCTCGGGATGGGCACCAGCTCTGCGTCGCGCAGGTGCGGCAGGTCCAGCGCGTTGTCGGCCACGCGGAAATACAGGTCCGTCTCGCCCGGGAGCAGCAGCACGCGCGCGCGTATCGCCCGCAGGGCCGTGGGCAGGTCGCGGCCGTACGCGTCACAGTCGCTGATGTCGGCCTGGTCCCAGGTCGCGATGTGCGCCAGCAGGTTGGCCGCGTCGCGGTGCGCGTACCGCACGTTCCAGTTCGTAGTGAGATAGTCCTCGAGATCGGCGGCGCCGAACGCGGTGCGGTACAGGCCTTTCCGGTAGAACTCCTGGCTCAAGGCCCAGCCGGCGTAGATGCGGCCGAAGGCCTTCAGCGTGGCCTCCGGCTTCGCGCGGAAGCGGCCTGCGCCCGCGTATTCGGGGGCCGCTTCGAGCACAGAGCGCAGGCCACGCAGGAACACCTGGTTGTGCGGTGCGGTGCGCGAGCTGCCGCAGCAGACGATGGCGCGCTCCACCTGGTCCGGGAAGAGCGCGGCCCAGTGATAGGCCTGCTGCCCGCCCATGGACCAGCCGTACACGCACGCCACGTGCTCGATGCCGAACTGCTGCCGCAGGAAATGCTGTTGGGCCCGCACGTTGTCGCCGGCGGTCACCAGCGCCGGGTACGCGTCGTCGTTGGAGGGGCTGGAGGACAGGCCGTTGCCGAACATGTCCGGGATGACGATGAACCAGCGGGTCGGGTCGAGCACGCCCTCGGGGCCGATCAGCCACTGGATGTCGCTGTGCTGGGCGGAGAAACTGGTCGGGTACACGATCACGTTGTCACGCCCGGGCGCCAGGGTGCCGAACGACTTCCAGCTCATCCGTGCGTTGCGCAGCACGGCGCCGGACTGCAGCGGCCAGTCGCCCAGGGAGAAGACGCCCGATTGGGTGGGGAAGTCGGTCATGGGGGGATCCGTCGAACGCGAAGCAGGCAGCATACCCGCCGGGCTGGCAGCCTGCAGGCCGCCCGCGTTCACTGGCCTTCGCCCGCCTGGGGTGGGCCGGCGCCCCAAAGATCGCGCTTGGGCTGGAACTCCAGCGCCACGCCGTCCTCTTCCACGCGCAGGCGCGCGGGGGTGAAACCCATCGCATCGGTCAGGCCGAGTTCCTGCGCGCTGAAGCGGTGAAGCACCAGCGCAGCGTCCAGCGTTTGCACCCATGGCATCACCAGGTCCTGGAGGCCCCGCTGCGCCTGGGGAGCCAGTCCCGGGACATCGAGTCGCGCGAGTTCCGGCTGCACGGCGCGCAGGGTTCGGTCCTGCGCCTGGTAGCGCAGGGCGAAGAGCAGGTCGAGCCGGCCGGGCGGCAAGGGGCCCAGCGCGCTGCCGGAAGCCTCTGCCAGCAGCGAGGCGCCCGCCCTGTTGCGGCTCGGCCGCAGCAGCAGTTCGGGTGATCGCAGCACGAGTTCGGCCAGGCCTGGGATGCCCAGTCGGACCGGAAAGCGGGCCGCCAGGTCGGCGCTGAGCTGCCGTGCCGAGAGCTTGTAGCGAGGACCGGCCTCCTCTGCGTGCGAGGAGGCCGCCACGCCGGCAGCCAGGGTGATCATGAAGAGGCGGCGGTCCACTCGCTCATTCTGCCGGGCGGCTGCGGGCACCGCTGAATTCAGGTGCAACCAAGGTTCGCGCCTCGCCAGAAGCCGGGCGCAGCCGGCGCCTCAGCCCGGGAAGGAATTTCGCGCGGGGCCGGGCTGCTGGGCCAGCCGCTCAGTGGGGATTCGCGCCGGCCCTGGGCCGCACGACCGACAGCACGGCCGCCACCAGCGCGTGGGGCTGGAGCGGCTTGGTGAGGTGAGCGTCGAACCCCGCCTCGTGCGCCCTGCGGCGGTCCTCCTCCCGGGCAAAGGCCGTCAGCGCAACCGCCGGCATCGCCACCAGGCCCTTGCGCTGCGCGTAGCGTCGCACAGATTCGCTCGGTCGTCTGTAGGCCTCGGGCCGGGGGGGCCATTGTCTGTAGTCCCCATGAGGGCGTCTGTAGGACGTGGCCTACCGTTCAGCTCACATCACGGGCCGCATGATCTCCGCATGTGTTTGTTATTAACATGAAAGTCAAATGCCGGGACGAGCGGTCCAAACGTACCGCGTCTGGGGGACGTCGTGGACGGCCGGAATCACTCTCCAGCCTGAAGCCGTCTTTGCACTGCGCCCACAAGTGGCCCGACCGCAGAAGGAGGGAACGGGGAGACGCTGCTGACGTTGATCTCGCAGAGCACGAAGCGTTCTGGACCTGCGCTTGAGCGCTGTCCCCGCATGAAATCGCAGTCCCAGAGCAGCGGAAGTCGGCCACGAGACAGCCTCACGCGCTGACGCAAAAGTTCAACCCAGCGGTCTTCGAGCAAGCGTTTGAGTTCCTGGAATTGCGGCAGATCGGCAGCGTGATAAAGCCGCGGGCCTGGTGCCGGTGGCGCGCCGCCCGGCTCTGCGGGAAAGAGCGCGTTCACTGACTGGACGCCGAAGCCCGCGACGCGGTCCTCGACCAGGTACGCCCGGACCATGCCTTCCACCAGGCGCGGCTGCCATTCCTGGTCAATCATGTGCCCGCCGTTCACCGCCTCGAAGTAGGGAGACATGCGTTCGGCAAGCTCCGGCCAAGTCAGCGTCTCTTCCATGCAGCCACGCTGCGCATGACGGACCTTCATGGCGGTCAGCGTCGAGTCGACAGCTTCGACTCGCCACACGCCGATACCGCTGTGTCCGCGGTGCTGCTTCAGCACGCGGGCGCCTTGGCGTAGGCGGGCCGGCAACTCCTCTTCCATCTGTGCCAGGGAATCGATGCAATGCACGTCGCTGCCAAAGGGAAGGTCGCGGGTCTCGAAGAGAACGTCCTTGGTGCCGAGCTTCAGGATCGTGTCCGGGTGCGTGCTGACCATGACCCCGCCATCCGCAATGCGCCGCAGCATGGCGTCCAGGCGGGCACGCGTCCGCCCGCCTTCGATGGGGTTGCTCCAGACGAGCACCAGCCTCACTTCCCGCAGTTGGGCTTCCACCTCGCCTTCGAAGTCGTCGTGATAGACGGCTGGGCTTGCCGGGATGCCTGCCGATGCGAAGGCCTCGAACAGCTGTGAAAACCGGCTCTCGCCGGGATCGGAACGGTCGCGGGCTGCGCGATCACCGGGGTACAACAGGGCGACGGAGGGTGTGGGCATGGTTTCACTCGACTCGAAAGATGAGGATGGCCGCAGAGCTTTTTCGACGTGGTGCCGCGACGTAGAGTTGGCGGGTCTGAGGCACGAAAAGCCCGGTGCGGGCGCCGGGCGATGTGAGGGCCCGCTGAAGAAGCTGCAGCGGACCGCCAGGGCTGGCATCGACGACGTCCACAGCCCCCGCGCCGCAGACGGCATACACCCGGGAACGCTGGGCGTCGAAGAAGAGGTCGTCGGCGTCGCTGCACAGCGCGAGGCGTTGCAGCTGTGCACCCGTGCGGGTGTCCATGGCCACCAATACGGCCGGCTGCCTCGTAGCCACGAAGAGCCGGTGGTGGAGTGCGTCCAGCGCCATGGCATAGTTGCCCGCCAGTGGCCGGAGGGACCACCGCGCCTGCTCCTTCCCGGTGGCACGATCGACCACGACGACGGCGCCCACCTCCGGAACGTTCACGAAAGTCCGGCGCCCCTCGGACTCGAAGGCCTCCGGATGACCCGGGAGGGCGGTGTGGCGCAGCACGGTCAGGGTGTTGAGATCGAGCACTGCCAGAGACGAGGCGTAGCCGGCCAGGAGTTCCGATTCGCCGGAATTGATCCGTAGGTTGTCGGCATCGGGCAGCCCCTCGACGGAGTGTTGCGCCCGCCCATCTCTCAGGGCTTGGAGGGTGCCTCCCCCGCTGGCGATGAGGAGCCACCGGCGCGTGGGTTCGAATGCAAGTCCCTGCGGCTCATCGCTGCGCGCCGTGCGTCCCAGGTACTTTCCTTGCGCCAGATCCACTGCCTCGACCGATCCGGCGCTGCGTGCAGCGACATAGAGCGTGCGGCCTGCAAGGTCGATAGCCAGGTGATCGAGGCGACCCTCGACGCTGGGCAGCGCGATAGTTCCTGCGGCTTCAAGGGGGGCGGCGTGCGCGGCGACTGCGAACGTCGCCGCCGCGAGAGTGTGCACGAACCCAACGAGGCGACGGGAAGGCAGCATGACGAGAACTTTCATGGCAGAGCGCGGGATGGCTTGAGCCTGGCCCGTCCGGCCCATCAATCCGAAGGCCGGACGGGGGTGCTCAGGTGTCAATCGTCGTCGTCGTCCTTCTCCTTGCTGGGGACGACTTTCCCGTCCTGGGCGATCCAGACCTCATGCTTGGCGCCCTGCGACTCGACATGCGCCTCGTACAACCACTGGCCATCGACCTGGACGCGTTCGACAGCGCTGACGCTGCCGCCAGGCGCCTGGGCCATGAGGGTCTTCTTCACGGCTTTCGGCACCTGCTCCATAGCGACCGGTTCGCCCTTGGGCTTGTCGGCTGGCGGTGCGGCCCGACTGGGGCTGCAGAGTTCCAGTGTCCCGATGAGGACGGCAATGGCGAAGCCCGTTCGCTGCTTGATGCTTTTCATGTGATGCTCCCTGACTGAACAGGCGCGCTGGGCTGCACGAGTGGCCGTGGGCATCGGCATGGCCTGCGGCCAAAAGACTGTGCAACACCTGGCTCGCAGGGCCCGTCGCGCCGGGCCGGGCCTTGCGCTTGCCCTCACGGCAGACTCGCCGCCGCGATGTGCGCCTCGGGAGGCGCGCGCGCAGGCTCAAGGCCTGTCGCGCCAGGGCGAGGCGCCGCACCCGGCGCCTCGCACGAATCAGGGCCGCATCAGCGGATAGGCGATGAGGCCCACCACAGCTGCCGTCAGTACCACCACCGGCTCCTGCAACTTCTTGAAGCGCCACAGGACCACTGCAGTCACCACCGCGATCAGGGCAGTCAGCCAGTCTGTGATCGATCGCTGGCCAATCACCACCACGGCACCGGCGATTGCCCCGATCGCGGCGGCTGTCACGCCGTCGATGAAGGCGACGATGGCCGGGCGCTTGCCGTGCTTCTTGAAGTACGGCGCCGGCAGGATGGTGAGCAGGTAACAGGGCAGGAAGGTTGCGATTGCAGCGACCGCGGCGCCCCAGAAGCCGTTCACGAGGAAGCCGATGAAGCCCGTGGTGATGACGACCGGACCGGGCGTGATCATGGCCACCGCCACCGCGTCCAGGAACTGCCGGTCCGTCAGCCAGGCGTATTCCTTGACGACCCCGCTGTAGAGGAAGGGCACGATGGCCAGACCGCTGCCGAAGACGAAACTGCCTGCGTAGGCGAAGTAGGCCCCGATCTGGGCGAGCTTGTGGGGATCGATGGCGTCGAGGGCGAACCCTGCCAGGAGTGGCACGGCGGTGGCACGCGTCACCCCGCCGCGCAGGAACTTCGGGGGCGCGCGCCAGAGCCAGGTCAGCACGCCGGCGCCCAGGAACATCCAGAGCGATTCGGACTGGGTCACGACGGTGACGACCGCGCTGGCGAGGAAGATCGCCCAGAGCAGCCTGTCCTTGCCGATGTTCTTGGTCGTCAGTTTCCAGGCACTCATGGTGATGATGCCGATCACGGCAGCGCCCACCCCGTAGAAGACAGCCTGCATCCAGCCGAGGCCGCCATAGGTCGTGTAGAGCGCGCCCAGGGCCACCACCATCACGAACGACGGCAGCACGAACGCCAGGCCGGCCAGCGTCGCTCCGCGGACCCTGTAGTGCACATATCCCAGGTAGATGGCCAGCTGTGCGGCGAGTGGACCGGGCATGAGCTGCGCGATCGCCATGCCCTCCTTGTAGTCGGCCTCCGAGATCCACGTCCGTCTCTCGACAAGGTCGCGGAACATGTAGCCCACGAGTGCCACGGGCCCGCCAAAGCCCCAGGTGCCCAGGCCCAGCATGTAGCGCACCAGCTGCCACAGGGTGTAGGTCGCCCGATCCCGCATTTCATCGCCCGGGCTAAGTGTCATCGCAGGGTCTTTCACTTCGAGGAGCGCGCGGCAGCGCGGGTGTAATGTGCGTAGAGCGAGTCCAGCACGCCGGAGACTTCCGCGAGAAGCGCATCGTCGCCGTCCAGGCGTTCGCGGGCACCGGCCAGCATGGCCTCGAAGCCAGCTGCCTCTGCGACGGGCTCGCCGCCGACATCGAGTTGATGGACCAGGCTCCCGAGCTTCAGGAGACCCGGGTCTTCCTCGAGGCCGAAGCTGGCAAGGAGCGTCTCGAAAGTCACCCGGTCACCCACATGCGTGAAAGTGGCCCCATCGAAGTCGAAGCCCAGTGCCTGTTCGGGGCAGTCGGACGGCCGCTCCAGCCACAGGAAGCTCGCCTCGGGATCGATGAACTTGCGGATCAGCCACGCGCTCGCGACGCGATCGACCCACAGGCGACGGCGAGTCGCCCACGTGCGCCCGCGGTACTCGTGGGGATCCAGCCGCTGGACGGTCGCCTGCACTTCATGGGGCTCGTCCGGCGACAGAAGCTGCGCGATCCTTCGGTTCAGCTCTTGCCAGGCTGCGTCGGCCTCGGCCGCTGCGTCGCCCGGGAAGAAGTCGATACCGCGAACTGCCTCGAATTCACGCGTGAGCCGGCGCTGCAGGCGTGTCAGCGCACTGGCTGACAAGCCTGCCATCTCCCTCGTCGCCTCCTTCCAGCCCGCGCGCAGCGCTGAATACTCGTCGGAGCGGTCGAAGAGCTGCCTGTAGGCGGCCTCTTCGTCTGCGCTGCGCGAGTGCACGGCCATCAGCCAGGCCGCACCGCCTTCGCGAATGCACTCGTCACCGAGTTCGCGCAGGCCTTCCTCCCGCGTTGGATCGTCAGGCAGCAGGTAGGCGCCATCGCGCAGCGCGACGGCGCCCATGGCCTTCAGGCCCCGCCAGACACGCATCCGGGCCGTACTTGAAGACGTCGGCAGGCTGACGATCAAAAGAGCCCAAACGCGTGCATGAGCAGATAGCATGTAGACATCATAACGGTCTGTTGCTATCGCGACAAGATAACGGATGCGCTTGCGTTCTGGGGATCCCCATCAAGACGGCACTGCCGCAGCCTGCAGTGGCTTGCCGGCCGCCTTCCACGCTTCGATACCACCGCTCAGGTAGCGCACATCGAAACCTCGCGCACGCAGCGACAGTGCCGTCGAGCGGCCGATGTCCAGCCCCTTGAGGCAATAGACGAACACGGGCTGGGTCACATCGACCTCCCCGGTCCACCGATCCAGCTGCGCCGGGTCGTACCAGGACGCACCTGCCAGCATGTCGCTCGCCGCCGCAAAGTCCTCGGCGCGTCTCACGTCGATGACGCGTGCGGTGGACGGGTCGACCGCACCGATCCCCACGCCAAGCGGCACCGCGTCGCCGGCCACCGCCGCACCATATCGGCGATATACGGCGTCCCAGCGGATGTTCTTCATGAACACGTCGACATAGAAGGCCGCGTCGGCGCCGAAATCCATGTGATACGCGTGCTCGTACATGTCCAGCGCAAGCACCGGGGTCGCACCGGCGAGCAGGTGGGCGTGGTCCGCCGCCCAGTGGGTGACGAGTCGGCCCTCGCGGGAAGACCACGCGAGGATGGCCCAACCGGAGCCTCCGCCCATCGCCTTGGCGAGCGCAGTGAACTCGGCGTGCCACTGATCGACCGAGCCGAAGTCGCGCATCAACGCGACCGAGAGGCCACAGGACGGCAGCACGCCGTCGCCGCCGAGCGCATCGAAGTAGAGCTCGTGCAGACAGGCAGAATTGGCGGCGATCAGCTCTTCTCGCTTCAGGCCGTTGATGACGAAAGAGGGGGCGCTGCCCCAGTCGAGTTCGCCCAATCGTTCGCGGATGGCGCCCAGCCGCCTCACAGCCCCTGCGTAGTTGTTGTCACGGTGGCTGACAACAAGCTCTCGCGACAGGCCGTCGAGCTTGCTTTCATCGAATGTCAGGGGTTTCAGTCTCAGGTCCATGGTGTCCTCATTCCGTTGTGTTCATGGGTAGGGCGCCAAGGCGGAAACCACCAGGCCGAGCACTGCGGGAGCAATGCACCGGCTCACAAAGCTCTTCGAACGATCCGTTCGATGGCTTTCCGAAAGCGCAGGCGTGTCTCATCATTGGCGGTGACCCCGTCTGCCGGCAATGCCGAATCAGCTGCAGTTCCTGCCATCCGGCCGTGTCGTATCGAGTTCTGCGCAATGGAGCTGCCCTGATGACCCAAGTGGAAGTTCGTTGCTGGGGCGGATGAATTCCTGGCGATCCGAGCAAAACGCCTGGGCCCTGGCGCTGTGTCAAGGCGATTCCCGCGGAAACGAGACATCGACCACCTCGTAGATGAGGTCGGAACGCAGTTGCGAAAGCGCTTCTGGCTCGCAGGCCCAGAAAGCGTAGGTGCGCAACTGCATCCGGGCGATGTCGAGCTGCGCGAATGTTCCGAGGAATGCATTCTTGATTCCAGAACCTGCAGGCAGGGCTACGGCTCGGCCAGCCTCCTCCAGCGCGACGCGCAGGGTTTCATGGTCGTTCAGCGTCGATACCGTCAGGGCACATGACCTCGTGGTCGACATCTCCGTTTCGCCCGGCGTGATGGCATAGCCCTGGTGGGGGCGGGTCCACCCGAAGGCGTCCGTCACGCCTTTGTAGATAGGGCCGCACAGAAAGGAATGAATCGACGGCGTGTCCTCGAACAGGTAGAGCGGTGCATAGGTTTTGGGCTGCGGCCTCCCGCGCAGGGGCTCGGAAATCAGCCAGGCCTTCCACCGCAGGCCCGGGAGCGTGCACACCAGATCCCGCTTTGCCGCCACGCGCTCGCGTATTGCTTGCATGGGCTGGTCAGGGTCGAGCGTGAAGCTGTATTGCAGTAAGTCCATGCACAGACCCTACCGCAACGGCCCGCGTGGACCCACGAGTTATGTCGGACCCAGCCTTTAGAATTCCTCAAGGGCACACGCCGCACAGGGGCACATACCAATGCAGCAACTCCTTCCCATCTCCCTGCGTGCATTTGTCGCGCTCGCGGAAGCAGGCACGCTGGGGGCCGCGGGTGACGCGATCGGCCGAACCCCGTCGGCCGTCAGCCTGCAGATCTCCTTGCTGGAGCGCACACTGGGCCACAGGCTTTTCAACCGCGGTGCACGTGGCATGCAGCTCTCGGAAGCCGGCAAGGTGCTTCTGCATCACGCCAGGATCCTGTTCAAGGCCGAGTCGCAGGCCCTCGCAGCGCTTCGGGATGCCCCGCTGCCGGGCGAGCTTCGCTTTGGCATGCCACAGGATTTCGCCGCTTCACGGCTTGTGCACACGCTGGACCGGTTCCGGCGGGCGCACCCGCAGGTGCGCGTGCACGCCTGCATAGAGCGCAACCGGGTCGTCGCGGCGCTCGCACGCAAGGGCGAGCTTGACCTTGCCCTGCTGATTTCCCGTGGCAGCGCCCCTCGCGCGCTGCTGTCGCACCAGCGCAACTCGCACTGGTATGCGGGCAGGGATTTCCAGTGGAAGCGGCGCCAACCGCTGCCCCTGGTCCTGCTGGAGGAGCCCTGCATCTACCGCTCGGACGCCATCCGTGCGCTGGAGCGCTCGGGCATCGCCTGGGCCTTGTCGTTCAGCACCGCCGACGTGTCCGCGATGTGGGCCGCGGTTGCCGCTGGCGTGGGTGTCACTGTGCGCATGGATCTGGGCGCGCCCCGCCATGTGGTGCAGGTGGACGAGACGCTCGCGCTGCCTGCGTTGCCCGCCACGGCGCTGTCCCTGGTGTCTCCGCGATCGTCTGCGTCGCCCAGCGTCGAGGCGCTGGCGACGCTGGTGGGGCGGGCGCTGAAACGCAAGGCCGGCGCTGCAGTGTCCGGCTGAGCGATCCTGCACTGGCGCAGCAGGCCGGGGTACGGTCTACGGGACTTTGCGCGGCTCGAGCAAAAGGCGCAGCGCCAGGCCGCCCAGCACGCTGGCCATGATGTAGCGCTGTGCGGACCGCCAGCCCGGCCTGCGGCTGAACCAGACCGACACGCCGGCGGCGGACAGGACGATGCCAAGGTTCACGGTGAAGCTCACTGCGATCTGCGTCATGCCGAACTGGAGGCTCTGGGCCAGGATGGAGCCGTGACCCGGTCTGACGAACTGGGGAAGGATCGCCAGATAGAAGATGGCGATCTTGGGATTGAGGAGGTTGGTGGCGAAGCCCATCGTGAAGAGTCTCGCAGGGGAGTCCGGCGCCAGCGCTTGCGCTTCGAAGGGGGACCGGGCGCCTGGCCTGATCGCCTGCCAGGCCATCCAGACGAGGTAGAGCGCCCCGGCCCACCTCAAGACCTGGTAGGCAAGCGGAACGGCCATGAACACGGTTGTGAGCCCGGCAGCCGCCGCCAGCATGTGAACCACGAAGCCGGCAATCACGCCGGCCAGAGAGACCACGCCCGCGCGCCGCCCCTGGCAGATGGAGCGCGAAACCAGGTAGATCATGTTGGGGCCGGGCGTCAGCACCATGGCCGTGGCGGCCGCGGCGAACAGGGCGAGGTCGGCGATGGGGATCATGGTTCGTCAGGACATCCGCCGCACGGCAGCGCGGGAATCGACGCCGGTGTGTTGCACACGCCCGGCGGGCTCGGGGGTGGCGGCCGCGCTCTTCACCTGTCTGCGCCTGGCTGCGGGTGATCGCACGTTGGCAAGCCCGGGTGTGGGCGCCACCGAGGAAGGCAACACGCCCAGCAGGCGCACGAAGCTGCGCCGCATTCGCTCGATGGTGCCAAACCCGCAGTCGGCCGCCACTTTGGGCATGGAGGAGCGGCTTTCCTGAAGCGCGGCCCGCGCGGCTTCGACGCGCAGGCTCTCCACGGCCTTCGCTGGTGTGACGCCCGTCTTGGCTCGGAACTCGCGGGCGAAATGGCGTGGACTCAGGCAGGCCTTTGCGGCCAGTTCCTCCACGTCCAGGCGATGGCCGAGATGGCGCCTGATGTGGTCGATGACCCGATCGATCCTGTCCTGGCCGACCTGGAGGTCCAGGGGCGCGGACATCTGCGACTGGGCGCCCGGGCGCCGGTAGTAGACGACCAGTTCGCGTGCGACCGCGCGTGCCGTGTCCTGCCCGTGGTCATCGGCGATCATCGCAACGGCAAGGTCAATGCCGGCACTGACGCCCGCGCTGGTCCAGATCGCTCCTTGCCGCACGTAGATGCGGTCCGCGTCCAGGCGCACGCGCGGGAATTGCTTTTGGAACTGGCTGGTGCGCGCCCAGTGGGTCGTCGCGGTGCGGCCGTCGAGAACACCGGCCGCCGCCAGCAACAGGCTTCCCGAGCACACGCTGGCCACGCGCACCCCGGCAGCGACCGCGCGCCGCACGAAGCGAAGCAGGACCGCATCTTCCATCGCCGAGTCGACCCCGGTCCCCCCGGCCACGAGCAGCGTGCCCAACTCCGACACGCGCGGCAGTGGGGCGGCCACCCAGCCCACGCCCGCTGAGCTGCAAACGACGCCGGCGTCGCGTGCAACGACCCGAACGCGATAGAGCCCGGCGGCTTCGAAGGCCGCCATGGGGCCTGCTGCGTCTAGCAACTGGAAGCCGGGGAATACGAGTACGGCGATCGGATGCGGCATGGACGAACAGGATGAAGTGTGCAACACGCAAAGTGGTCGAAGCCGGGAGGCAGGCGGGCGGGCCGGGCT
>NZ_JADDOJ010000092.1 GCF_015159745.1 Ramlibacter aquaticus | reverse complement strand
ACCCCGCCCACCACGGCGCCACCCACCGTGCCGGCCGTGTTGCGGTCCATGCCCATGTCGGCGCAGCCGGCCAGGGTCATCAGCGAGGCGGCCAGCGCGGCCGCGAGGATGCTCGATTTTTTCATGGCTTGGTTCTCCTGAGTTCATGTCTGCATGCAGGCGAAGCGCCTGTGCATCCACTCTAGGAAATGCCCCCGGGCCGGACTGTAGGAAGCCCGCGCCGGGCCCCGTCGTCTCCCGGCCCGGCCGGTGGGCAGGCAAAGCCCACGCCCGGCCCGCGCCTCAGCTGCGGCGGCTGCGGCGCACGGCGGCCAGGCGGTTGGTGTGGCGCAGCCGCGCCGCCAGGTAGAGCGCGATGTTGGCGAGCAGCTTCTGCACCAGCACCGGCGCCTGCACGCTGAGGCGGTCGAAGGCCTCGCGCGGCAGTTCCGCGACCACGACCTGGTCCTGCGCGACCACGGTGGCCGAACGCGGCGAGCGGTCCAGGAAGGCGAGCTCGCCGATGACGGCGCCGCGGCGCAGGCCGGCCACCCGCACCTCGTGCCCGCCCTCGGTGCGCACCATCACGCTGGCCGCGCCCTCCAGCATCAGCATCAGGCTGTCGCCCGGCTCGCCGGCGTGCACCACGGTCTCGCCGTGCCGGAAGTGCCGGCGCGTCATCATCGATTCCAGCAGCGCCTGTTCGCACTCGTCCATGCCCACGAACAGCGTGGCCTGGTCCATGTGGCCATGGGCCTGCGCGTGGCCGTGCTGGGGCGTGAGCCCGCTGCGCTCGGCCAGCAGGTGGTTCTCGGCACGCTCCAGCGCGCGGTCCAGGTCGGGCGCGACCTGCTCGGGCCGCAGGATGGGCAGAAGGGCTGCCGCGACCTTGGCGCCGGACGCCGCCGGGTCCACGTGCAGGATGCCCACGCCCGCCACTTCGGCTGCCTTCTGGAACTTGGCGATGGTCTGCGCGCAGCTGCTGTCCACGTTGCGCACGCCAGCCCAGTCCAGCACCATGCAGCTCGCGCCCTCCATCGCGGCGCGCAGGCCGCGGTCGAGCTGGTCCATGGTGCCGAAGAACAGGTCGCCCTCCAGTTCCACCACGCGCAGTGCGCGCGCGTGCTCGGCCAGCACCTGCAGGTCGGCGCGCGAGCGCGCGCAGTTGGAGGCCAGCTGGGTGCCGTCCGAGACGCTGCGCACCGGGTGCAGCAGGTGGCGCGAGGCGAAGAGCAGCAGGCCCAGCAGCAGCCCGGCGACGACCGAGGCCACCATGTTGACCAGCACCGCCGTGGCCGTGACCACTGCGATCAGGGCCAGGTCTTCCCGGGCCTGGCGGTCCAACAGGGCGCCCGCGGCCCATTGCCGCACCAGCCGCACCGAGCGCTTGTCGTAGGTGTAGAAGGCTTCGCACAGCAGGGTGCCGGCGACGGCGGCCAGGGGAATCCAGCCGATGAAGCCGCTCACCGCGGTCAGCAGCAGCACGACCGCGCTGGACAGCATGACGCCGCTGTTCAGGCGCGTCATGCGGCTGGCCGCCAGGGAGGACTGCAGCGAGGCGGCGATGGGCGCGGCCCCGGCGATGCCCGCGGCCGTGGTGCACAGGCCGGTCCAGAGCAGGCGCGGCTGCGATTCGGCGGGGCGGTCGTCGATGTGGCTCATGGCCTGCGACGCCACCGTGGTGTTGATGAAGACCATGACGCCCAGGAGCGAACCGTTCGCCGCCATCCAGGTGAGCAGCGACATGGGGTCGCGCGCGCCGGCCAGGCCGTGCCAGTCCGCCATCTGGAACGGTGCTGCGAAGACGACGCCATGGCCGCTGCCCAGGGTGTCCACCGGGTGGCCCACCGAGGCCAGGGCCAGCGCCAGCAGCAGGCCCAGCCCCAGCGAGGTGCCGGCCGCGGGCCAGCTCGGCAGCCAGCGCCGCACGGCAAAGCCCGCCACGAAGGAGATGCCGCCGACGGCGACCAGGTCCGGTGCGCTCGCCCGCCCGCCCTCGAACAGCGCCTGCAGCGCATGCACCTGGCTCATGAAGAGCACCACGGCGATGCCGTTCGAGAAGCCGGAGAACACCGGCTGCGGGATGTGGCGCGAGAAGCGGTCGGCCCGCAGGACGAAGAGCACCACCATCACCAGGCCCGAGACCCCCAGCAGCAGGCCGAGCAGGGCCAGCCGCAGGCCAGGCGTGTCGCCCAGCCCCCACTGCGGCAGGTGCTCGATGGCATGGCGCAGGATTTCGGCCGCCGTGGTGGCTTCGAAGAAGCGGGCCGAGTACAGCACGGGCCGCTTCGCGCCGATGGCGCTGAGCTGCAGCAGCGCCAGCGCGATCAGCGTGACCAGCACCGCGCTGGCGGCGATGGTCGGCCCCAGCGCGGCGTACACCACCATGACCGAGCCCAGGCTGAGCGGTACGGTGAAGGCCGCCCCCTCCAGGGCCGCGCTCAGTTCCGCCTTCCAGCCCGGGGCGGACGGGGCGTGCACGGGCTGCAGCGGCGTGAACGAACTCGCCTGGACGATGGGTTTGCTCAAGGTTCAGGCCACGCGGTTGCGTGCGAGGGGCGGATTGCTGTCGAAGTAACGGTGGATGCCGCGCATGATGGCATCGGCCAGTTGCTCCTGGTACTCGTCGGAACGCAACCGGGACTCCTCTTCAGGGTTGCTGATGAACGCGGTCTCGACCAGGACGCTGGGGATGTCCGGGGCCTTGAGCACCGCGAAGCCGGCCTGTTCGACCCGACCCTTGTGCAGTTTACCGACGTTGCCGATTTCGCCCAGCAGGGCTCCCCCTAGCTTGAGGCTGTCGTTGATTTGTGCCGTGGTGCTCATGTCGAGCAGGGCGTGGGCCACCTGCCGGTCCTGGGTGGCGACGTTCACGCCACCGACCAGGTCGGCCCGGTTCTCCTTGTCGGCCATCCAGCGCGCCGCGGTGCTGGAGGCGCCGTTCTGGCTGAGCGCGAACACGCTGGCGCCGCGCGCCGCGGGCGTCATGAAGGCGTCGGCGTGGATGCTCATGAACAGGTCGGCCTGCACACGGCGCGCCTTCTGCACGCGCACGTGCAGCGGCACGAAGAAGTCGGCGTCGCGGGTGAGGAAGGCCCGCATGGGGTTGCCGTTCACCGCGCCGCTGTTGATGCGCTCACGCAGGCGGTGCGCGATCTGCAGCACCACGTCCTTCTCGTGCGTGCCGGCCGGGCCGGTGGCGCCGGGGTCCTCGCCACCGTGCCCGGGGTCCAGGGCGATGATGATCAGGCGGTCGGTCTTGCGCGGCCGCACGGCGGGCGCGGTTTCCACCGGGTCCTGCGCGGGCGGTGGCTTGCGGTCGAAACGGCCGCCGCTGATGAGGTCGCCGATGGGGTCGGGCGGCGGCGCGGCGGGGGCGCCCGGGCGGTCGCGCAGGCGCTCGCGGATCAGCGCCTCCAGCGGGTCGGCTTCGCGCACCGGGTAGAAGTCGAACACCAGCCGGTTGCGGTAGGCGGCGACCGGGGGCAGGGTGAAGACCTGGGGCCGGGCCGACTGCTTCAGGTCCACCACCAGCCGGACCACGCGCGGCGCGTGCTGCGAGATGCGGATGCCGGCGATGAAGGGGTCGTCCGGCTGCACCTTGGCCACCAGCTCGCGCAGCTCGGGGCTCAGGTCCAGGCCGGCGATGTCCACCGCCAGGCGCGGCGGGAAGTCGAGCATGCGCTGCGACGCGTCCAGCATGCCGTCGGATTCGATGGTCACGCGCGAATAGTCCGGCGCGGGCCAGACCCGCACCGCGACGATGCTCGCGCCCCAGGCCAGCTGGGCCGGGCCCAGCAGCAGCACCAGGCTGCCGGTGGTGAGGAGGTCGCGGCGGTTCATGGCAGCAGCGCCTCCCCGCGGGCGGTGTGCGCCACCAGGGTGACCGCGCGGCCGTCGCCGTCGGGCGCCGCCTCGATGTGCAGGTCCAGGTCGGCCACGGGCAGCAGGCCGGCCGCCTTGCCGGGCCATTCGGCGAGCTTGAGGCCGGGCTGGGCGAAGGTGTCGCGAAAGCCCGCGTCCTCCCACTCGCGCGGGTCGTCGAAGCGGTAGAAGTCGAAATGCCAGGCCGTGCCGGTGGCGGTCTCGTGCGGCTCGGCCACGGTGTAGGTGGGGCTCTTGATGCGGCCGGCGACGCCCAGCGCGCGCAGCAGGTGGCGCACGAAGGTCGTCTTGCCGGCGCCCAGGTCGCCGTGCAGCGCGATGAAGGCGTCCCGCAGGGCAGGGCGGGCCGCCAGCTGCTCGGCGAAGCGGCGCGTGTCCTCTTCGTCCTGCCAGGCCAGGTGGCGGACGGTGCTTCCTACAATCGGCAGGTGACGTCCTCGATCGGTCAGTGGGGTTCGCAAGGGTTGGCAGAAATGCAGGCCTGGGCCCATGAACTCGGATTCTCCCAAATCGGGGTTGCCGGCGTCGACCTTTCGAGTGCGGAACCGGGGCTTCTCGCCTGGCTCTCCAACGGATTCCACGGTGGAATGGACTACATGCAGGCGCATGGCCTGCGCCGCGCGCGCCCGGCTGAGCTGGTGCCGGGCACGGTGAGCGTGATCACCGCACGCATGGACTACCTGCCCGCGTCCACCCCGCCGGGCTGGCAGGCGGTCGAGTTCGAACGGCTGCAGCGGCCCGCGGAAGGCATCGTTTCGATGTACGCCCGGGGCCGCGATTACCACAAGGTGCTGCGTTCGCGGCTGCAGAAGCTGGCCGATCGCATCGCGCAGCGGGTGGGTCCCTTCGGCCACCGGGTGTTCACCGATTCGGCCCCGGTGCTGGAGGCCGAACTCGCGGTGCGCAGCGGCCTGGGCTGGCGCGGCAAGCACACCCTGGTGCTGGACCGCGAGGCGGGCTCCATGTTCTTCCTGGGCGAGATCTACCTCGACTTCGCGCTGCCCGAGACCCCGCCGGCCGCCGCGCACTGCGGCAGCTGCAGCGCCTGCATCGCCGCCTGCCCGACCGGGGCCATCCTGGGGCCCGGCCGGCTGGACGCGCGGCTGTGCATCTCCTACCTCACCATCGAGCACGACGGGCCCATCCCGGTCGACCTGCGCCCGCGCATGGCCAACCGCATCTACGGCTGCGACGACTGCCAGCTGGCCTGTCCCTGGAACAAGTTCGCCCGCACCAGCCCGCTTCCTGATTTCCAGCCGCGGGACGGCCTGGCCGGCGCGCCGCTGGCGGCCCTGTTCGCCTGGGACGAGGCGGAGTTCCTGCGCCGCACCGAGGGCAGCGCGATCCGCCGCATCGGCCACGAACGCTGGCTGCGCAACGTCGCGGTGGCGCTGGGCAACGCGCTGCGCGCGGGCGCGGGCGACGAGGTGCGGCGGGCATTGGCCGCGCGCCTGGACCACCCGAGCGCGCTGGTGCGCGAGCACGTGGCCTGGGCGCTAGCCCAGCAGCCCGAGCGCGAAGGGCAGGCTGGCCATGCCCAGTAGCGTCGACAGCGTCACCAGCCCCGCCACGTGGGGCCCGTTGAAGCCCATGCGCGACGCCAGCACGTAAGCGCTGGAGGCCGTGGGCAGGGCCGAGAACAGCAGCAGGATGGTGGCCTGCTGCGCATCCAGGTGCAGCAGCCGCGCCAGCGTCCAGGCCACCAGGGGCGATACCAGGTGGCGGATCGCCAGCACCGACGTGGTCAGCAGGCGCTGCCGGGCCAGGCTGCCGAGCTGCAGGCCCGCGCCCGCCGCCAGCAGGCCCAGGGCGAGCGAGGTGCCGCCGATGCGCGTGAGCACCGGGTCCAGCAGCGCCGGCACGCGCAGGCCCGCCAGGTTCGCGGCCAGCCCGGTGCCGGTGGCCAGGATCAGCGGGTTGCGCAGCAGGGCCCGGCCGAAGTGCGTGCGCCCGTGCCGGGCCATGGGCCACACCGCCGCGACGTTGAACAAGGGCACGCAGACCCCGATCAGCACCGCCACCAGCCCCAGGCCACGCGCGCCGCCCAGGCGCTCGGCGAGCGCCAGGCCGATGAAGGAGTTGAAGCGGAAGGCGACCTGCGCGGCGCCGGCATGGTCGCGCCGGTCCACGCCCGGCAGAACCGCGCAGGCATAGGACAGCGCGATGGCCGTGAGGCCCACGCCCAGGCCTGCGGCGACCAGCCCGGCGTCCGCGCCCAGGTCCAGCGGGCTGCGCATGATGGACTGGAACAGCAGCACCGGGAACAGGAAGAAATAGACCAGCTTCTCGACCTGCTCCCAGAGCGGGCGGGACAGCGGCGTGAAGCGGCACAGGAGGAAGCCGCACAGGATCAGGGAAAAATCGGGGAAGAGGAGCCGTGCGCCATTCACCGCGCCGAGCATAGCCCAGCCGGCTCAAGGCCCGGCCGGGGCGCGTCCGGTGGGCCTTCGCTCGCGTACCATCAGGCCACCGTTTCCTCATCCACAAGAACCGTTCCAGGAGTCCTCATGAACCGTCGTTCCTGCCTGGCCCTCGCGGCCGGCGCACTCGCGGCCCTGGCCGTCCCGGCCTTCGCCCAGTCGTCCTACCCGAACAAGACCATCCACCTCGTCGTGCCCTTCGCGCCCGGCGGCACCACGGACATCATCGCGCGGGTGATCTCCGAACCCCTGGGCCGGGCCCTGGGCCAGCCGGTGATCGTGGAGAACAAGGCCGGTGGCGGCGGCATCGTGGGCGCCACCGACACCTCGCGCGCCCAGCCCGACGGCTACTACCTGGGCGTGGCCACGGTCTCCACCACCGCCGCCAACCCGGCGATCAATCCCAAGACGCCCTACAACCCGCTGACGGACTTCACGCCCATCATCAACATCGCGGCCACGCCCAACGTGATCGCGGTGCACCCCAGCTTTCCGGCGAAGGACTACAAGAGCTTCGTCGAGGTGCTGAGGAAGAACCCGGGCAAGTACTCCTATTCCTCCTCCGGCACCGGCGGCATCGGCCACCTGCAGATGGAGCTGTACAAGAGCATGACCGGCCTGTTCGTCACCCACATCCCCTACCGCGGCGCCGGCCCGGCGCTGAACGACACCGTGGGCGGCCAGGTGCCCATGATCTTCGACAACATGCCCTCGGCCATGCCCTTCATCAAGGAGAACCGGCTGGTGCCCATCGTGGTGGCGGCGCCGCAGCGCCTGAAGGAACTGCCCAACGTGCCCACCTTCAAGGAGGTCGGGCTGGAGCCGGTGAACCGCATGGCGTACTACGGCATCTACGGGCCCAAGGGCCTGCCCAAGGACGTGGTCGACAAGGTCAATGCCGGGGTGCTGAAGGCCCTGCAGGACCCGGCCGTGCGCAAGCGCATCGAGGACACCGGCTCCTTCATCGTGGGCAACACGCCCGAGCAGTTCGCCGAGCAGATCCGGGCCGAGTTCGCGGTCTACAAGAAGGTGGTCGACACGGCGCACCTGAAGCTCGACTGAGATGGCGCAGGCCGCGCCCGCGGACGCAGCGGCCGCCGGCGTGCCGGCGCAGGTCGATGCCTTCATCGACGCGCTGTGGCTGGAGGAGGGCCTGGCCCGCAACACGCTGGCGGCCTACCGGCGCGACCTCGCGCTCTATGGCCGTTGGCTGGCGGCCCAGGGCCGCGACATCGACGCCAGCACCGAGGCCGACCTGCACCGCTACTTCGCGGACCGGCACGCCACCAGCAAGGCCACCACGGCCAACCGGCGGCTGACGGTCTTCAAGCGCTACTTCCGCTGGGCGCTGCGCGAGCGCCGCATCGCCGCCGACCCCACCCTGCGCCTGCAGGCGGCGCGCCAGCCCCTGCGCGTGCCCAAGACCCTGAGCGAGGCCCAGGTGGAGGCCCTGCTGGCCGCACCCGACGTGGACACGCCGCTGGGCCTGCGCGACCGCACCATGCTGGAGCTGATCTACGCCAGCGGCCTGCGCGTGAGCGAGCTGGTCGGCCTGAAGACCTGGCACCTGTCGATGGCCGAGGGCGTGCTGCGCGTGACGGGCAAGGGCGACAAGGAGCGCCTGGTGCCCTTCGGCCTGGTGGCGCGCGACTGGATAGAGCGCTACCTGCGCGAGGCCCGGCCGGCCATCCTGGGCCCGCGCCAGAGCGAGGACCTGTTCGTCACCGGCCGGGGCCAGGGCATGACGCGGGCCATGTTCTGGGTCATCGTGAAGAAGTCGGCGCGCGAGGCCGGCATCCACGCGCCGCTGTCGCCCCACACCCTGCGCCACGCCTTCGCCACGCACCTGCTGAACCACGGTGCCGACCTGCGGGCGGTGCAGATGCTGCTGGGCCATGCGGACATCTCCACCACCACCATCTACACCCACGTGGCGCGCGAGCGGCTCAAGCAGCTGCACGCGAGCCACCACCCGCGCGGCTGAGGCCGGCCCGCGCGCGGGCGACAATCGGGGCATGAGAGTCCTGCTGTTCGCGGCCCTGCTCCTGGCCGCATCCCCGGGCGCCTGGGCGCAGCCCCAGCCCTGGCCCACCCGCAACGTCCGGCTGGTGGTCGCCTACCACAGCGGCGGCGTGAGCGACGTGGTCGCCCGGGCCCTGGCCGACCGGCTGTCGCCGGCGCTGGGCGTGCCCGTGGTGGTCGAGAACAAGGCCGGCGCCAGCGGCACCATCGGCATGGAGGCCGTGGCCCGCGCGGCGCCGGACGGCGGCACCTTCGGCTTCTCGGCCGTGAGTCCGCTCACGCTCAATCCCTACTTCGGGCAGGTCGCCTTCGACCCGCGCAAGGCGATCGCCCCCGTCGCCAGCGTCATGGTCTCCCCGGTCCTGCTGCTGGGCACGCCGGCCCTCGCGGCCACCGACTTCCGCGGCCTGCTGGCGCTGGCGCGGGAGAAGCCGGGCGCCGTGCGATGGGCCACCTCCGGCCCCGCGTCGCTGGGCCACCTGATGCTGGAGCAGCTGAAGTCGGCAGCGAAGCTGGACATCACGCACGTTCCCTACAAGGGCGGCGGCCAGCAGCTCACGGACGCGATCGGCGGCCAGTTCGAGGTGCTGTCGGTCAACGCCGGGCCCACCGTGCAGCAGCAGGTGCAGGCCGGCAAGCTGCATGCGCTGGCGGTGGGCGCGCCGGCGCGGCTGGCCTCGCTGCCCGGGGTGCCCACGCTGGCCGAACTCGGCTGGACTGCGGCCAACCTGTCGTCCCAGTTCGGCGTCTTCGCACCGGCCGCCACGCCGCCCGCGCTAATCGAGCGGCTGAACGCCGAGGTCAACAAGGCGCTGGCCGACCCCGGCCTGCGCGCCACCCTGCTGGCCGCGGGCAACCTGCCCACCGGCGGCAGCGCGGCGGCGTTCGCGCGGTCCATCGCCGAGGAATCCGAGGCCAATGCCCGCATCATCCGTGCCGCAGGCCTGCGTGCCGAATAGGTTCGCGCTCATCCTGCTGTGGGTGACGCCGGCCTTCTGGTCGTCCAACTACATCATCGCCCGGGCGTCCCAGGGGGTGCTGACCGGGCATTCGCTGGCGCTGGGCCGCTGGACGGTGGCGCTGCTGCTGATGCTGCCCGGGGTCTGGCGCTCGCGCCAGGCCATGCGCGAGGCCGCGCGCGACGAATGGAAGCAGATGCTGGCGCTGGGCGCGTTGGGCATGTGGATCTGCGGGGCCGTCCTCTACATCGGCGGCCAGCGCACCTCGGCCACCAACATCGGCCTGATCTATGCGGCCACGCCGGTCGGCATCGCCGTGCTGGCCTCGGCCTGGCTGCACGAGCGCATGGCCGCACGGCAGAAGCTGGCCATGGGGCTGGCCCTGCTGGGCGTGCTGCTGGTGGTGGCCCAGGGCGAGCCGATGCGCATCCTGCAGGCCCGCTTCGGCAGCGGCGACCTCTGGGTGCTGGTGGCGGCGGTGGGCTGGGTGCTGTACTCGGTGCTGCTGCGGCAGTGGCGCTCGCGGCTGGGCCCGCGCGAGCGCCTGGCCTGCATCACCCTGGGCGGGGTGCTGGTGCTGCTGCCGGCCACGCTGCTGGAATGGGCGCTGGTGCCCGTGCCGGCCTTCACGCCCCGGGCCGCGCTGCTGATCGCGGCGGCCGGCGTGCTGCCGGGCTTCATCTCCTACCAGGCCTACGCCTGGCTGGTCGACCGGCTGGGGCCGGTGCGCTGCAGCATCATCATGTACCTCTCGCCGGTGTATGCGGCTTTCCTGGCCTGGGGGATCCTGGGCGAGGCGCCGCACTGGTACCACGCGGCCGGCGCGCTGCTGATCCTGCCCTCGACCTGGCTGGTCTCGCGCACGGGCAGCCGCTAGACTGGCCGCTGCCTTCGTCCAGGAGCCCCGCATGCCGAGTCCCGACTCGATCCAGGCCTTGATCGCCCCGCTGTTCCCCGGCCTGATGGGCGTGCGCGTGCTGGAGGCGGCGCCCGACCGCGTCGTGGCCGAGATGGTGGTGCGTGCCGACCTGTGCACGGCCGGGCGCATCCTGCATGGCGGCGCCACCATGGCCTTCGCGGACACCCTGGGCGCCATCGGCACCCTGCTCAACCTGCCCGAAGGCAAGACGACGACCACCACCGATTCCAGCACCAAGTTCATCGCCGGGGCGCGCGAGGGCAGCACGGTGCGGGGCGAGTCGGTGGCGCTGCACCGCGGCCGCAGCACCATGGTCTGGCAGACCACGGTGACGGACGCCGGCGGCCGCCTGTGCGCCGTGGTGACCCAGACCCAGCTGGTGCTGGACGCCCGCGGCTGAGGGCTTGCCGGCGCGGTCGGCGTCCTGTCAGGCCCCCGCCGTACACTCGCAGGCTTTGCATCGCGCACGCGCTCGCCGCGCAGAGCATGCACCGGCCCACTCCGCGCCCCCGCTTCCTGACCGTGACCCTGACACCGACCTTGAACCGCTTCCAGCGACTGTGCGTCGCGCAGGCCGCTGCGCTGTGCCTGGCGCAGGCCGCCCATGCCCAGGCGGCCGAGACGCAGCCTTCCACCCCGGCGGCGCAGGCCGCCCTGCCGGCCGTCTCGGTGCAGGGCCACTACGAGAACGGCGTGGGCACCTCCGACGCCGCCAGCGCGGGCGTCGTCACCTCCGCGCTCATCGAGGCGCGCCCCACGCTGCGGCCTGGCGAACTGCTCGAGTTCGTGCCCGGCGTGATCGTCACCCAGCACTCTGGCGACGGCAAGGCCAACCAGTATTTCCTTCGCGGCTTCAACCTGGACCACGGCACCGACTTCGCCACCTGGGTGGACGGCATGCCGGCCAACATGCCCAGCCATGCCCACGGCCAGGGCTACAGCGACCTGAACTGGCTGATCCCCGAGCTGGTGGACCGCATGGCCTACCGCAAGGGCCCGTACTACGCCGACGAAGGCGACTTCGCCTCCGCCGGTTCGGCGCGCATCCGCCTCATGGACCGGCTCAAGGCGGGCATCGCCGAGCTGACGGCGGGCGGCCACGGCTACGGCCGGGCCCTGCTGGCCGACAGCCGTACGCTGACCACGGGCAACCTGCTCTACGCCTTCGAGACCGCCCACAATGACGGCCCCTGGCAGAGCCCCGAGCGCTTCCACCGGGCCAACGCCGTGCTGCGTTACAGCGTGCCCGAGGGCGCGACGCGCTGGTCGCTCACCGCCATGGCCTACACCGCCGGCTGGGACTCGACCGACCAGATCCCGCTGCGGGCGGTGCAGTCCGGCGCGCTGGACCGCTTCGGCACCGTGGACCCCACGGACGGCGGCAAGACCTCGCGCCTGTCGCTGTCCTGGAATGCGCAGCACACGATGGCCGACGGCGGCGACTGGACGGCCAGCGCCTACCTGGTGCGCTCCAGCCTGCGCCTGTTCTCCGACTTCACCTACGCGCTGGCGCGGCCGGCCACCGGCGACCAGTTCTCGCAGGTCGAGCGCCGCACCCTGGCCGGCGGCAGCCTGAGCCGCCGCTGGCCCACGGCCTGGGGCGGCCACGAGGGCAGCACCAGCGCCGGGCTGCAGGCCCGCCAGGACCGGGTCGAGCCCCTGGGCCTGTACGACACCATGGACCGCCTGACCGTCGACACGGTGCAGGAGAGCCGTGTGCGCGAAGGCAGCATCGGCCTGTGGGCGCAGAACGAAACGCAGTGGCAGCCCTGGCTGCGCAGCATCGCCGGCCTGCGCTGGGACCGCTACGCCTTCGACGTGCACAGCTCGATCGCGGCCAACAGCGGGCAGCGCAGCGCGGGCATCGTCTCGCCCAAGCTCAGCCTGGTCTTCGGCCCCTGGGCGAAGACCGAATACTTCCTCAACCTGGGTTCGGGTTTCCACAGCAACGACGCGCGGGGCGTGACGGCCCACGTCACGCCCCGCGAGGGCCTGCCGACCGACCCGGTGACCCCGCTGGTGCGCTCGCGCGGGGCCGAACTGGGCGCGCGCACCGAGGCGCTGCTGCCGGGCCTGCAGTCCTCGCTGTCCGTGTGGCGGCTGGCGCTGGGCTCGGAGCTGGTGTTCTCCGGCGACGCCGGCGACACCCAGCCCAGCCGGGCCAGCCTGCGCCAGGGCGTGGAATGGAGCAACCACTGGCGCGCCTCGCCCTGGCTGCTGCTGGACGCCGACCTGTCCTGGTCGCGCGCGCGCTTCACCCAGCCCGACCCGGTCGGCAACTTCGTGCCGGGTGCGGCGGAGCAGGTGGCCTCACTCGGTGCCACGGTGACGCAATGGGGGCCGTGGTTCGGCCAGTTCCAGCTGCGCTACTTCGGTCCGCGTCCCCTGATCGAGGACAACAGCCGGCGCTCCGCGAGCACCACCCTGGCCTACCTGCGCGTCGGCTATCAGCTCACGCCGCGCACCAAGCTCGCGCTGGACGTGTTCAACCTCTTCGACCGCCGCGCCAGCGACGTCGACTACTTCTACGCTTCACGCCTGCCCGGCGAGCCGGCGGCCGGGGTGGACGACATCCACTTCCACCCCGTGGAGCCGCGCAGCGCGCGCCTGACCTTCACCGCCAACTTCTGAAGCGGCCTCAGAACAGGCTTTCGCGCACGAACAGCACGTCGCCGGGCTGCACCGGGTCGGTCAGCTTGGGCGACATCTCCTGCGGCTTGCCGTCGGGGCCGTTGCGCGTGAGGCGCACGCGGCTCTCGCTGCCGCGGGGCGTGATGCCGCCGCCGGCCGCGATGGCCTGCATCACGGTCATGCCGCGCTCGACCCGGTAGGTGCCGGGGCGCTGCGCCTCGCCGTAGATGTAGTAGGTGGGGGCCTTGGCCACGTACACCGTGTCGCCGGCCTCCAGCACCACGTCGTCGCTGCCGCCGCGGCCGGCCATCAGCGCCGGGATGTCCACGCTCTTGCGGAAGGGCTTGTGGCGCCGCGTGCCGGTCACCACGGCCACGTCGTCACCGGCGGGCGTGACGCCGCCGGCGGTGGCCAGGATGTCGCTCACCCGCACGTTGGTGGTCTCCAGCGGGAAGCGGCCCGGCTTCTGCACCTGGCCCAGCACCGCCACCTGGCTGCCGCGCACCTGCAGCAGGTTGATGTTGACCTGCGGCGCCTTGAGGATGCGCCCGCGCTTGAGCGCGGCCGCGATGCGGGCCTCGGCGTCGGGGATGGTCAGGCCGCCGATCGCCACCTTGCCGACCAGCGGGTAGTTGATGACGCCGCCTTCGGGCACCCGGGTCTCCAGCGCGAGGTCGGGGCTCTGGTAGACCTGGATCTTGATGGCGTCGCCCGGGCCCAGCCGGTAGTCGGCCGGGCGCGAGGCGGCCTGGGCCCAGCCCACGCCGGTGGCGAGCGTGAAGACCGTGGCCAGGAAGGCGGCGGCGAGTGTGCGCGTGATGGATCTCATGTGCTTCTCCCTTGTCGAGCCTGGTCCATCCTGCGTCAGCCCCTGTCTCTGCGGCAATGGCCCGATCGGGCGGGCGGGGCGCTCTTCCGTGGCCCGGCATGTCCTGCAAGGGCCCTCAGGAATCACCGCTTGCGCCGTCCGCCGTTGCATGCCCCAATCAGCGGCGCAACAAGAAGGAGCCATACATGCGTATCGCGATCATGGGGTCGGGCGGGGTCGGGGCCTACGTGGGCGCCCGGCTGCAGGCGGCGGGCGAGGAGGTGGGCTTCATCGCCCGCGGCGCGCACCTGGCGGCCCTGCGTGAATCCGGCCTGCGGCTGGAGACGCCCGAGGAGCCCCTGCACCTGCCCCAGGTGACCGCCACCGACGACCCGGCCGCGCTCGCGCCGGCCGACGTGGTGCTGTTCTGCGTCAAGCTCTGGGACACGGCCGATGCGGCGCGACAGCTGCGCGGCCTGGTCGGCCCCGAGACGCGCGTCATCACGCTGCAGAACGGCATCGACAGCGTGGACATGGTCACCGAGGCCCTGGGCGGCGTGGGGCGGGTGCTGGGCGGCTGCATCTACGTGTCGGCGGTGATCGACCGGCCGGGCGTGATCCGCAGCCCCGGCGGCTTCCACCGCATCGTGGTCGATGCCGCGGGCGGCGACCCGGTGGTGGCCGCCTTCGTGCAGGCCTGCGGCCGCGCCCGGGCGCTGGAATGCGAGGCCACGGACGACATCGCCGCGGCGCTGTGGCAGAAGTTCATCGGCCTGGCCGGCGTGTCCAGCACCACCTCGCTCATGCGTGCGCCCATGGGTCGCATCCTGTCGCACCCCGAGAGCGCGGCCTTCCAGCGCCAGCTGTTCGAGGAGGGGATCGCGCTGGCGCGGGCATCGGGCGTGCACATCGCCGACGGCATGGCCGACACCATGATGGGCATGGTCGCGAAGATGCCGCCGTCCTTCCGCTCGTCCATGAGCGAGGACCTGGAGCGCGGCAAGCCGCTGGAGCTGCCCTGGCTGGCCGGGCGCATGCACCGGCTGGGCCTGGCGCATGGCGTGCCCACGCCGGCCTACAGCGCCGCCTACCGCGGCCTGGTCGTGCACGAGCGCGGCGCGGCCGCCGGCTGAGCGCCGCTCAGGCCGCCGGGCCCGCGGCCTCGCCGGCCAGCCAGTCCAGCTCCTGCGGCGTGAAGCCCGCGCGCCGGCGGGCTTCCTCGTTGAAGGGCGGGTACAGGCGCGGCGCGCAGTAGCGCTGCACCAGCAGCGGGTACTGCGCCAGCGGGTCCAGGCCCTCGCGCTCGCACAGCCAGCGGTACCAGTGGTTGCCGATGGCCACGTGGCCGACCTCGTCGCGCAGGATGATGTCCAGGATGGCCACGGCCTCCAGCGCGAAGGGCGTGCCCACCTGCCGCAGCTTCTGCTGGATCTGCGGCGTTGCGTCCAGGCCGCGCGCCTCCAGGGTGCGCGGCACCAGGGCCATGCGGGCGAGCACGTCGTCCTGCGTCTTCTCGCACATGGACCACAGGTTGTCGTGCGCGTCGAAATCGCCGTAGGCGTGGCCCAGGCGTTCCAGGTGCGCCGCCAGCAGGCCGAAGTGGTAGGCCTCCTCAGCCGCGACCCGTACCCAGTCCAGGTGGAACCCGGGCGGCATGCCGTCGAAGCGCCAGGCCGCATCCAGGGCCAGGTTGATGGCGTTGAACTCGATATGCGCGATCGCGTGCAGCAGCGCGGCCAGGCCCTCGGGCTTGAAGGGCGAACGCCGCGGCACCTTGGCCGGGTGCACCAGCGGCGGCCGGGCCGGGCGGCCGGGCAGGGCG
>NZ_JADDOJ010000091.1 GCF_015159745.1 Ramlibacter aquaticus | reverse complement strand
CCCCTGACGCCATGCCCCACCTCGTCATCCTCTACACGCCCGACATCGAGCCGGCACTGGACATGGCGGGCCTGTGCCGGGCGCTCGCCGACACCATGCTGGCGCTGCGCGACCAAGCCGGCCAGCAGGTCTTCCCGACCGGCGGCACGCGCGTGCTGGCCTACCCGGCGACGCACCACGCGGTCGCCGACGGCCAAGGCGAGTACGGCTTCATCTACCTCAACCTGCGCATGGGCGCCGGCCGCAGCGGCGCCGTCCACCAGCAGGCTGGCGACACCCTGATGGCGACGGTGCGCGAGCGCTGCGCCGCCCTGCTCGCCAGCCGGCCGGTCGGCATCACGCTGCAGGTCGACGTCAGCCCCGGGCAGGTCTACGACGCGAAGTTCTCCAGCCTGCACCCCCTCTTCAACAAGGCCTGACCCCCATGCTGGACCCCGAACGCATCCACGCGCTCGCCGCCGAACTCGACCAGAGCGAGCGCTCCCGGGTGCAGGTGGAGCATTTCTCCAAACGCTTCCCGGGCATGACGGTGGAAGACGGCTACGCCATCTCGCGCGAGTGGGTGCGCCTGAAGATCGCGTCCGGGCGCCGGGTGGTGGGCCACAAGATCGGCCTCACCTCGCGGGCGATGCAGCAGTCCAGCCAGATCGACGAGCCCGACTACGGCACGCTGCTGGACGACATGCTCTTCAGCCCGGGGGACATCCCCACGCAGCGCTTCATCGCGCCGCGGGTCGAGGTGGAGCTGGCCTTCGTGCTGCGGCACCGCCTCGAAGGGCCGCAGGTGTCGGTGGAGGACGTTCTGGCAGCCACCGAGTACGTCACGCCGGCGATCGAGATCATCGACGCCCGCATCGAGCAGTTCGACCGCCACACCCGGGCCATGCGCCGCGTGCAGGACACGATCAGCGACAACGCGGCCAATGCCGGCATCGTGCTGGGCGGCCGCCGCGTGAACCCGCGCGAGGTCGACCTGCCCTGGTGCGGCGCCATCCTGCGCCAGAACGGCCATGTGGAGGAGACCGGCCTGGCCGCCGGCGTCCAGGGCCACCCGGCGGTGGGCGTGGCCTGGCTGGCGATGAAGCTCTTCCCCTGGGGCGAGCGGCTGGAGGCCGGCGAGATCGTGCTGGCGGGCTCCTTCACGCGGCCGGTGCCGGCGAAGGCGGGCGACCGCTTCGACGCCGACTATGGCCCGCTCGGCCGCTTCGAATTCCAGTTCACCTGAGAGACACTTCCCCAACACCCACAGGCAGGACCGCATGCAGACCCCCACCAACCCCTTCAAGCAGGCGCTGCGCGAGCGCCGCACCCAGATCGGCCTCTGGCTGGGCCTGGCCGGCGGCACCGCGGCCGAAATCTGCGCCGGCGCCGGCTTCGACTGGCTGCTCATCGACGGCGAGCATTCGCCCAACGACCTGCAGAGCATCCAGCACCAGGCCCAGGTGATCGCCGCCTACCCCGCGAGCCACGCGATCGCACGCGTGCCCGTGGGCCACGGCAACGTGGGCACCGCGCTCATCAAGCAGTACCTGGACCTGGGCCTGCAGACCCTGCTGGTGCCCATGGTGGACACGCCCCAGCAGGCTGCGCAGCTGGTGCAGGCCATGCGCTACCCACCCGCGGGCATCCGCGGCATGGGCGGGGCGCGCGGCTCGCGCTGGGGGCGCTTTCCGAACTACCCCAAGGAAGCGAACGACCAGGTCTGCCTGCTGGTGCAGGCCGAGACCGTGCAGGCATTGCAGAACCTGGACGCCATTGCGGCCACCGAGGGCGTGGACGGCGTTTTCATCGGCCCGGCCGACCTGTCCGCGGCCATGGGCTTCGTGGGCAACCCCAACGCGCCCGAGGTGCAGGCGGCGATCGCGGACGCCATACGCCGCATCCACGCGGCGGGCAAGGCGGCCGGCATCCTGGCGGTGGACGAGGCGGTGGCGCAGCGCTACCTGGACATGGGCGCCGACTTCCTGGCCGTGGGCGTGGACACGCACCTGCTGGTCAAGGCCACCAATGCACTGGTGGCGCGCTTCAAGCCGCGGGGCGCCGCATGAGCCGCATGCACCCCGACGAATGGCGGGCCCGCGTCGAGCTCGCCGCCTGCTACCGCATCTTCGACCAGCTCGGCTGGACCGAGATGATCTACAACCACATCACCGTGCGCCTGCCCGACTCGGTGACCGGGGGCGAGCGGCAGTTCCTCATCAACCCCTTCGGCCTGCACTACAGCGAGGTGACGGCCAGCAACCTGCTGAAGATCGACATCGAGGGCCGCAAGCTGGACGACAGCCCCTGGCCGGTGAACCCGGCGGGCTTCACCATCCACGGCGCGATCCATGGCCACGTGGCGGGCGCGCACTGCGTGATGCACACCCACACCACCAGCGGCCTGGCCGTGGCGTGCACCGACGGCGGCCTGGCGCAGAACAACTTCTATTCCGCGCAGCTGCACGAGATGGTGGCCTACCATGACTTCGAGGGCATCACCGTGCACGCCGAGGAGGCGCCGCGGCTGCTGGCCAGCCTGGGCAGCAAGCCGCTGCTGATCCTGCGCAACCACGGCCTGCTCGCCGTCGGCCCCACGCTGCCGCTGGCCTTCACGCGCCTGTGGACGCTGCAGAGAGCCTGCGACGTCCAGGTCGCGCAGGCGGCGCTGGGGCGGGCCATCCCCATCCCCGAGGCGGTGGCGCGCAAGACCACGCACGATGCCTTCCAGTTCGACGCCCGCTTCGGCGGTGGCCAGGATGTGTTCGATGCGCTGGTGCGGCGCCTGGACCGCATCGACGACAGCTACAAGCGGTAGGACGGCATGAAAGTCTGCATCTACGGCGCCGGCGCCATCGGCGGCTGGATCGGCGTGAAGCTCGCGCAGGCGGGCTGCGACGTGAGCGTGGTGGCCCGCGGCGCGACCCTGGACGCCGTACGCTCGCACGGGCTGCGGCTGGACGAAGCCGGCACCCTGCACACGGCGGCGGTGCGCGCCGCGTCCGACCCCGCCCAGCTCGGCCCACAGGACCTGGTGGTGGTGGCGGTGAAGGCGCCGGCCATGGCCCAGGTGGCGGCGGCCATCGCCCCGCTGCTGGGGCCGGACACGGTGGTGCTCACCGCCATGAACGGCGTGCCCTGGTGGTTCTTCGAGGGCTTCGGCGGCCCGCTGGCCGGCACGCGGCTGAAGGCCGTGGACCCGGACGGTGCCATCGCCCGCGCCATCCCCGCCCGGCACATCGTCGGCTGCGTGGTGCACGCGAGCTGCGCGCTGGCCGGCCCGGGCCACGTCAGCCACCACTTCGGCCAGAAGCTCATCGTCGGCGAACCCACGGGCGAACGCAGCGCCCGGGTGCAGCAGCTGGCGGCGCTGCTGGAGCGCGCCGGTTTCGAGGCGCCCATCGCCGAGCAGATCCAGAAAGACGCCTGGTACAAGCTCTGGGGCAACATGACCGTGAACCCGGTCAGCGCGATGACGGGCGCAACCACCGACCGCATCATGGACGACGAGCTGGTGCGCGGCTTCATCAGCCGCGTGATGCTGGAGGCGCGGGAGATCGGCGCGCGCATCGGCATCCCCATCGCGCAGCAGCCCGAGGACAGGCACCAGGTGACGCGCAAGCTGGGGGCCTTCCGCACCTCCATGCTGCAGGACGTGGACGCCGGCCGGCCGGTGGAACTCGACGCGCTGGTGACGGTGGTGCGCGAACTGGGCCAGCTGGTGAAGGTGGAGACGCCCTTCACCGATGCGCTGCTGGGGCTGGCCCGCCTGCACGCCCGCGTGCACGGGCTGTACTGAGATGGCCAAGGCCGTCGCCGCGCCCACCCGCGCGCTCTCGGGCACCGCCTTCGCCACCCTGCTGCTGATCGCGCTCATGATGGGCGCGAACCACGTGTCGGCCCGGCTGGCCTTCAACCACGGCGTGGACGTGGCCACGGCCGTCGTGGTGCGCAGCCTGGTCACCACCGGCGTGCTGCTGGCGCTGATCCGCGTGCAGGGCGTGCGGCTGCGCTTCAGCGCGCGCCACAAGCGCATGCTGCCGGGCATCGGGCTGCTGATCGGCCTGCAGAGCCTGTGCCTGTACTCCGCCGTCGCGCGGCTGCCGGTGGCGCTGGCCCTGCTGGCCTTCAACACCTACCCGATCTGGACGGCGCTGTGGGCCCGCGTGGTCTACGGCCAGCGGCCGGAACGGGCGATGCTGGTCGCCATGCCGGTGATCCTCGTCGGGCTGGCGATGGCGCTGGATGTGTTCGGCGCCGCCTCGGGCCTGGGTGCGGCGGGCCAGTGGAGCCGCATCGGCGCCGGCGTGGGCTTCGCGCTCGCGGCCGCCTGCAGCTTCGGTCTGGCCCTGGTGCTCACCCAGCACGAGGCGGGCGACGTGGACGGGCGCGTGCGCACCGCCACCACCATGGGCATCGCGGCCCTGGTGGCCCTGACCACGGTGGGCCTGCAGGGCGGCTTCCACTGGCCGGATGCGCCGGTGGGCTGGGGCGGCCTGGCGGCCCTCACCTTCCTGTACGGCACGGCCTTCACCATCATGTTCACCGTGCTGCCACGGCTGGGCGTGGTGGGCAACTCGGCCATCATGAACGTGGAGCCAGTGTGCGCGCTGGTGCTGGCGTGGCTGGTGCTGGGCCAGTCCATCGCCCCGGTGCAGGTGGCCGGCGCGCTGGTGGTGGTGGGCGCGGTGATGGCGCTGGGGCTGCGGCGGCGCTGAAGCCGGTTGCGCGGCCCGCGTCCGCGCGGACGCGGTCAGTCCTCGACCTGCACCGGCACCCGCGGCGCCAGGGCGCACATCAGCTCGTAGCCCACGGTGCCCGCGGCCTGCGCGACCTCGTCGACCGACAGCAGCGCGCCGCCCGGGCCGCGGCCCCACATCGTGACCTCGCTGCCCAGGCCGGCCTGGGGCACGGGCGTCAGGTCCACGGTGATCATGTCCATGCTGACGCGGCCCACCAGCCGGGTGCGCACGCCCTCGACCAGCACCGGCGTGCCCGTGCCGCAGTGGCGCGGGTAGCCGTCGGCATAGCCGCAGGCCACCACGCCGATGCGCATGGGCGCCTCGGCCGTGAAGCTGGAGCCGTAGCCCACCGTGTCGCCCGCCTGCAGGTCCTGGGTGCCGATGATGCGGGTGGACAGCGTCATCGCGGGTTGCAGGCCCCAGTGCTGCGCGTCGTGCACGGGCGCATCGGGCGCGCTGCCGTAGACCGCGATGCCGGGGCGCACCCAGTCGGCGCGCACCGCGGGCTCGCCGCCGAAGCGCAGTGCCGCCGCGCTGTTGGACAGCGAGCGTTCACCCGGCAGGTCGCGCGTGGCCTCCAGGAAGACCTGCAGCTGGTGCGCGATGCCGCGCGGCCCGTCGGCGTCCGAGAAGTGCGTCATGTGCGAGATCTCGTCGACCTGCGGCAGCGCGTCCAGGCGGGCGTAGGCGGCGCGGTAGGCCGCGGGCCGGAAGCCCAGGCGGTTCATGCCGCTGTTCATCTTCAGGAAGACGCGGTGCGGCTGGTGCGTCTTGTGCACCGCGAGCATGTCGATCTGCGCTTCGCAATGCACCGTGTGCCACAGCCCCAGGCGCGAGCACAGCTCCAGGTCGCGCGACTCGAACACGCCCTCGAGCAGCAGGATGGGGCCGCGCCAGCCCAGGTCACGCACGCGCTGGGCCTCGTCCAGGTCGAGCAGCGCGAAGCCGTCCGCGGCGCGCAGGCCGTCGTAGGCGCGGGCGATGCCGTGGCCGTAGGCGTTGGCCTTGACCACGCCCCAGACGCGGGCGTCGGGGGCGGCGGCGCGCATGCGCGCGAGGTTGTGGCGCAGGGCCGGGCGGTGGATGGTGGCGAGGATGGGACGCGGCATGGCAAGAGGACGGCGGCCGTTACAGCCTTCTTGCGGGATTCTGTCATGGACCCCCGTGATATAACCCCTTGGTTTCAAGGAGACAGCACGTGATTTCGCCGCCTATCAGGCGGCCTGATGCGCCCAACGAATGAAGCGCGGTTTCTATACCTTGATGGCGGCCCAGTTCTGCTCGTCGCTGGCCGACCAGGCGCTGTTCGTGGCGGCTGTGGAATTGATCAAGTCCGGGGGCGGTGCCGAGTGGCAGCGCGCCGCACTCGTTCCCATCTTCGCGCTGTTCTACGTCGTGCTGGCGCCCTGGCTGGGCGCGATCGCCGATGCGCACCCCAAGCGCGCCGTCATGTTCGCCAGCAATGCGATCAAGGTCGTGGGCTGCGTGATGATGCTCTTCGGCACCCACCCGCTGCTGTCCTACGCCATCGTCGGCCTGGGCGCGGCCGCCTACTCGCCGGCCAAGTACGGCATCCTCACCGAGCTGCTGCCGCCCTCGCAGCTGGTCAAGGCGAACGGCTGGATCGAGGGCCTGACCATCGCCTCCATCATCCTGGGCATCCTGCTGGGCGGCCAGCTGGTCGGGCCCACGCTGTCCTCGCACCTGCTGTCCTTCGATTTCCCCTTCATCGACACCGGGGTGGACACGCCGCCGGAGGCCGCGATCGCGGTGCTGATCTTCATCTACGCGCTGGCCGCCTGGTTCAACACCCGCATTCCGCTCACCGGCGTCGAGATGCGCCCCATGCTGCGCAACCCGCTGGAGCTGGTGCCCGACTTCTGGACCTGCAACGCCCGCCTGTGGCGCGACAAGCTGGGGCAGATCTCGCTGGCCACCACCACGCTGTTCTGGGGCGTCTCGGGCAACCTGCGCTACATCGTGCTGGCCTGGAGCGCCGCCGCCCTGGGCTACAGCACCACGCAGGCCTCCTCGCTCACCGGCGTGGTCGCGATAGGCACCGCCGTGGGCGCGATCGTGGCCTCCATGCGCATGCGCCTGGACGGCGCCACCGGCGTGATCCCCATGGGCGTGCTGATGGGCGTGCTCATCGTGCTGATGAATTTCATCCACAACGTCTGGGTCGCCGCGCCCTTCCTCATCCTGATGGGCGGGCTGGGCGGCTTCCTGGTGGTGCCCATGAACGCGCTGCTGCAGCACCGGGGCCACAACCTGATGGGCGCCGGCCGCTCCATCGCGGTGCAGAACTTCAACGAGCAGGCCTGCATCCTGGCGCTGGGCGCCTTCTACAGCCTGTCGACCGGGCTGGGCCTGAGCGCCTACGGCGCCATCACCGCCTTCGGCCTCGCGGTGGCCGGGGTGATGGTCCTGATCCGGGCCTGGCACCTGCGCAACTGCAGGCGCCACCCCGAGGAAATCGAGCACCTGCTGCGCATCGCGCGCAACGACCACCTGCATGGCTGAGGCCGGATCGGCCGCCCGCGGGCGCTGGCTCGCGGGCCTGGCCTTGCTGTCCAACGCCTTCGTCTGGGGCGTCTCCTGGTGGCCGCTGCGGCAGCTGGAGGCGCACGGGCTGCATCCCCTGTGGAGCACCGCGCTGGTGTACACGGTGTCCATGGCCTTGATGCTCGCGGTGCGGCCGCGCGCCCTGCCGGCCTTCCTGCGCCACCCGGCCGTCTGGATCCTGCTCGTGGCCTCGGGCCTCACCAACGTCGGCTTCAACTGGGCCGTGACGGTGGGGGACGTGGTGCGGGTGGTGCTGCTGTTCTACCTGATGCCGGCCTGGACCGTGCTGCTGGCCTGGGCCCTGCTGGGGCAGCGGCCGACCGCCGGCGCGCTGCTGCGCCTGGCGCTGGCCATGGCCGGCGTGTTCATCGTGCTCAAGGCCCCGGGCGCGCCCTGGCCGGTGCCCGAGGGCGCCGCGGACTGGCTCTCGCTGGCCGGCGGCTTCAGCTTCGCGCTCACCAACGTGCTGCTGCGCCGCCTGCACGCGGTGCCGGCCGAGGCGCGCGTGCTGGCCATGTTCGGCGGCGGCGCGGCCATGGCCGCCCTGGCCGCGCTGTTCGGCCACGCCAGCGGCATCGTGCCCCTGCCCCCCGCGCTGGACGCCGCCTGGGCGGGGCTGGCCCTGGTCCTGAGCCTGGCCTTCCTGGGCGGGAACCTCGGGCTGCAGTACGGCGCCTCGCGGCTGGACGCGCACACCTCGGCGCTGGTGATGCTGTCGGAGGTGGTCTTCGCCAGCCTGTCCTCCGTCGCCCTGGGCGCCGCCGCGCTGAATGGGCGCACGCTGCTGGGCGGCGCGCTCATCGTGGTCGCCGCCGCGGCCTCCGCCCTGTCCGGCAGCACGGAAAAGGCCGACGGCGCAGAATCGGCGCCATGAGCACCCTGCACGACTTCGAAGTCCGGTCCATGGCCGGCACGCCCCATCCCCTGGCGCAGTACGAAGGCCGGGTGGTGCTGGTGGTGAACACCGCCAGCGCCTGCGGCTTCACGCCGCAGTTCGCCGGCCTGGAGGCGCTGCACCGCCGCTACGGTCCCCAGGGCCTGGTGGTGATCGGCTTCCCCTGCAACCAGTTCGGCGGCCAGGACCCGGGCAGCAACGAGGAGATCGCCGGCTTCTGCCAGAAGAACTACGGCGTGAGCTTCCCCATGATGGCCAAGGTGGCGGTCAACGGCGACGAGGCCGACCCGCTGTTCCAGTGGCTGCGCAAGCAGGCGCCCGGCATCCTGGGCAGCACGGGCATCAAGTGGAACTTCACCAAGTTCCTGGTCGGCAAGGACGGCCGCAGCGTGAAGCGCTACGCGCCCAACGACACGCCGGCCTCGCTCGCGGCCGACATCGAGAAGGCGCTGGCCGCCTGATCCTGCCGCGTGGCGCGGGGCTCAGGCCGTGGGCGAGCCTTCGCGCGCACGCTGCTCGTTGTGGCGCGCCAGGTCCGCGAGGGTGCGGCCCGGCTCGTCGCGGAAGCGCTCCTCCAGCGCCTGCGCGTGCTGCACCCGGTCGATGCGGAAGCTGCGGAAGTCGGCCCGGTGCTCGCACCAGGCGGCCAGCGTCCAGACCTTGCCCCAATAGAAGCAGCCCAGCGGCCGCACCACGCGCTCGGTGTGCTGCTCGGCGTGGTCACGGTAGCCCAGGTGCACCTTGCGCCGGTCGGCCACGGCCTCGCGCAGCAGCTGCAGCGTGCGCTGCGCGTCGTCGGGCAGGCCGTGCGCGGGCGCATACACCGCCAGCGCCTCGGCGGCGACCCGCGCCTCCACCGGCAGCACCGAGAGGATCTTGCCCAGTGCGTCCTCGGCGCCGCGCGCCAGCACCGGGTCCAGCCAGGCCTGCGCCATGCGCACCGCGGCGACCACGGCCTTGGCCTCGTCCTGGGTGAACATCATGGGCGGCAGGTCGAAGCCGGCACCCAGGCGATAGCCCATGCCGGCTTCCCCCTCGATGGGCACGCCCTGGCGCACCAGGTCGGCCACGTCGCGGTAGATGGTCCGCTCGGACACCTCCATGCGCTGCGCCAAAAAGGCGGCCGTGGTGAGCCGCCGGCCGCGCACCAGCTGGATGATGTGGAAGAGTCGGTCCGCACGGCGCATGGCGCGGACCTTAGCCCAGGGCGATTTCCCGAGCCGGGCGCGGGGACGCCCGGCTCCTGACACCAAGATGTCAGGAGGGCGTCAAGGCCTCGTCGAGCAGCTCGACCCAGTGGCGCACCGGCACGTCGGTGCCCGACTGCAGGTGCGTGATGCAGCCGATGTTGGCCGACAGGATGGCGGCAGGCTGCAACTCACCCAGGTGCCCCAGCTTGCGGTCGCGCAGGCGCTTGGAGAGTTCCGGCTGCAGCACCGAGTAGGTGCCGGCCGAACCGCAGCACAGGTGCGACTCGTTGGGCGCAAGGCGCAGCTGGAAGCCCAGCTCGCCCAGCCAGCGCTCCACGCCGCCCCGCTGCTGCTGGCCGTGCTGCAGCGTGCAGGGCGGGTGCCAGGCCATCAGCCCCGGGGCGGGCCGCACGCGCTCCTTGAGGGCCGGCACCAGGTCGGGCAGCAGCTCGCTCAGGTCGCGGGTGAGCGCCGAGATGCGGGCCGCCTTCTCCGCGTAGGCCGGATCGTGCGCGAGGTGGTGGCCATATTCCTTGACGGTGACGCCGCAGCCGGAGGCGTTCATCACGATGGCTTCCACGCCCTGTTCCACGTGCGGCCACCAGGCGTCGATGTTGGCGCGCATCTGCGCCAGGCCGCCCTGCTGGTCGTTCAAGTGGAACTTCACCGCGCCGCAGCAGCCGGCCTCGGGCGCAACCACCGCCTCGATGCCGGCGGCGTCCAGCACGCGGGCGGTGGCGGCGTTGATGGAGGGCATCATGGACGGCTGCACGCAGCCGGCCAGCATCAGCATCTTGCGGGCATGGCTGCGACGCGGCAGCGCGCCGGCCGCACGCGGCGCAGGCACCTTGGCGCGCAGCGTTTGCGGCAGCAGGCCGCGCACGGCCTGCCCCAGCTTCATGGCCGGGCCGAAGGCCGGCGAGGGCAGGCCTTCCTTGAGCAGCCAGCGCACCGCCTTGTCGCTGGCCTCGCGCGGCACGCGCTCCTCGACGATCTTGCGGCCGATGTCCACCAGGTGGCCGTACTGCACGCCGCTCGGGCAGGTGCTCTCGCAGTTGCGGCAGGTGAGGCAGCGGTCCAGGTGCAGCTGCGTCTTGCGCGTGGGCTGCTCGCCCTCCAGCACCTGCTTGATGAGGTAGATGCGGCCGCGCGGGCCGTCGAGTTCGTCCCCCAGCAGCTGGTAGGTGGGGCAGGTCGCGGTGCAGAAGCCGCAGTGCACGCAGCGGCGCAGGATGGCCTCGGCCTCGCGCCCTTCGGCCGTGCCCGCGAATTCCGGGGAGAGATGGGTCTGCATGGTTCAGGCGCCCTGCAGCAGTCGGCCGCGGTTGAAGATGCCGGCCGGGTCGAACTGGCGCTGCAGCGCCTGCTGGATGCGCAGCAGCGGGCCGGTCGGCGGGGTGAATCGGGTCTGGGCCGGGCCGCTGCCCGGGGCCGTGCGGAACAGGGTGGCGTGACCCCCGGCGGCGACCGCCGCGGCGCGCACACGGTCGCCCTCGCCCGGCGCCACGCGCACCCAGCGCTGGCCGCCGTGCCATTCGACCAGCGGCGTCTCGGGCAGCTGCAGCACCGGCGCCACCTGTGGCACCGACACGCGCCACAGCTCGCGCTCACCGCGCGCCTCGAACCAGGGCAAACGCTGCTCGCGGCACAGGGCCCAGTCGGGGCCGGCCTGGGCATCGGCCACACGCTCGCCGCCCAGGCTGCGGCAGGCCGCCTGCACCGCCGCCACCGCGCCGCGCAGGCGCAGGTACAGCACGCCGCGCCCGTCCTCCTCGACCCAGCAGCTGGCGTTGAGCGGCAGGGGCTGGCCGCCCCAGGCGTTGAGCCGCTGCAGGGCCTGCGCCTGGTCCATCTCGAAGCGCAGGGTGGCCTCGGCGGGCGCGACGGGCAGCACCTTCAGGCTCATCTCCACCATCAGGCCCAGGGTGCCGAAGGCGCCGGCCATCAGGCGCGACACGTCGTAGCCCGCCACGTTCTTCATCACCTGGCCGCCGAACACCATGTGCTCGCCGCGGCCGTTCACCAGCTGCACGCCCAGCACGTAGTCGCGCACCGGGCCCACGCTGGCGCGGGCCGGGCCGGCCAGGCCGCTGGCCACCATGCCGCCCACGGTCGCGCCCGGGCCGCAGTGGGGCGGCTCGAAGGGCAGGCACTGGCCCTGGGCCGCCAGCAGCGCCTCCAGCTCGGCCAGGGGCGTGCCGGGCCGCACGGTGACCACCAGCTCGCTGGGCTCGTAGCTCACGACGCCGGCCAGGGCCGGCTCGTCACGGGTGGACAGGATCTCGCCTTGCAGGGATTCGCCCAGGAAATCCTTGGTGCCGCCGCCGCGGATGCGCAGCGCGCGGCCGTGGGCCGACGCGTCACGGATGCGGTCGATAAGGGGCTGGAGCGCTTCTGCCATGGCCCCGGATGGTACGCGCAGCGGCTGCCAGCCCTGCCGTGGCCGGCATGAACTTTTTGAAATCAGGCGATGACGAAATCCACGGGCAGCCCCGGCACCTCGACCCGGGCGGCGATGACGTGGCCGGACCAGGGCCGCTCGGCCAGCTCCTGCGGCGGCCGGCGCTCGCGGGCGCTGGTGACGTAGAGGGTGCGCAGGTCCGGGCCGCCGAAGCAGGGCATGGTGGGGCATTGCACGGGCACCGGCACCTCGGCCAGGCACTCGCCGGCCGGCGAGAAGCACAGCAGCCGCGCGCCCTCGTACATCGCGCACCAGTAGTTGCCGGCGGAATCGAGGGCCGCGCCATCGGGGCGGCCGCCGTAGCCCGGCTGGCCGGGCTGCCAGCCGGCGGGCTTGGGCGTGAAGCGCTGGAATTCGCGGTGGCTGCGCATCACGTTGGCCTCGCCGTCCCAGTCCCAGGCGTGGATCACGTGGGCGCCGGTGTCGGCCCAGTAGAGCCGCCGGCCCTCGCGCGAGAAGGCGAGGCCGTTGGCCACGGTGGCGTTCAGGGCCTTGAGCTGCACCGCCGGCTTGCCGTCGCTGCCGTTGCCGGGCCGCAGGTCGATGCAGTAGAGCTCGGCGCGGCGGGCGTCGCGTGGCTCCCAGATCGTGCCGGCCCAGAAGCGGCCCAGCGGGTCGGCCTTGCCGTCGTTGAAGCGCATGCGGGTGGCGTCATGGGGAAAGCGCACCAGCGGCGCCAGGCCGCCCTGCCAGGCGTCGGCGCGCCAGATGCCGTCGCGCAGGCCCAGCAGGAAGCCGCCGCCGCGGATGGGCGCGACGCAGCCGGGCTCCGAGGGCATGGCCCAGCTTTCGACGGCGCCGCCGGGCTGCATGCGGCGCAGCTGGCGGCCGGGGATGTCGACCCAGTAGAGCCGCGATTCCTGCGGGTGCCAGAAGGGCGATTCGCCCAGCGCGTCGGGGGTGGGGGTGGCCGGGGACCAGGCCAGGGCAAGGGATTCCACCCGGTCCATTGTGCCGCGCGGGGCCGCGCCGGGGCGCTCAGCCGCGGCCTTTCGCTGCGGCCCCATGAAAACAGCCCGCGCGGCCGGGGCCGGGCGGGCTGAACATCCAAAAAGACCGGGGTCTTGCCGTCCCCTGGCGCCGCCCGCGCGGGCGGCGCGCCGGGATCAGCGGTTGTAGGCCGTCTCGCCGTGGGACGAGATGTCCAGGCCTTCGCGCTCTTCCTCTTCGGTGACGCGCAGGCCGATCACCAGGTCGACGATCTTGTAGCAGACGAAGGCCACGACGCCGGACCACACGACGGTGGTGAGCACGCCCTGGAACTGGATCCACACCTGGCTGGCGATGGAGTAGTCGGGGCTGACCTTGTTGGCGACGTAGTCGTAGATGCCCGTGCCGCCCAGGGAGGGCGAGGCGAACACGCCCGTCAGGATGGCGCCCAGCATGCCGCCCACGCCGTGCACGCCGAACACGTCCAGCGAGTCGTCCGCGCCCATGATGCGCTTCAGGCCGTTGACGCCCCACAGGCAGACCAGGCCGGCGATCAGGCCGATCACGATCGAACCCATGGTGCCGACGAAGCCGCAGGCGGGGGTGATGGCGACCAGGCCGGCGACGGCGCCGGACGCAGCGCCCAGCATGGAGGCCTTGCCCTTGGAGAGCGCCTCACCGCCGATCCAGGACAGCGTGGCCGCGGCCGTGGCCAGCAGGGTGTTGGCGAAGGCCAGGGCGGCACCGCCGTTGGCTTCCAGGTTGGAGCCGGCGTTGAAGCCGAACCAGCCCACCCACAGCATGGCCGCACCGACCATGGTCAGCGTCAGGCTGTGCGGAGCGAAGGCTTCCTTGCCGTAGCCCACGCGCTTGCCCAGCACATACGCACCCACCAGGCCGGCGATACCGGCGTTGATGTGCACCACGGTGCCGCCGGCGAAGTCCAGCGCGCCCTTGGCCCACAGCCAGCCACCGTTCGCGGTGACGGTTTCCAGGGTCTTGGCGTCCGTGATCGCGTCCGGGCCGTCCCAGTACCAGACCATGTGCGCGATCGGCAGGTAGCTGAAGGTGAACCACAGCGTGACGAACAGCAGCACGGCGGAGAACTTGATGCGCTCGGCGAAGGAGCCCACGATCAGCGCGCAGGTGATGGCGGCGAAGGTGGCCTGGAAGCACATGAAGGTCAGCTCGGGGATCACGACGCCCTTGCTGAAGGTGCCGGTGGTCGAGTCGCCCGTCATGCCCTTGAGGAACAGCTTGTCGAAGCCGCCGACGAAGGGGTTGCCCGCGGTGAACGCCACGCTGTAGCCGTAGATGGCCCACAGCACGTAGATCAGCGAGGTGATGACGAAGACCTGCATCAGCACCGACAGCATGTTCTTGCTGCGGACCAGGCCGCCGTAGAACAGCGCGAGGCCGGGGATGGTCATGAAGATGACCAGGGCGGTGGCCACGGTCATCCAGGCGGTGTCGCCCTTGTTGGGCACCGGCGCGGAGGCCGCTGCCGCCGCCGCGGGGGCGGAAGCCGCCGCCGCGGCCGCCGGGGCGGCGGACGCGGCGTCAGCCGGCTTGGCCTCGGTCGATGCCGCGGGCGCGGCGGTGGCCGTGGCGGCAGGCGCCGCGGAGGCGGCCGGGGCCGGGGTCTGCGCCATCACCGAAGCGGTGCCGGCGAGCAGGCCCAGGCCGAGGGCGAGGGATGCGAGAAGTTTTCTCATGGGTTGGTGTCTTTCTCTGTTCGGGCGCGGTGCTTACAGCGCCTCCTTGCCGGTTTCACCGGTGCGGATGCGCACCACCTGTTCGAGGTCGTAGACGAAGATCTTCCCGTCGCCGATCTTGCCGGTGCGGGCCGCGCTCTCCACGGCCTCGATCACGCGTTCGACGAGGTCGTCCGCCACGGCGGCTTCGATCTTCACCTTGGGCAGGAAGTCGACGACGTACTCGGCACCGCGGTACAGCTCCGTGTGGCCCTTCTGGCGGCCGAAGCCCTTGACCTCGGTGACGGTGATGCCCTGCACGCCGATGCCGGAGAGCGCTTCGCGCACTTCGTCGAGCTTGAAGGGCTTGATGATGGCCGTGACGAGTTTCATGTCTTGCTCCAGGTGCCGGGTCAGAAGGTGTACTTCGCGCCGATGACCACGGTGTTGTTGCCGATGAACTTGCCGTTGTAGTCGGTGTAGAAGGACTTCTTGGCGTCGGAGCCGATGGCGGCCAGGGTGCCGGAGAAGCCGTTGCCGAAGTCCTTGGCCAGGGTCAGGGAGTAGTCGGTGTAGCTGGCGACGTCGATGTTCTTGACGCGCTGGTGGCCGATGTGCGGGGTCAGGCTGTAGCCGTTGCCCAGGTCGACGGCGGCGCTCAGGTCGACGTAGTCGCTGCCCGAGCTGTTGAGGTTGCCCAGGAAGTTGCCCATGGCGTGGCTGTACTTCAGGGTGAACATGCCGTAGGTGCCGGCGGCGTACCACTCGTTGGTGTCGGCCTTGGAGAACAGGCCCGCGCCCGGCGTGCCGGCGTCACCGGAGTTGTTGCCCGGGTAGCGGTAGGTGATCAGGCCCACGTCCAGGGTCAGGTCCTTGACGATCTCGGTCTTGTAGCCGCCGTACAGGTCCATCTCCAGCGAGCCCTTGGTGGCGCCGTTGAAGTCCTTGATCCAGCGCACGTTGGACAGGAAGGTGCCCAGGTACAGGCCGGACTTGAGGGTCAGGTCGATGCCGCCCTGGATGGCGGGCTTCTTGGAGGTCTGGGCGATGCCGCGGAAGCGGTAATCGCTCACCACGCCCACGTTGTAGGCCAGCGTGTAGG
>NZ_JADDOJ010000090.1 GCF_015159745.1 Ramlibacter aquaticus | reverse complement strand
TCATGCTCACGGCGCCTGTTTGAGCGAAGCGGTGGCGCAGCCAGCGCGTAGCGAGTTGCGCCGTGCCGGCCCCAGGCCGCAAATTCCAGCGGAGTCCGCGCAGCGGACCGCGGCAGTATGAGCCCCCGTCACAGGCCGGCCAGCGGGGCGAGCGCGAGGTCGAAGAACAAAGCGCGACGCCAGCCAAAACCAAGTCGGCGAGCGCGACGACGGGGCCCCTGACGCAACGCCAGGCCGCACTCACCCGCGCGCCCAGCCTCAGGCCGCGACAGCCTGACTCCGCCCCAGCCCCAGCGTGAAGTAGAAGGTCGTGCCCTTGCCCGGCTCGGACTCGGCCCAGACGCGGCCGCCGTGCAGCGCGATGATGCGGCTCACGTTCGCCAGGCCGATGCCGTGGCCGGCGAATTCGGCCTGCGGGTGCATGCGCTGGAAGGGCGCGAACAGGCGCTTCGCGGCGGCCATGTCGAAACCGGCGCCGTTGTCGCGCACGTGGAACACGGTGTGGCCCTGCGCGTCCTCGTGGCTGCCGACCTCGATCCTGGCCTTGTCGCAGCGGCCCGTGAACTTCCACGCGTTGCCCAGCAGGTTGCGCAGCGCCAGGCGCAGCAGGGTCGGGTCGGCGCGGGCCATCAGCGGACGCTGCACCACGGTCTCCACCTGCCGGCGCGGCGCGCCGTCGCGGCACTCCTGCAGGATCTCGTCGGCGATGGCGGCCAGATCCAGGGAGACGGAAGACACCTTGGCCTGCGACAGCCGCGCCAGCTCCAGCAGCGCCTCGATCATTCCCGACATCTGCGCCGCCGCCGCGCGCATGCGGCCGATGTACTGCAGGTCGCGCTCCTGCAGCCGCCCGCCCGCCTGGTGCACCAGCACCTCGCCGAAGGCGCTGATCGCCGCCAGCGGGGCGCGCAGGTCGTGCGCCACCGTGTACGAGAAGGCCTCCAGCTCGCGGTTCACCGCCTCCAGCTGGGCGGTGCGCTGCTGCACGCGGTCCTCCAGCGTGGCGTTCAGCTGCAGGATCTCGGCCCGCGCCCGCTCGCGCTCGGTGATGTCGCGCGCCACCCAGCTCACCAGCGTGCGGCCCTTGCGGTCGCGCCAGGCGGAGCCGGCCACTTCCATCGCCAGCAGGCTGCCGTCGGGGCGGCGCACGCGGGTCGTGGCGCGGCCGCGGCCTATGCGCGCGACCTCGTCCTGCAGCCGCTGCACCTCCGGCCGCTGCGAGTCGATCAGGCCTTCGGCGGGCTGGCCCACCAGCAGGTCGCGGCTGGCGCGCAGCGCCTCGCAGCCGGCCGGGTTGACGTCCAGGATGCGGCCGGCCGCGCTGGCCACGAACACCGCGTCCAGGTTGTTCTCGAACAGCAGGCGGTAGCGCTCCTCGCTCGCGGCCAGCCGCTCCTGCGCGGCCTCCAGCGCCTGGTAGGGGCGCAGCAGCGCGCGGGCGAACAAGGCCTCCCAGATCACGGCATAGGCCACGATCTTGAGCAGGTGGGCGAAGTTGCTGTACTGGTCCCACATGGTGCTGTACAGCGTGAAGGCGTACTCCGACAGCGCCATCACCAGCGTCGCCGTGAGCAACTGCGCCACCGGCAGGGTGCCGCCCGGCTGCGACAGGCGCCGCGCGAAGCCCGCCGCCGCGGCCAGGTTCATGGCCATCACCACGTACTCCGTGCCGACCTTGGCCGAGGTCAGGCCCTGCCCGGGCACGAACCACAGGGTGGGGATGTGCGGCTCCCAGATCGAGACCGCCACCACCACCAGCGCGAAGGCCAGCGTGCCGCCCACCAGCGGCAGGTAGGGCGCGGGCGCCTCCACGCCCCGCTCGGGCCCGAAGGCGAAGAACAGCATGGCCAGCGCCACCAGCAGGCGTGCCGCCAGGAACAGCGTGACCGAGGTGCCCCAGTTCTGCGGCTCCACGATCAGGGGCATGCCGTCGTAGAAGAAGGTGTGGACGAAGTCCAGCAGCGCCACGGCCAGGAAGACGGCGCTCACCTGGGGGGCGGCGCCGGCCGCGCTGCCGCGCCGCACGCTGGCCCAGCCGACCGAGAACACCAGCAGGCTGACGATCACCGAGCCGGTCTCCATCGCGGCGTGCAGGGCCGCGTTGGGCGCCCGGGGGATGGAGAAGTGCAGCGCCGGCACGAAGGCCACCGCGGCCAGCAGCAGGGCGCAGCCGGCCACCAGCAGCAGGCCGTGGCGCAGCGAGGCGCGGTGCTCGGGCAGCACCGTCATGCGCGGGCGTCCAGCGCGCGGGCGATGGCCTCGAAGAGCTCGTGCATGTCGAAGGGCTTGCCGACGAAGTCGCTCATGCCGGCGTCCAGGCAGTTCTGCCGCACCGAGGCGTGCGCATGCGCGGTCAGGGCGATCACGGGGAGGCCGGCGTGGCCGGGCAGGGCGCGCAGGCGGCGGGTCGCTTCGCAGCCGTCCATGCCGGGCATCTGCACGTCCATCAGCACCACATCGAAACGCTCGCGCGCCAGGTGGTCCAGCGCCTCGGGGCCGCTGGCGGCGGTCGTGACCTGCATGCCGGCCACGTCGCCCAGCAGCGCGACGCCGACTTCCTGGTTGTAGGGGTTGTCCTCGACCAGCAGCACGCGCCGGCCCCGCAGGGCCGCGTGGCGGGCCTCGCGCGCCAGTGTGGCCGCGCTGGCCGGCACGCCCGCCTCCAGGCTGCCGTCGCTGCGCAGCAGCACCTTCAGGTGCACCTCGCTGCCATCGCCAGGCCGGCTGGCGACGGCGATGTCGCCGCCCATGAGCAGCGCCAGCTGGCGGCTGATCGCCAGGCCCAGCCCGGCACCGCCGAAGCGCCGCTCGTCGCTGGCGTCGCCCTGGGTGAAGGGCTGGAACAGCCGATCCAGCTGCGCGGTGTCCATCCCGATGCCGGTGTCGCGCACCACCGCGTGCAGGGTCACCGACCCTGGCCCGGCCGGCTCGCTCCACAGGCGCATGCCGACGGCACCGCCGCTGGTGAACTTGACCGCGTTGCCGCCCAGCGCGAGCAGCACCTGGGCCAGCCGCTGCGGGTCGCCGCCCAGGCTGGCGGGAATGCCCTCGTCGGCCTCCAGCGTGAAGCCCAGGCCCTTGGCCAGGGCCCGCGGCGCCAGCTCCGCGCGCACCGGCTCCAGCACCTCGGCGATGCCGAACAGGCGCGGCGCCAGCTCGAGCTGGCCGGCCTCCAGCTTGGAGATGTCCAGCACCTGGTCCACGCTGCCCAGCAGGGCCTGGGCCGAGGCCTGCAGCTTCTCCAGCCAGCCCGCCTGCTGCTGGTCGGCGGCCGCCCGCAGCGCGAGCTGGGCATAGCCCATGATCGCGTGCAGCGGCGTGCGGATCTCGTGGCTCACGCTGGCCAGGAACACGCTCTTGGCCTGGTTGGCGGCCTCGGCCTCGAGCTGCGCGCGGCGCGCCTCCTCGAGGTCACGCTCGCCGCTCAGGTCGCGCAGCATGACGGTCATCAGCACCTCGTCGCCGGCCACGTGGCGGGTGATGGACGCCTCGATCGGGAACTCCTCGCCGGTGGCGCGCAGGCCCAGCAGCTGGCGGCGGCGCCCCACGCGCAGGGTGTCGGCGGTGCCGCGCGCGAACTCGCGCACGCCGCGCTCGTGCGACTCGCGCGAGGACGCGGGCACCAGGTCGTGCAGGGAGGTGCCCAGGGCCTGGCCGGGCTCGATGCGGAACATGCGCCCGGCGGCCGCGTTGAAGACGCGGATGCGCTGGTTGTCGTCGATGGTGATGACCGCGTCCATGGCCGATTCGATGATGCCGGCCATCTGGCGGTCGCGGTCCTGCAGCATGCGCAGCGCGTCGCGGCGCTCCTGGTCGCGGTGCGCGTTGTGCAGGGCCAGCTGCAGGTCGTCGGCCACCGCCTCCAGCAGGCGTCGGCGCTCGGGCACGAACCAGCCGGCCTGGTCGGTGTCGATCAGCAGCGCGCCCCAGATCTCGCCGTCCAGCCGCACCGGCAGCGCGGCGACGGCCCGGATGTGGTGGCGGTCGGCCTGGTCACGCAGGTCCGGCGGGACCTCGATCGCGCTGTAGTCGTCGCAGTATTCCGGCTGGCCCGTCTGCAGCGCCCGCGGCAGCGGCAGGTGGGCGTAGGCCGGCCGCGCCGGCACCCAGGGCTCGGTGCCGATCACCCGATCGGCCGGGCCGGCCCAGGCGATCATGCGGGCCGAGCGCGAATCGCCCTGGACCATGGCCACCAGCACCGCGTTGCCCGAGTCCACGCAGGCCTCGCACACCGCCTTGGCGACCGCCTCGAAGGAGCCGCCCCGCACCACCGCGCGGTTGGAGCGGGCCAGGGCCTCGTACAGGCTGTTTGCCTCCCGCAGCCCGCGTTCCACCTCGCGCTGGCGGTCCAGCATGCGGTTGAACTGCTCGGCCACCACGCGCACCTCGCCGCTGGCGTCCACTGGCGCCCGGGCCGCGCCGTCGCCCTGGGCCACGGCCTGGGCGGTGCGCGCCAGGGCTTCCAGCGGCCGCAGCGTGCGGCGCGCCAGCAGCATGGCGATGCCGACGCCGAGCAGGACGGCCGCCGCCAGCCCCAGCCCGGCGCCGCGTAGCAGGTTGTGCAGCGGTCCCTCGAGCTGGTCGGCCGGCACGCCGGCGAAGGCCCGCCAGCCCATGGCGTCCGCCGACGTGGCCACGTACAGGCGCCGTTCGCCATCGATGCCGGGCACCGCGGCGCTGCGCATCGGGCTGGGGCGCGCCAGCATGCCGGCCAGTTCGGGCTGGCGCACGCCGATCCAGCGCAGCGCGTCCGGGAAGCGCGCCAGCAGCACGCCTTGCGCATCCGCCACCCCGACCGAGCTGCCGACGGGCATTTCGCTGCCGCCGATGCGCTGCGACAGCGCGACCAGGTCCACCGCGACCCAGGCCACGCCGGTCGGCGTGTCCCGGCCGTCGCGCACCGCCTTGGCGATGTAGACCACCGGGTGGTGGGCTTCGTTGCCCGGCTCGGGCGGGCTGACGGTGATGCCGGGCGCGGCCAGGGCCTGGCGCAGCCAGTCGGGCCGGGATGGGGGTGCGGCCAGCGGGCGCAGGCTGCACAGGGTCTGCCCGTCCAGGCCGCTCACGCCCGCATTGCCCCAGGTCGCGTCACTCTGGTGGAAGGGGTCCAGCGCATGGGAACAGGCGCCACCGGCCTGCCCGGAGGCCTGCTGCAGCGCCAGCAGGCGCGCGGTCTCGGCGGCGGCGGCGAACACCCCCTGCGCGTCGTCGGCGGCGCGCATCGCCCGGGCCCGCACCAGCGCCTCGGCCTGCCCCTGCATGGCTTGCGCCACCTGCCAGCCGGCCAGTGCCGCGAGCAGGACCAGGGGCAGCATGGCCGCCAGGGCCGGCATCAGCATGCGCAGCGACAGCGTGACCCAGTGCCGGGGTTGCGGGCCGAGCAGTGGGCGCATCAGTGCGGCGGATTTGTGACATCCATACAGATGAGTTTAGGCCCAGCCCCGTGTCCGGCGTCGAGGAAAAAACGAGGGCTTTCCCGCCGTTGACCGCCGCATGCCCCGCGGGCGGCGCCCCGGCCGTGGGTCCGCCGGGGTGGCGGCCCATGCTTGGCGCCGCCTCAGGCGCCGCCAGGCTCCAGCCAGGCCTCGACCTCGACGGCCGCCGGGCCCGGACCCGCCAGTTCCAGCCGGCCGGCCCGCAGGCAGCCCGCGTTCAGCGCCCGCAGCCCCGGCGAGGCGGCCACGCGCCAGTGCAGCTGGCGTGCGCGCTGGCGCAGCAGGGCCGCTGCGGCGGCCGCCGGCCCGGCCGCGACCTGCAGGCCGGCCTGGCCCTCGGCCGGGTCCGGCAGGGGCAGCACCAGCACGCCGCCGGTCTCCACGCCGGTGGCCAGGTCCAGCGCGCGCTCCAGGGCCGGCTCGACCGACTTCATGGCCCGCGCCGCGTGGCGCAGCGCCACCCGCGGGCCCAGGGGATCGGCGAACACGGCCACCAGCCCGCTGTCGGCGCCCAGCACCCGGGTGGCGCCGAACAGCAGCAGCAGGTCGCGCAGGCGGCTGGTGCCGTCGCACAGGGCCTGCGCGCCTTCGCGCGAGCCCAGCGCCGCCAGCAGCGCGTCCGGCCCGATGCCCAGCGAGAGCACCACCGCGTTGCGCCACACCTGCACGCCCTGGGCGTCCTGGCCGCGGCCCAGCTCCTCGGCCAGGCGCTGCTCGTAGCGCAGGGCCAGCTGCTGCTTCTCCTGCTCCAGGGTCTCGCCCAGCCGCCGCCTGAGCATCTGCGTGTAGTGCGCGCGCAGCGCGTCGCGGCGCGCCAGCAGGGCCTCCACCGCCTCGCACAGCTCCTCGGCCTGCACCGGCTTGAGCAGGAAATCGTCGGCGCCGCTGTTCATGGCGCGGCGCACCTGGGCGCGCTCGGTCATGGCGGTGAGCACGATCACCGGCACGTCCCAGAGCTGGGGGTCCTGGCGCAGCTCGGCGATCAGCTGCCAGCCATCCAGGCCGGGCATGAGCAGGTCGCACAGGACGATGTCGGGGCGGAAGGCACGCGCCTTGGCCAGGCCCTGGTCACCGTCGTCGGCTTCCTCCACGTGGAAGCCTTCGCCCTGCAGCACCAGCCGTGCCGCCAGCCGCTGCACCGCGTCGTCCTCGATGACCAGCGCCAGCGGCATCAGGGCTCCAGCTCCGCCCAGCGGGTGGCTTCGGCGATGCAGGCCTGCATCTCGCGCTGCAGCGCGGGCAGGCCGGCCTGCACCGCCTCCAGCCGGCCCTCGGCGGCGGCGTGGGAAAGCGCCGCGGCCCCGGCCGCCAGCGCGGTGGCGCCGCAGGTGGCACCGGCGCCGGCCAGGGTGTGCAGGGCCCGGCGCACGGCGTCGGGGGCCTGCGGGCAGGCCGCCTGGGCCTCGGCCAGCAGGCGCGGGCCCTGCTGCAGGAAGCGCACCAGGACCTGGCGCAGGAAGTCCGGCCGGCCGCCCAGCCGGGCGGCGGCCGCATCGGGCTCGAAATGCGGCAGGTCAGGAGCGGGCAAATGATTCATTCGAACAATGCTTGTGATTATGGCGAATAACGAAGCGCGCGTTTCAACTGAATGGACGAAGGCGCGGCAAACGTCACGACCATGCGCCGCCCCGCGCAAGCGCACCGCCCTGCGATGTGGAGGTCCACAATGGACCGGCGGCGGGGCCCCGCCTAGAGTGCGAGCTTCCCCCGCACCGCCTCCAGGAGCACGTTCATGAGTGCCAGCACCGCCGCGGCCGCCCGCCGCCCGCTCTACCGTTCGCTTTACTTCCAGGTCATCTGCGCCGTGATCGCCGGCGTGCTGATCGGCCATTTCGCGCCCGCCACCGGCGAGGCGATGAAGCCGCTGGGCGACGGCTTCATCAAGCTGATCAAGATGATGATCGCGCCCATCATCTTCTGCACCGTGGTGGTGGGCATCGCTGGCATGGAGGACATGAAGAAGGTCGGCAAGACCGGCGGGCTGGCGCTGCTGTACTTCGAGGTGGTGAGTTCCATCGCGCTGCTCATCGGCCTGGTGATCGTCAACTTCGTGCAGCCCGGCGGCGGCATGAACGTGGACCCGGCCACCCTGGACACCAAAGGCATCGCGGCCTACACCGGTCCCGGCAAGATAGGCACCACCACCGAGTTCCTGCTCAACATCATCCCCAACACCATCGTCGATGCCTTCGCCAAGGGCGACATCCTGCAGGTGCTGCTGATCTCGGTGCTGTTCGGCTTCGCGCTGCACCGCTTCGGCGGTTGCGGCACGCTGGTGTTCGACCTGATCGAGAAGATCTCGCACGTCTTCTTCGCCATCGTCGGCGTGATCATGAAGCTGGCCCCGGTGGGCGCCTTCGGCGCGATGGCCTTCACCATCGGCAAGTACGGCATCGCCTCGCTGTTCTCGCTGGGCAAGCTGATGGGCACCTTCTACCTGACCTGCCTGATCTTCGTCTTCGTGGTGCTGGGCATCGTGTCGCGCGTGCACGGCTTCTCGGTCTTCAAGCTGGTGCGCTACATCAAGGAGGAGCTGCTGATCGTGCTGGGCACCTCGTCGTCCGAATCGGTGCTGCCGCGCATGATGGAAAAGATGGAGAACCTGGGCGCCACCAAGAGCACCGTGGGGCTGGTGATCCCGACCGGCTACTCCTTCAACCTGGACGGCACCTCCATCTACCTCACCATGGCGGCGGTGTTCATCGCCCAGGCCACCAACACCGACATGACGCTCACCCAGCAGCTCACCCTGCTGGCCGTGCTGGTGCTCACCTCCAAGGGCGCGGCCGGCGTGACCGGCAGCGGCTTCATCGTGCTGGCCGCCACGCTGTCGGCCGTGGGCCACGTGCCGGTGGCGGGGCTGGCGCTGATCCTGGGCATAGACCGCTTCATGTCCGAGGCGCGCGCGCTGACCAACCTGGTGGGCAACGCCGTCGCCACGCTGGTCGTGGCGCGCTGGACGGGCGAGCTGGACATGGCGCGGCTGCAGTCGCGGCTGGACCACCCCAGCGCCGCGGACGCCGACGAGCCCGAGGCGCTGCTGGACGCACAGCAGGCGCACATGGCGGGCGGCGCCGCGCGGCGCTGAGGCGCGCCCGGCCGGTGCCGGCGGGCGCCGGGTGGACAATCGGGGGCCCTGGCGCCCCCTTTTTTTCACGTCCTTTTCCTCCCCCAGCCCATGACCCGCACCGAACCCACGTCCGCCCGCGTCGCCATCGTCACGGGGGGCGCGCGCGGCATCGGCCTCGCGATCGCCCGCTGGTTCCTCGCCCGGGGCCAGCGCGTCGCGCTGCTGGACATCGACGGCGAGACCCTGGACCGCGCGGTGGCCGCCCTGGCCCAGCCGGGCCAGGTGCTGGGCCTGCACTGCGACGTCGGCCAGCCGCAGCAGGTCGAGGCGGCCGCGCGTGCCGTGATGCAGCGCTTCGGCCGCGTGGACGCGCTGGTGAACAACGCCGGCGTGGCCGTCTTCAAGCCGGTGCTGGACACCAGCTTCGAGGAATGGCGCCATGTGATGGCCACCAACCTGGACGGCGCTTTCCTGTGCACCCAGGTCTTCGCGCCCCTGATGGTGCACGGCGGGGCGGTGGTCAACATCGCCTCGATCTCGGGCCTGCGCGCCAGCACCCTGCGCATCGCCTACGGCACCAGCAAGGCGGCCCTGCTGCACATGACGCGCCAGCACGCGGTGGAGTTGGGCAACGTGGGCATACGCGTCAACGCGGTCTGCCCCGGGCCGGTGGAAACCGAGATGGCCCGGCAGGTGCACAGCCCGGCGATCCGCGCCGACTACCACGACGCCATCCCGCAGGGTCGCTATGGCACGCCCGAGGAGATCGCCAACGCCGTGGGCTTCCTGTGCAGCGAGGAGGCCAGCTACGTGAATGGCCAGTTCCTCGCCGTCGACGGCGGCTTCGACGCCGCCGGCGTGGGCCTGCCCACCCTGCGCCGCAACGCCGCAGCCGGCGGCGCCCAGCAGTGAGCGGGCAGGGGCCCGGCAGGCGGCGGACGGGCCGCACCAACGGGCCGTGCCGCGGCGCCTCACTACAATCGTTTCGCCGCAAGCATCCACACCAAGAGGAGACACCATGAGCATCACCCGCCGCACCGTGCTGCGTTCCGCCGCCGCCGCGTCCACCCTGGCCCTGCCGGTCACGCGCGCCTTCGCGCAGGGCAAGGCCGAGTTCACGTACAAGTACGCGAACAACCTGCCGGCCACGCACCCGCTGAACCTGCGCGCCAAGGAGATGTCCGATGCGATCCGCGCCGAGACCAAGGGCCGGGTGGACATCCAGGTGTTCCCCAACAACCAGCTCGGCTCCGACACCGACGTGCTCAGCCAGCTGCGCTCGGGCGGCGTGGAGTTCTTCACGCTGTCGGGCCTGATCCTGTCGACGCTGGTGCCCTCGACCTCCATCAGCGGCATCGGCTTCGCCTTCAACAACTACGACGCCGTGTGGAAGGCCATGGACGGCGACCTGGGCGCGCACATCCGCGGCCAGATCAGCAAGGCCGGCCTGGTGGTGATGGACAAGATCTGGGACAACGGCTTCCGCCAGATCACCTCCTCGACCAAGCCCATCAGCGGCCCGGCCGACCTGAAGGGCTTCAAGATCCGCGTGCCGGTCTCGCCGCTGTGGACCTCGATGTTCAAGGCGCTGGACGCCGCGCCCGCGTCCATCAACTTCGCCGAGGTGTACTCCGCGCTGCAGACCAAGATCGTCGACGGCCAGGAGAACCCGCTGGCCATCATCTCCACGGCCAAGCTGTACGAGGTGCAGAAGTACTGCTCCATGTCCAACCACATGTGGGACGGCTTCTGGTTCCTGGCCAACCGCCGCGCCTGGGAGAAGCTGCCGGCCGACCTGCAGGCCATCGTGGCCAAGCACATCAACGCCGCCGGCCTGAAGGAGCGCACCGACGTGGCCGAGCTCAACGCCGGCCTGCAGAAGGACCTGGCCGCCAAGGGCATGGTGTTCAACACGCCCGACACCGCCGCCTTCCGCGACCACCTGCGCAAGGCCGGCTTCTACAGCGAGTGGAAGGGCAAGTACGGCGACGAGGCCTGGGCCCTGCTCGAGAAGTCCGTCGGCAAGCTGGCATGAGCGGCGCCGCAGCGCGCCCGGCGGCCGGATCGGGCGCGTGGCCGGCATGAGCGCGGCCGCGCACGCCCGGTCCGCGCCGGCCGTGGCCCCGCGCGGGCCCCTGGCCGCCCTGGATCGCACGCTGGGCTGGGCGGTGGACGCCCTGGCCGGCGCCCTGGTACTGGCTGACGTGGGGGTGCTGCTGGCCGGCGTGGTCTTCCGCTTCGTGCTGAAGACGCCGCTGGTGTGGTCGGACGAGCTCGCCTCCATGCTGTTCATCTGGCTGGCCATGCTGGGTGCCGTCGCGGCCCTGCGGCGCGGCGAGCACATGCGCATGACGGCGGTGGTGGGCAAGCTGTCGCCCGCGCGCCAGCAGTTCCCGGAGGCCATCGCCATCTGCGCCGCCATCGCCTTCCTGGCCATGGTGGCCTGGCCGGCCTGGGACTACGCCTCGGAGGAGCGCTTCATCACCACGCCGGCGCTGGAGATCTCCAACCTCTGGCGCGCCGCGGCGCTGCCGGTGGGCATCGCGCTGATGCTGCTGTTCTCGCTGCTGCGCCTGGCGCGCGAGTCGGGCTGGCGCACGGGCACGCAGGCCGTGGTGACGGTGGGCGTGCTGTGCGCGGCCTTCTGGTTCGGCCGCGCCGTCTTCGCCGACCTGGGCCGCCTGAACCTGCTGGTGTTCTTCGTCGGCGTGGTCGGCGCCGCGGTGTTCTCCGGCATCCCGATCGCCTTCGCCTTCGGCCTGGGCACCTTCGGCTACCTGGCGCTGGGCACGGGCGCGGCCCTGCCGGTGATCGTGGGCCGCATGGACGAGGGCATGAGCCACCTGATCCTGCTGGCCGTGCCGCTGTTCGTCTTCCTGGGCCTGCTGATCGAGATGACCGGCATGGCGCGCGCCATGGTGGCCTTCCTCGCCGGCCTGCTGGGGCATGTGCGGGGCGGGCTTTCGTATGTGCTGGTGGGCGCGATGTACCTGGTCTCGGGGATCTCGGGCTCCAAGGCCGCCGACATGGCGGCGGTGGCGCCGGCGCTCTTCCCCGAGATGAAGAAGCGCGGCGCGCAGGAGGGCGACCTGGTCGCGCTGCTGGCCGCGACGGGCGCGCAGACCGAGACCATTCCGCCCAGCCTGGTGCTGATCACCATCGGCTCGGTCACCGGCGTCTCCATCGCGGCGCTGTTCACCGGCGGGCTGCTGCCGGCCGTGGTGCTGGGCCTGGTGCTGTGCGCCGTGGTGGCCCTGCGCTCGCGCGGGGAAGACCTCTCGCACGTGAAGCGCACGCCCTGGCCCGAGGTGGCCCGGCTGGGCGCCGTCGCCTTTCCGGCGCTGGCGCTGCCCTTCGTGATCCGCGCCGCGGTGGTGGAGGGCGTGGCCACCGCGACCGAGGTGTCCACCCTGGGCATCGTGTACGCGGTGGTGGCCGGGCTGCTGGTCTACCGCCAGTTCGACTGGCGCCGCCTGGGCCCCATGCTGGTGGCCACGGCCTCGCTCTCGGGCGCGATCCTGCTGATCATCGGCACCGCCACGGCCATGGCCTGGGGCCTCACCCAGTCGGGCTTCTCGCGCTCGCTGGCCGAGGCCATGGCCGCGCTGCCCGGCGGCGCGGCGCTGTTCATGGCGGTCTCGGTGCTGACCTTCGTGGTCCTGGGTTCGGTGCTGGAGGGCATCCCCGCGGTGGTGCTGTTCGGGCCGCTGCTGTTCCCCATCGCGCGCCAGCTGGGCATCCACGAGGTGCACTACGCGATGGTGGTGGTGCTCTCCATGGGCCTGGGCCTGTTCGCGCCGCCGCTGGGCGTGGGGTACTACGCCGCCTGCGCGATCGGCCGCGTGCACCCCGACAAGGGCATACGCCCCATGCTGGGCTACATGCTGGCGCTGCTGGCGGGCACCGTGCTCGTGGCCGCCGTGCCCTGGCTGTCGACCGGCTTCCTCTGAGCGCCACGGCGCCGGTGCGCCGGTGTGCAGGCGGCCCGGCGCTTGCGCCCGCGGCCGGTCGAACCGGCTGCCCGATGAAAGCACATTCATGGTCGCTGCTGTAGCGGCGCCCGCGGATTTGAGGTGGGTCAAGCAAGCCTCGCATGGCTTGTTTTTTCGTCACCGGGCCGCGTTTTTCCTACTCCGCGTGCGCCCATCTGTGGGCATGCTCGCGCATTGCCATGCAGACCCGTGATTCCACCCATGCCAACGCCGCCGAGCTGCTCGCCCGCGCGCTGCAGGGGCTGTGCAGCTTCGAGCGTTCGGCCGCGCCCGCGGCCGGGGATGCGCGCAGCCGCGACTTCCTGCGCCAGCAGCTGCTGCTGATCGTGGAGCAGCGCGCCGCCCGGCTGCAGGGCGAGACGCGCGCGATGCGGCGCAACCTGCCCGAGCTCTGAGCCCCGCGCTGCCGCGCCGCTACTTCGGCCGCGGCCGCGAGAGGCCCGCATCCGGCGGCCGCAGGCGGCCGGCCCGCTGCTCGCCGATGGCCACCGCCAGCGCGCGCGCCACGTTGCGCATCTCCTCCTGCACCGCGGTGTCACGGTCCAGGGTCTCGTGGCTGTCGGCATAGGGCTGCCAGTAGCCGATGTAGCGGTCCAGGCGGGCCTGGAAGCCGGCGTCCACCAGGCCCATCCAGTCCAGCCAGTCGCACAGGGCGCGGCGCACCGGCTCCACGCCCGCCACGTCGCCGTGCACGAAGACGCCGTAGGCACGTCCCGCGAGGTGCTTGGGGTAGTCCCAGCCGGCCATCTCCAGCGCCTTGGCCTCCTCGGGCTTCTTGCCGTGCGTGCTGGTCGGGTCCGGGTTGCCGCCGTCGGCGCACACCAGCCGGTCCATCATCAGCTTCAACGGGCTGGCCGCCTGGTACCAGTAGACCGGCGTGACCAGCAGCACGCCATGGGCGCGCACCCAGGATTCGTAGATCTCGGCCATCCAGTCGCCGGTCTGCCGCAGGTCGTGGTTCGGGTAGCAGCTGCAGGGCCAGTGGCACAGCGGCATGGCGGTGGACGCGCAGCCCTTGCAGGGATGGATGTGGCGGTCGTAGTCGGAGGTGAGCCGGCTCAGGTCCAGCAGTTCGACCTCGATGGAAGCCTGCTGCAGCACCTCGCCGGCCATGCGGGCGAGGCGGAAGGTCTTGGACATCTCGCCCGGGCAGCTGCCGTCGTTGCGCGAGGCGCAGCACACCACCAGCGCGCGCGAGGGGCTGCCGGGCCGTGCCCACTCGGCCTGCGCCGCCCGCAGCGCATCGCGCGTGGCCCGCCACTCGTCGGACAGCGCGTAGGTGGGGTCGGCATGGCCGGGTCCCGCCGGCTGGGTTCGCGGCGCCTTGCGGCCCTGCTGGTACGCGTCCCAGGCGATCGCTTCCAGCCGGGCGATCGCCGGCTTCTCCGCATCGAAGGCGGGGTCGTAGAAGGACTGCATGAAGCGCTCATGGAAGGCCTGGCGGTCCAGCATCGCCGGCGCCTGGCCCTTGCGGATCGGAATCATGCAAGCCATTCGAGCACGGGGGCCTGCCCAGCCGCGGCGGCGCGCCGCGTGTTCCGGCAACGTCCTACAGGGCGGATGGCGCTGCGCTACGAACGCGCAACATTTTGTTGCTCCTCGCCGCATGCGAAGTGACGCGGGCGCACAGCGACTGCTCATCCATCTCGCCTGCGGGTGGACGCGCCCGATAACATGACTGTAAAAGCCATGTTCGTCTTCAGGGAGGCGGTCCAGCATTGCCATCAGCCGGCGCAGACCGGTCTCCTGGGCTGCCGACAACAACAAAGGTGTGGGGTGGAAGTTGAGGGCTAAGGACCCGGAAGGGTGCATGTTCTGTGCGACGCGGCCTGCCTGCATCCTGAGCCGGCTGGCGCCGGCGAAGCTGCAGGAAATCGAGCCGGCGATCGCCCGTCGGCGTCTGGACCGCGGTCAGGTCCTGGTCAGGGAGGGTGAAGTCGCCCGCTCGGCCTCGGTGGTGAAGATCGGCACGGTCTTCGGCCGCCGCCGCAGCCTGGACGGCGAGGACCGCACGGTGAGCATCGCCGGGCGCGGGACCGCCTTCGGGCTCATGGGTTTCTTCGAACAGCCCACGCAGGTCAGTGGCGTGGCGGCCGTGCCCTCGCGCATCTGCGACATCCCCCACGAGCGCCTGCGCGACATCGCGGCCCGCGAGCCCTCGTTCGCGGTCCACATGACGCGCACCACCACGGCCTCGATCGGGCTGATCGCCGACTGGTCGGTGGGGGTGCGCGTGCGCGGCGTGCCCAACCAGCTCGCCTGCACGCTGCTGCTGATGGCGCGCTCGCAGAAGACCAGCGTGCTGGAACTGCCCACGCACGCGGCGCTCACCGAACTCCTGGACGCAACGCGCGAGACCATCGCGCGGGCCTTCAGCACGCTGCGCGCCGAGGGCTGCCTCAAGCTGCTGGGTCGGCGCATGTGAGAGGTCGACCCCGACGCGCTGATGCGCCGCGTGCGCCAGGGCGAGCGGCGCGCGGCCCCGCTGGCGGCGCCCTGAGGGGCGGCGGCCCCTGACAGCCGGCGGGTCCTCGGCCGGCGGGCCCTCGTCCGGTGCCGCGGCGCCCGGGCCACGGGCCGCCTGCACATGCGTCACACTCCGGCCCATGCGCCTTGCACTCCCTTTTCCGCGCTGGCGGCTGGCCCTGGTGGCCGCGGTGGCGTGCATCCAGGCCGCCGCCCTCGCGGCGCCGGCGCCCCCAGCCCCGGCTGCGTCGGCCCCGGGCGTGCCGCCACCCGGCGCGTCGGCACCGGCCGCCGTGGTCGGCTCCAAGCGCTTCACCGAGAGCTACATCCTGGGGGAGATCGTGCGCCAGGCGCTGCTGCGCGCCGGCGTGGCGGCGACCCACCGGCAGGGCCTGGGCAACACGGCGGTGATGGAGCAGGCGCTGGCGACGCACGCGATCGACCTGTACCCCGAGTACACGGGCACCATCGTGCGCGAACTGCTGCACCGCCAGGACGACCCCGGCGCCGGCCTGGACCGGCTCAACCAGTGGCTGGCGCCGCGCGGCCTCAAGGCGGCGATCCCCCTGGGCTTCAACAACGGCTACGCGCTGGCCATGCGCGAGGACACGGCGCAGCGCCTGGGCATCGCCACGCTCTCGGACCTGGCTGCCAGTCGGGCGCCGCTGCGGCTGGGCCTCTCGCATGAATTCCTGCAGCGCGCCGATGGCTGGCCGGCGCTGCGCAAGGCCTATGGCCTGCCGCAGGTGCCGGGCAGCGGCCTGGACCACGGCCTGGCCTACCAGGCGCTGGCGGGCGGGCAGGTCGACGTGGTGGACGCCTACACCACCGACGCGCAGATCGAGCGCCTGCACCTGCGCGTGCTGCGCGACGACCGCGCCTTTTTCCCGCGCTACGACGCCGTGCTGCTGATGCAGGCCGGCTTCGACGCCGGCCCGCTGGCGCCGCTGGCCGGCCGCATCGACGACGCCGCCATGCGGGCCATGAATGCGCAGGTCGAACTCGACGGCCGCAGCTTCGAGGCGGTGGCGCGGGAGTTCCTCTCTCGCGCCACCGC
>NZ_JADDOJ010000008.1 GCF_015159745.1 Ramlibacter aquaticus | reverse complement strand
GAATGTTGCGGAACATGGTCATACTCCAGTTTGCATTCATGCTGCCTTCGTGATGGCCGGACCGGGTTGCGCCAGATCAATCCGCCCCGGCCGTGCCGCTCACAGAATGGACGGAACCCCAGGGAGTTTCACACATGGAAAGCTTTGAACCGGCGATGGCCCCCCGCTTCCGCGGGCTGCTCGAGCAGCGCGCCGCCCGGCTGCGCGAGATCCTGCGGCATGAAGCCGACGCCGTCGGCCCGGACGCCGCCCACGAGGTGCAGGACTTCAAGGACATCGCCACCGGCGACAGCACGGCCGCCGTGGATGAGGTCCAGGCCGGCCACGCCGCGCATGAGCTGATCCAGGTGGACGAGGCGATGCGCCGCCTCGCCGACGGCAGCTACGGCCAGTGCACCGACTGCGCCGAGCCCATCGACCTGCGCCGCCTGGTCGCGCTGCCCGCCAGCACGCTGTGCACCGCCTGCCAGGCGCGGCGTGAACACGGGCACGCGGGCCGTTGAAGCGCCGCGCCATGGACGCTGAGGGCCCGGTCAATCGGATGCGCCTGCGGCGCATGGGCATCGACACCTACCAGGAGCCGGTGCTCTACATGCGGCGTGATTGCCACGTCTGCCATGCCGAGGGCTTCGAGGCGCAGTCGCGGGTGGAGGTGGCCCTCAACGGCCACCACATCGTGGCCACGCTGAACGTGGTGGACGTCGACTTCCTGCCCGAGTCCGAAGCCGGGCTGTCGGACGCCGCCTGGCGCCTGCTGGGCGCGCAGCCTGGGGACGTCGCCACCCTGCGCCACCCGCCGCCGCTGGAGTCGCTGGGCCACGTGCGGGCCAAGGTCTACGGCCGCCGCTTCACGCCCTCCTCGCTGCGCGCGGTGATCGAGGACGTGGCTGCGGGCCACTACTCCGACCTGCAGCTCGCGGCCTTCGTCACCGCCTGCGCCGGCCGGCTCGACCCGGGCGAGACCGAGGCCCTGACGCGCGCCATGGTGGACGTGGGCGAGCGCATGGACTGGGGCCCGGGCCTGGTGATGGACAAGCACTGCGTGGGCGGCCTGCCGGGCAACCGCACCAGCATGCTCATCGTCCCCATCGTGGCCGCCTGCGGCCTGCGCATGCCCAAGACGTCCTCGCGCGCCATTACCTCCCCCTCGGGCACGGCGGACACCATGGAGACGGTCACGCAGGTCGACCTGGACATGGCACGCATGCGCCAGGTGGTGGAGCGCACCGGCGGCTGCATCGCCTGGGGCGGTGCGGTCCGGCTGTCGCCGGCCGACGACATCCTCATCCGCGTCGAGCGGCCGCTGGACCTGGACAGCGAGGGCCAGCTGGTGGCCTCCATCCTGTCCAAGAAGGCGGCGGCGGGGGCGACCCACGTGCTGATCGACATGCCGGTGGGCCCCACCGCCAAGGTGCGCAGCGCCGAGGCCGCCGCCAAGCTCTCGGCGCTGCTGGGCGGGGTGGCGCACAAGCTCGGGCTGCAGCTGCGCATCACGCAGACCGACGGCAGCGCGCCCGTGGGCCGCGGCATCGGCCCGGCCCTGGAGGCGCGCGACGTGCTCTCGGTGCTGCGCTGCCAGCCGGACGCGCCGGCCGACCTGGCCGAGCGATCGCTGCTCCTGGCCGGCCAGTTGCTGGAGCTGGGCGGCGCGGCCGCCCCCGGGGCGGGCATGGACCTCGCCGCCCAGGTGCTGGCCGACGGCCGCGCGCTGCAGAAGTTCGGCGAGATCTGCGAGGCCCAGGGCGGCTTCCGCGAGCCCGAGCGGGCACGCTACACGCAGCCGGTGCTGGCCCTGCGCAGCGGCAACGTGGTGGGCGTGGACAACCGCCGGCTCTCGCGCATCGCCAAGCTGGCCGGCGCGCCCAAGGCCGCCTGCGCGGGCATCGACCTGCACATTCGGCCTGGGGAATTCGTGGAACGCGGCCAGCCGCTCTACACCCTGCACGCGGCCTCGCCCGGCACCCTGGCCTACGCGGTCGACTACGCCCATGCCCAGCCGGGCACCGTGCAGGTGGCCGAGGATGAATGAAGCGCGCGGCCTGGTGCTGGGCCTGCCGGGCAGCGGCGCCCTCCCCGCCCAGCTGGCGCAGGCCCTGGGCTGGGCCTGCGTGCCCCTGTTCGTGCGCGCCTTCCCGGACGGCGAATCGCTGGTCCGCATCGATGCCGCCGTCGCCGGCCGCTGCGTGATCCTCGCCGGCAGCCTGGACCGCCCGGAAGGCAAGACGCTGCCGCTGCTGTTCGCCGCCGACTGCGCCCGCGAACTGGGCGCGACCCAGGTCGGCCTGGTCGCCCCCTACCTGGCCTACATGCGCCAGGACGCCCGCTTCCACCCCGGCGAGGCGATCAGCTCGCTGAGCTATGCCCGCCTGCTCTCGCGCGCGCTGGACTTCCTGCTCACGGTGGATCCCCACCTGCACCGCCACACCGCCCTGTCGGCGATCTACAGCATCCCGGCGGTGGCGGTGGCGGCGGCGCCGGCGATCGCGCAGTGGATCGTCCGCGAAGTGCCCAGCCCGCTCATCGTCGGGCCCGACGAGGAAAGCGCCCAATGGGTGGCCCAGGTGGCGCAGGCCGCCGGCGCGCCCTGGGCGGTGCTGCGCAAGCAGCGCCAGGGCGATCGCGAAGTCCTGATCAGCGCGCAGGGGCTGCCTCCCGCGGGCGGGTGCACGCCGGTCCTGGTGGACGACATCGTCTCGTCCGGCGCCACGCTGGCCGGCGCGGCCAGGCTGCTGCGCGGCGCGGGCCACCCCGCGCCCGTGGCGGTGGTGGTGCACGCGCTCATGGACGAGGCCGCGGGCCGCGGCATCCTGGAGGCCGGCGTGTCCCGGCTGGTCAGCTGCGACGCGGTGCCGCACCCCAGCAACGCCATCGCGCTGCTGCCGGCGATCGTCCAGGGGCTGGCGCCGCTGCTGGAGGCGGCATGAGCGGCCGCCGCATCCTGCTGGTGCAGGGGCACCCGGATGCCTCGCAGCCGCACCTGCTGCACGACCTGGCGCAGTCCTATGCGAACGCGGCGCTGGCCGCCGGCCACACGCTGCACGCCCTGGACCTGGGCCGGCTCGAGGTGCCCCTGCTGCGCAGCCCGCGGGCCTGGGAGGACGAGCCCGTGCCCGCGGCCCTGGCCGACGCGCAGGCCGCGCTGCAGTGGTGCCAGCACCTGATGCTGGTGTACCCGCTCTGGCTGGGCGACATGCCGGCCGTGCTCAAAGCCTTCCTGGAGCAGGTCATGCGGCCCGGGGTGGCATTCACCCGGGCCACGCCCGGCTCGCCGGCGCGCAAGGGCTTGGCCGGCCGCAGCGCGCGCGTGGTGGTGGGCATGGGCATGCCCGCGATGGTGTACCGGTGGTTCTATGGCGCGCACAGCCTGCGCTCGCTGGAGCGCAACATCCTGGGCTTCGTCGGCTTCAGCCCGGTGCGGCACACGCTGGTGGGCGGTGCGGGCGGCCTGCAGCCCGCGGCGGTGGCTGCCTGGGAACGCCGCCTCGCCCGCCTCGGCAGCCAGGCCGCCTGAGGGGTTTGTCAGGCCGGCGTGTGGTGCAGGGCCGCGCCCACGCCCAGCGGGGCCGGCGTGGACAGCACGATGCGGGTGAACAGCCGGTCGTAGGCGGGGTCGCGGCTACCGCCGGCCAGCGGGTCGCGGGCCGCGACGAAGACGCGGTCCAGCTCGGCCCAGTCCTGCGGGCCCAGCTTCTGCTCGGCCACGGGCAGCAGCTGCGTCTCCTCGACGCGCATGTGCTCCAGGTAGAAGCGCACGTACACCTCGCAGGCCTCCACGAAGTCGGTGCGCCGGGTGTCGCCGATCAGCTCCCAGGCCAGCAGCAGGTGCTGGAGTTCGCGAACCCGCGTCTCGCCGTGCATGTGGTCGGTCTCCAGGCGGCGTATCACCGGCATCAGCTCGGGCGCGACGCGGGCGAGCTTGGGAAACAGCAGGTCGGATTCGTTCGGGTGGTGCTTCTTCTCGGGAAACTCGTCGATGTAGAAGAGCATCGCGCGCAGCACGTCGAAGAAACGCTCGGGCTCGTCGCCCGGGCCCTGGGCCACCAGGGGCTGCAGCGAGCGCAGCACGGCCGCGACGGCCGCATGCTCGTCGCGGATGACCTGCAGGGTGTGATGTTGCATGGGGTGTCCTCGTTCTGGTGCGGAGCGGGCTCAGTGCACCCGGGATTCGAAGGCGCGTTGCAGGCCCTCGATGTCGACGATGCGCACGTGGCGCTTGTCGACTTCCAGCAGCCCCTGCTGGTGGAAGGCGGAGAAGGTGCGGCTCACCGTCTCCAGCTTCATGCCCAGGTAGCTGCCGATCTCGGCGCGCGACATGCGCAGGTGGAACTCGCTGGAGGAATAGCCGCGGGCCTTCATGCGCTGCGACAGGTTCAGCAGGAAGGCGGCCAGGCGCTCCTCCGCGTTCATGCTGCCCAGCAGCATCATCAGGCTGTGCTCGCGCACGATCTCGCGGCTCATCAGGCGGCTCACCACGTGCTGCAGGTTGCTGCTGCTGGCGGCCAGCTCGGTGAGGTGGGCGTAGGGGATGGCGCAGACCTCGGTGTCTTCCAGCGCGGTGGCGCTGCTGGCGTGGTGGCCGTTGGCCACGCCGTCCAGGCCCATGAGCTCGCCGGCCATGTGGAAGCCGCTGACCTGCTCACGGCCGTCGGCCAGGGTCAGGCTGGACTTGAAGGTGCCGCTGCGCACCGCGTAGATGAACTGGAACCTGTCGCCCTCGCGGTACAGGGTCTGGCCGGCGGCGACCTTGCGGCGGCCGAACATCAGGCTGTCCAGGCGCTGCATTTCCTCGCCGGACAGGCCGCAGGGAAGGCACAGGTCCTTCAGGTGGCAGGCGGAGCATTGCGTGCGCAGGGGCGCCACCGGCGACGCCGCGCGGACCGTGGCAGGCACGGAAGCGATCCGGATGGTGCGCTGGGGTGCGTCGATCAGGGCAGTGGTCATGGCGGCTCTCAGGAGGACAGTTGGGACGGGGAAGCGGGATGGGCGGCGGCGGTCACCGCAGCGGCGAGCTGGTCGAAGTCGGCGGACTTGTCGAGGAAGCGGGAGGCGCCCGCGCCCAGGTAGCGCTTGCGGTAGGCGGGGCCGGCGTTGTTGCTGAAGACGACGAAGGCGATCTCGGGGGCCGCGGGCTTGACCGCGCGCAGCACCTCCAGGCCCTGGCCGCCCTCGAGCTGGGCGTCCAGCACCACCACGTCGGGGTGGGTGGCCAGGATGCCTTCGATGCAGGCCCGGGGCGTGACGCCCTCGCCGACGATGGCCATGCCCGCCGCCTGTTCGGCGAGCAGGCTGGCGACCCGCTGGCGGATCATCGCCGAGTCGTCGGCGAGGAACACCTTGAGGGCTTGCGTCTGCGTTTCCATGCCCTGAACTTTGCCTGCCGGCGGGCGAAAGGCCCATCGGCGGCGGCTGAATCGCGGGCTAGGCGCCGTCCGGTTGGCGACCGGGACAAACGCCGAGGCGGCCTAGGAATCGTCCTAGGCGCGAGGGCGGGCGGCTAGAGTTCCTCGTCGGCCGCGAGGCCGTGCCGCATGGCGTAGCGCACCAGGGCGCTCTGGCTGGTGACGCCCAGCTTCTGCATGAGGTTCGCCTTGTGCGTGCTCACGGTCTTCACCGACAGCTTCAGGCGGCCCGCGATGTCCGTGACCGAATGGCCCTCGACCAGCTGCTGCAGGACCTGGAATTCGCGGTCGGTCAGCGCCTCGTGGGGCGCGGCGTCCACCCCGGGCATCGCGCCCAGGGCCAGCTGCTCCGCGACCTCGGCCGTGATGTAGGCCCCGCCGCCGGCGATCTTGCGGATCGCCTGCACCAGCTCGGCCGGGGCGCTTTCCTTGGTCAGGTAGCCGCTGGCGCCGGACTTGATCGCTCGCACCGCGTACTGCAGCTCCTGGTGCATGCTGAGCACCAGGATGCGCAGCCTGGGCTTCTCGGCCTTGACCAGCTTGATCAGCTCCATGCCGCTGCGCCCGGGCATGGACAGGTCCAGCACCAGGACGTCGAAGGCGCACTCGCGCACCCGGGCCATCACCTGCGTGCCGTCGGCGGCCTCGTCCGCCACCTGCAGGTCCTCGGCCTCGCCGACGATGCGCTTGAGGCCCTCGCGCACGATGGCGTGGTCGTCGGCGATGACGATGCGTATCACCCGGCCTCCCCCTCATGGACCGGGATCCAGGCTTCCACCTCGGTGCCGCGGCCCGGCATGCTGCGCACCGAGACCTTGCCCTTGAGCTGTTGCGCGCGCTCGCGCAGGCCGGCCAGGCCCAGCGAGGCGGTCTTGCGGGGCAAGGCGGTGTCGAAGCCCACACCGTCGTCGACGACGCGCAGGCGCAGGCCGCCCTCCTCCCGCGCGACCACCACGTGGACCTCGGTCGCCTGGGCGTGCTTGGCCACGTTCTGCAGCGACTCCTGGACCATGCGGAACACGGCCGTGGCGTAGGGCTCGGGCAGCTCCAGGTCGGCGTCGCCCTCAAGCTCGCAGGCGATGCCGTTGCGCTGCATGAAGCTGTGCACCAGCCACTCGACGGCCGGGCCCAGGCCCAGGTCGTCCAGCACCAGGGGCCGCAGGTCGGCCGCGATGCGGCGCGTGGCGGCCACGCTGGCGTCCAGCATGGCCAGCATGCCGTCCAGCTTGGCGCGCAGGGTGTCCGTGTCGCCCTGCAGGTTGTCGCGCACCCACAGCGCGTCCATCTTCAGGGCGGTGAGCGACTGGGCCAGCTCGTCGTGCAGTTCGCGGGCGACGCGGCTCTTCTCCTGTTCGCGGATCGCGCTGGCCTGCTTGGCGAAGCTGGCCAGGTCCTCCTGGGCGCGCACCCGCTCGGTGACGTCGCGCAGGATCACGGTGTAGAGATGGCCCTCCGGCGAGACCAGCTGCGAGATCGAGGCGTCCATGGGGAACTCCTCGCCGTTCTTGCGCAGGCCGTAGATCACCGAGGTGCCGCCCATGCGGCGGGAGGTCACGCCCGTCTCGCCGAAGCGGCGCACGTGACCACCGTGCGCGCCGCGGAAGCGTGCGGGCAAGAGCATGTCCAGCGGCTGAAGCATGACCTCGTCCACATGCCAGCCGAAGATCCGTTCGGCCGCGCGGTTGTACAGCGCGATGCGCTGGCTCTCGTCCACGGCGATGATCCCGTCCATCGCGGAATCGAGCAGACCGGCGAGGCGGGCTGCGGCAGGGTAATGACGGGTGGGCACGGCGGCTGTGTGGAGTGCTGAATGAAATTACAGCACAAGCCGCGGGGTGCCGCCCCCCAAAGCGCACCAAGCTGGCGCGAAAGGCACAGCTTCAGGCGCTGCGATTGACTTCCGAGGGGGGTGTGCCCAGCAGGGCCGTGAGCCCGCTGGCCCCGGCGCAGACCGCCCAGAAGGCGAAGAACGCGGCCGTGTACACGGCCTGCCGCGGCCAGCCCTGCAGGTGCAGCTCGCTGGGATCGACGACGGCGAAAACCACCAGTTCGAGGACGCAGGCCGCCAGGAAAGCGGGCCAGACGATCCACATCACCTTGTCATGGCGCATGAAAAAACCTCCGCTGCCACTGTAGACGGATCAGTTGGCGTCCTCTGCTGGGGTATTCGCGTGGTTGCGCCCCTGCATCGCCGGCATCCGGGCGCGCTCACGGGCCAGGGTCTTGTTGATGTTCATGCCCTGCTGGTAATAGTCTTCGGCGATCACCGGGTCGGGCGAACGCACCGCGATCCAGGCCGTGGCCAGTGCGGCCACCACCACCACCGCCGGGCCGGCGATGATGAGCCAGACGTGGCCGTAGGTCCACCAGGGCTGGCTGGGAGATTCATTCTTCATGGCGTGCCTTTCAATGCGGGACAAGGAAGACCGACTTCTCGCTGACGTGCGCATCGCCGCCCGCCTCGCCGATCAGGAAATGGATGGGGTGCGAGCCGGGTTCGGCGGCACCGTAGGGCATCTGCAGGCGCACGACCACCCAGCGGGCATCGGCCGGCGCCACCGAGAACTCGGTCTCGGACGCCACGACCAGGCCCGGCAGGCCCTCGACATGCAGCGTGTAGTTCTGCGGCCGCTCGGTGGCATTCATGATCTGGATGCGGTAGACGTTCTCCAGCCTGCCGCCGGCCACGATGCGCGAGAGCGCGGCGCGGTCGCGCACCACGTCCACCTTCAGCGGCGTGCGCAGGGCCAGGCTCAGGCCCACGCCCAGGCACAGGGCCAGCAGCACGGTGGCATAGAGCAGCACCCGCGGCCGCAGGACGTGGCGCAGGATGTCCTTGCGCTTCCAGCCCCGGGCCATGGCGTTCTGGGTGGTGAAGCGGATCAGGCCCCGCTCATAGCCCATCTTGTCCATCACGCCGTTGCACACGTCGATGCAGCCGCCGCAGCCTATGCACTCGTACTGCAGGCCGTGGCGGATGTCGATCCCGGTCGGGCAGACCTGCACGCACAGGCTGCAGTCCACGCAGCTGCCCAGGGCCAGCTGCGACAGGTCCGCCTTGCGCGAGCGCGAGCCGCGCGGCTCGCCGCGGGCCTCGTCGTAGCTCACGATCATGGTGTCGTGGTCGAACATCGCGCTCTGGAAGCGGGCGTAGGGGCACATGTACTTGCACACCTGCTCGCGCATGAAGCCGGCGTTGCCGTAGGTGGCGAAGCCATAGAAGAAGACCCAGAACACCTCCCAGGAGCCCATGCGCGTCTGCAGGAATTCCATGCCCAGCTCGCGGATGGGCGTGAAGTAGCCGACAAAGCTGAAGCCGGTCCACATGGCCAGGCCCACCCAGAGCAGGTGCTTGAACCACTTCTTGACCAGCTTCTCCAGCGACATGGGCGCGCCGTCCAGCTTCATGCGGGCGGTGCGATCACCCTCGACCTTGCGCTCTATCCACAGGAACATCTCGGTGTAGACCGTCTGCGGGCAGGCGAAGCCGCACCACAGCCGCCCGGCCACCGCGGTGAACAGGAACAGCGAGAGCGCGCTGATCACCAGCAGGCCCGTCAGGTAGATGAAGTCCTGCGGGTAGAGGACGTAGCCGAAGATGTAGAAGCGCCGCGCCGCCAGGTCGAACAGCACCGCCTGCCGGCCGCCCCAGGACAGCCAGGGCAGGCCGTAGAAGACGATCTGCGTGAGCCAGACGAAGGCCCAGCGCCAGCGGGCGAAGAGGCCCGTGACCGCACGCGGGTAGATCTTCTTCTGGGCTTCGTACAGCGATTCGGAAGCGGGCTCACCTTCCTGGCCCGCGACAGGGACGATGGGAATGACTTTCACGCCCGGAATCTTGCGCCCGGTCAAACTTCCAGCACTTGCGCTAGATCATGGAGCCCGGGGTTGTCCCCGTGGGACGCAGGGACATGAGGGCCGCGCCATGAAAAAAAGGCCGGGCAATGCCCGGCCTTCATGCCCGCGCGGGTGCGCTCAGGGCGTGGCCTTGGTGGGCTTGTTGGACAGGCCCCAGACGTAGGCGGTCAGCACGTGGATCTGCGCCTCGGTCAGCTTGCCGCCCTGGGCCGGCATCTGGTTGACCTTGCCGTTGTTGACCATGTTCATGATGGCCTGCTCGCCGAAGCCGTGCAGCCAGATGTCGTCGGTCAGGTTGGGCGCACCTATGGCCTGGTTGCCCTTGCCGTCGATGCCGTGGCAGGCCGCGCAGGCGGTGAACTTGGACTTGCCCAGCTGGGCACGCACCGAGTCGGTGGCGTTGCCCGACAGGCTCAGCACGTACTGGGCGACGTTCTTCACGTCTTCCGGCGAGCCGACCGCGGCCGCCATCACCGGCATCTGGCCGATGCGGCCCTGGGTGATGGTTTCCTTGATCTTCTCGGGCGTGCCGCCGTGCAGCCAGTCGTTGTCGGTCAGGTTGGGGAAGCCCTTGGAGCCGCGCGCGTCCGAGCCGTGGCACTGCGCGCAGTTGTTCATGAACAGGCGCTCGCCCACGGCCATGGCGCCGCCGTCGCCGGCCAGCTCCTCGACCTTCTTGGCCGTGTACTGGGCGTACAGGGGTTCCAGTTCCTTGTTGGCGGTGGCCACCTCCTTGGCGTGCTGGCCGGTGGAGGTCCAGCCCAGGCTGCCGGGGTTGGTGCCCAGGCCCGGATAGGCCACCAGGTACAGCACGGCGAAGACGATGGTGATGACGAACAGCCACATCCACCAGCGCGGCAGCGGGTTGTTCATCTCGGTCAGGTCCTCGTCCCAGACATGGCCCGTGGTGTTGTCGGCGGTGGACACCACCTTCTTGCGGGAGGTCGCCCACAGCAGGATGGCGCAGCCCAGGATGCCCAGCAGCGTGATGCCGGCCACGTAGACCGACCAGAAGTTCGAAGTGAAATCGCTCATGACGTGCTCCGGGCTCAGTCCTGCTCGAAGGGGATGTTGGCGGCCTGCTCGAAGGCGGACTGGTTGCGGCGGGCATACGCCCACCACAGGATGCCCAGGAAGGTGACGAAGGAGATCACCGTGGCGATGATGCGGAGGTCGTTGACGTCCATGTTCGTGCTCCTTACTTGAGGGACAGGCCCAGGCTCTGCAGGTAGGCGATCAGCGCTTCCTGCTCGGTCTTGCCCTTCACGTCGGCCGAGGCCTTGGCGATCTCCGCGTCGGTGTAGGGCACGCCCACGGTGCGCAGCGCACGCATGTGCGTGGGCATGGCGGCGTCGTCGACGAGGTTCTTCTCCAGCCAGGGATAGGCCGGCATGTTGGACTCGGGCACCACGTCGCGCGGGTTGTTCAGGTGGATCTTGTGCCAGTCGTCGCTGTACTTGCCGCCCACGCGCTGCAGGTCGGGGCCGGTGCGCTTGCTGCCCCACTGGAAAGGGTGGTCGTACACGAACTCGCCCGCCACCGAGTAGTGGCCGTAGCGCAGCGTCTCGGCGCGGAAGGGCCGGATCATCTGCGAATGGCAGTTGTAGCAGCCCTCGCGAAGGTAGATGTCGCGGCCGGCCAGCTGCAGCGCGGTGTAGGGCTTCAGGCCCGTGATCGGCTCGGTGGTCGACTTCTGGAAGAACAGCGGGATGATCTCCACCGCGCCGCCGATGGCGACGACCAGCAGGATCAGCACGATCATCAGGAAGTTGCTGGTCTCGATCTTTTCGTGCGAGAAGCCGGTCGAAGTGTTGTCGTTGCTCATGGTGTTGACTCCCTTCAGGCGGCCTGGGGAACCGGGATGGCGACCGGCACGGCATGGCCGCGGGCGACGGTCATCCAGGTGTTCCAGGCCATGATCAGCATGCCGGAGAGGTACAGCAGGCCGCCGACCACGCGCACCACGTAGAAGGGATAGGTCGCCTTGACAGCCTCGACGAAGGTGTAGGTCAGCGTGCCGTCCGGGTTGATGGCGCGCCACATCAGGCCCTGCATCACGCCGGCGATCCACATGGCGGCGATGTACAGCACGATGCCGATGGTGGCGACCCAGAAGTGCAGTTCGATCGCCTTGGTGCTGTACATCTTCTTCTGACCGAACAGGCGCGGGATCAGGAAGTACAGGGAACCCATGGACACCAGGCCGACCCAGCCCAGGGCGCCGGAGTGCACGTGGCCGATGGTCCAGTCGGTGTAGTGGGACAGCGAGTTGACCGTCTTGATGGACATCATCGGGCCCTCGAAGGTGCTCATGCCGTAGAAGGACAGGGACACGATCAGGAAGCGCAGCACGGGGTCGTCACGCAGCTTGTGCCAGGCACCCGACAGCGTCATGATGCCGTTGATCATCCCGCCCCAGCTGGGCGCCAGCAGGATCAGCGAGAACACCATGCCCAGGGATTGCGTCCAGTCGGGCAGCGCGGTGTAGTGCAGGTGGTGCGGACCCGCCCACATGTAGGTGAAGATCAGCGCCCAGAAGTGGACGATGGAGAGCCGGTAGCTGTAGACCGGCCGCTCGGCCTGCTTGGGGATGAAGTAGTACATCATCCCGAGGAAGCCCGCGGTGAGGAAGAAGCCGACCGCGTTGTGGCCGTACCACCACTGCACCATCGCGTCCTGTACGCCGGCGTAGGCCGAGTAGGACTTCATCCAGCCGGCCGGCACTTCGGCGCTGTTGACCACGTGCAGCAGGGCGACGGCGAGGATGAAGCCACCGTAGAACCAGTTGGCCACGTAGATGTGCCTGACCTTGCGGGTGCCGACGGTGCCGAAGAAGACGATCGCGTACGAGACCCAGACCACCGTGATCAGGATGTCGATGGGCCACTCGAGCTCGGCGTATTCCTTGCCCGTGGTGTAGCCCATGGGCAGGCTGATGGCCGCCGCCACGATCACCGCCTGCCAGCCCCAGAAAGTGAAGCTGGCGAGCTTGGGCAGGAACAGGCCGGTGTGGCAGGTGCGCTGCACCACGTAGTAGCTGGTGGCGAACAGCGCGCAGCCACCGAACGCGAAGATCACCGCGTTGGTGTGCAGCGGACGCAGGCGCCCGTAGGACAGCCAGGGAATGCCCAGGTTGAGTTCGGGCCAGGCCAGCTGCGCGGCGATGATGAGCCCGACGAGCATGCCCACCACGCCCCACACCACGGCCATCAGCGAGAACTGGCGGACCACGGTGTCGTTGTAGGTGACGGCTCGAATGGGGTTTTCAGTCATGGAAACACCTCTTTTGATCGTGACGGGGTCAAGTGTCTTGTCCGGCCTGCCGCGGGTCGTTGATGAAGGTCAATCCGTTTTGAGAATGCGTTCGCCCTCGGCCTCGATTGCGTCAAATTGCCCACGCCACACGGCCCAAGCGAGCGCGCCCAGGATGACGAAGGCCAGCGCCACCGACAGCGGAATGAGGAGGAAGAGGATGTCCATCAGGCGTCCTGCGGAAGGCGCGCCAGGCGCGCGGAGTTCATGACCACGAAGAGCGAGCTGGCCGCCATGCCCAGGCCGGCGAGCCAGGGCGGCATCGCCCCGGCCACGGCCAGGGGCACGCACACCATGTTGTAGGCCGCAGCCCAGGCCAGGTTCTCGCGCACCACGCGCCGGCAGCGGCGCGCCTGCGCGAGCAGCAGCGGCACCGCGGAGAGCCGCTCGCCAGGCACCACGAAATCGGCCTGCGCCTGCGCCAGCGGCACCGCATGGCCCATGGCGATGGACAGGTCGGCCCGCGCCAGCACGGGGCCGTCGTTCATGCCGTCGCCCACCATGGCGATGCGCCGGCCTTGCTGCTGCAGCTGCGCCACGCGGGCCAGCTTGGCCTCGGGCGTCTGGCCGCCCTCGGCCCGGGCGATGCCGGCGCGCTGCGCCAGGCGCTGCGCGGCCGCCTCGGTGTCGCCCGAGAGCAGTTGCACGCCCAGGCCCTGCGCGGCCAGGGCCGCCACGGCGGCCGGCGCGTCCTCGCGCAAGGCCTCGTCGACCTGGAAGCTGGCCAGCCAGCCCTGGGCATCGGCCAAGTGGACCTGCGTGCTCCCGGCCCCGGCGTCCTGCACGCCACAGAAGGCGGCCGAACCCAGGCGCAGCGCCTGCCAGGCGCCTGCGTGCCAGACCTCGCCGCGGACGCCGCGGCCGGCCTCCTCCCGGGTGCCGCGCACGGGCGGCAGGCCCTCGCCCGCTGCACGGGCCAGGGCGCGCGAGGCCGGGTGCAGCGAGCACGCCGCCAGCGCCCCCGCCAGGGCCAGCGCCTGCGATGCCTGCAGGCCCTCGCGGCAGCGCACGGCACCCAGCGCCAGTTCGGCCTGCGTGAGCGTGCCGGTCTTGTCGAAGATGACGGTGTCGACCGAAGCCCCCGCCTCCAGTGCCTGCAGCCTGCGCACGACGATGCCGCGCCGCGCCAGCGCGCCCGCGGCGGCCAGCGTCGCGGCGGGGGTCGCCAGCGAGAGCGCGCAGGGGCAGGTGACGATGAGCACCGCGATCGCGACCCCGATCGCATGGGCGTGACCGGCCGGCCACCACCAGGCGGCGCCACCGGCACTGGCCAGCACCACCAGGCCCAGGAACCAGCCCGCCACGCGGTCGGCCTGGCGTGCCACCCGGGGCTTCTCGACCGACGCCCGCTCCATCAGGCCGACGATCTCCGCGAAGCGCGTGTCCGGGCCACAGCGCAGCACCTGGATCACCAGGGTGCCGCTGAGGTTGTGGCTGCCGGCGACCACCGGCTGGCCGGCCGTGCGCCGCAGCGGCTGCGATTCGCCGGTGAGGATGGCCTCGTCGACCTGGCCGTCGCCCGCCAGCACCAGGCCATCGGCGGGGATGACCTCGCCCGGCAGCACGCGGATGCAATCGCCCGGCACCAGGGTGCGCACCGGCACGCGCTCGAAGCGGCCATCGCCCGCCAGGCTGCGCCGCTCCACCAGGTCGGGCAGGCGCCGCGCCAGGGCTTCCAGGGCACCGGCCGTGCGGTCGCGCAGGCGCTGCTCCAGCATGCGGCCCGACAGCAAGAAGAAGACGAACATGGTGATCGAGTCGAACCAGACCTCGTCGCCCAGCGGCCCGCGCGGCTGGAAGGTGGCCGCGGTGCTGGCGGCGTACGCGATCAGGATGCCCAGCGCCACCGGCACGTCCATGCCCAGGCGCAGGTGGCGCAGGTCGCGCCAGGCCGAGGCGAAGAAGGGCTTGCAGGAAAAGAGGAGCACCGGCAGCGTGAGCAGCCAGGCCGCCCAGCGCATCAGGCCCAGGGCATCGGCACTCATCTCCCCCGGGGCCGACATGTACACGGGCACCGCGTACATCATCACCTGCATCATGCAGAAGCCGGCCACCAGCCAGCGCCACAGCATCATCCGCCGGGCCCGGCGCCGTGGCTGCGCATCGAGCTGGTCGCCGGCCGGCAGGGCGCCGTAGCCGGCCCGCTGCAGCGCGGCCCACCAGTCGGACGGCCGGCCCGCGCCGGGCTCCCACTCCACGCGTGCGGTGGCGGTGCTGCCGTTGACCTGGGCGCTGCGCACGCCCGGGCAGGCGGTGAGCGCGTCCTCGACCACCAGCGCGCAGCCGGGGCACTCCATCCCCTCGATCGCCAGCCAGGACTCCACGCGGCCGCCCTGCCCCTGCAGTTCACGGCTGAAGGCCCGCCACTCGGCGGGCTGGTCCAGCGCGGTCCAGGCGGCGGCGCGGTCCTGCGGACCGTCCGTCGCAGCGGCCAGGGAGAGGGGGGAATCGGGCATGCCCCAAGGCTAGCCAGCCTGCGGGCGGCCGCTCTTGACATGCATCAAGCGCGAGGGCCCCCCCGCGACCTATGCTGGCCGCGTCATCACCGGAGGCCTTCCATGTACCAACGCATCCTCGTGACCACCGACGGCTCCAAGCTGTCCGCCAAAGCCGTGAAGGCCGCGATCGGGATGGCGGCATCGCTGCGGGCGGAGCTGGTGGCCCTGCACGTGGTGCCGCGCTACCCGGTGAGCTACTTCGAGGGCGCCGTCACCATCACCAACCCGGAGGCCGCGCGCATCGAGAAGCAGTGGGCCGAGCGCGGCCAGGCCCTGGTCGATGCGGTGCGCGTCGCGGCCGAGGCCGCGGGCGTGCAGGCCAAGGGCGTGGTGGCCCGCTCGGACCAGGTGGCAGAATCGATTCTCTCGGCTGCGAAGAAGCACCGGTGCGACCTGGTGGTGATGGCCTCGCACGGCCGCCGCGGCCTCAAGCGGGTGCTCCTGGGCAGCGAGACGCAGCAGGTGCTGACGCACGGCAGCCTGCCCGTGCTGGTGCTGCGCTGACCCCAAGGAGAGCCGCATGAAGATCCTGCTCGCTGCCGACGGCAGCGCGTTCACCAAGAAGGCCCTCGCCTTCCTGGTCACCCACGAGACCCTGTGCGGGCCCGGCGACGAGTTGCTGGTGCTGCACGTCCAGGCGCCCATTCCCCCCGGCGTGAAGACCATGGTGGGCGCCGAGGTGGTGCACGACTGGCACACCCAGGAAGCGCGCAAGGTGCTGGCGCCGGTGGAGCGCTTCCTCGCCCGCCACGAGGTCCCCTTCAAGACGCTCTGGCGCGTCGGCCACGCCGCCGCCGAGATCCCGGCCATTGCCAGGAAGCAGAAGTGCCACCTTGTCGTGATGGGCACCCACGGCCACGGCTTCCTGGGCCGGGCCGTGATGGGCAGCGTGTCGCAGAAGGTGGTGGAGACCAGCGAGGTGCCGGTCCTGCTCGTGAAGTAGGCGGTATCGCCATGCGGGTGATGCGTGCCGACCTCGCCCGGCGCACGCTCTGCCCGGAAGAGCGCCCGCTGCCCGTGCCGGGGCCCGGTGAGCTGCTGCTGCAGGTGCTGGCCTGTGGCGTGTGCCGCACCGACCTGCACGTGATCGACGGCGACCTGCCGCCCCACCGCCAGGGCGTGGTGCCCGGCCACGAGATCGTCGCCCGCGTGGCCGGCCATGGGCCCGGGGCGGGCCGCTTCGCACTGGGCCGGCGCGTGGGCGTGCCCTGGCTGGGCCGTGCCTGCGGCCATTGCGGCTTCTGCGGCCAGGGCCACGAAAACCTCTGCGACGAGCCCGAATTCACGGGCTACGACCGCGACGGCGGCTTCGCCGAATACACCCTCGCCGACGAGCGCTTCTGCTTCGCCCTGCCCGAGGCCTACGACGACCTGCATGCCGCCCCGCTGCTGTGCGCCGGACTGATCGGCCACCGGGCCTGGCGCCTGGCCGGCGCCGCCACGGCGCGCCGGCTCGGCCTGTACGGCTTCGGCGCGGCCGCGCACCTCATCGCCCAGGTGGCCGTCGCGCTCGGCCAGGAGGTGTACGCCTTCACGCGCGCGGGCGACCTGCAGGGCCAGGCCTTCGCCCGTTCGCTGGGCGCGTCCTGGGCGGGCACCTCGGACGACCTGCCGCCCGTGCCGCTGGACGCCGCGCTGCTGTTCGCGCCCGTGGGCGGGCTGGTGCCCCTGGCGCTGCGCGCGGTGCGCAAGGGTGGCACCGTGGTCTGCGCCGGCATCCACATGAGCCCGATCCCCGCCTTCGACTACAGCCTGCTGTGGGGCGAGCGGGTGCTGCGCTCGGTGGCCAACCTGACGCGGGCCGACGGTGAGGCCTTCCTCGCGCAGGTGGCGCGCACCCCGGTGGTGACGCACGTGCAGCCCTTCGCCCTGGCGGACGCGGCGCTCGCGGTGCAGGCCCTGCGCGAGGGCCGGGTGCAAGGGGCGGCGGTGCTGGTGCCGGGCCGCGCGGCCTGAGCCGCCTCAGAAATCGCTGGAGACGGCCAGGTTCTCGAACTTGGTGAAGTTCTTGATGAAGGCCAGCTTCACGGTGCCGGTGGGGCCGTTACGCTGCTTGCTGATGATGATCTCCGAGACGCCGGGCTCCTTGGAGTCCTTGTTGTAGTAGTCGTCGCGGTAGATGAACATGATCACGTCGGCGTCCTGCTCGATGGCGCCGGATTCGCGCAGGTCGCTCATCATGGGACGCTTGTCGGTACGCGACTCCACGCCGCGCGAGAGCTGCGACAGCGCGATCACCGGGCAGCCCAGCTCCTTGGCGAGCATCTTCAGGCCGCGCGAGATTTCGCCCACGGCCGTGGCGCGGTTCTCGTCGCTCATGCTGGAGGACGTGCTCATCAGCTGCAGGTAGTCGACCACGATCAGGCCCAGCTTGCCGCCGCACTGGCGTGCCAGGCGGCGTGCGTTGGCGCGCAACTCGCTCGCGGTGAGGCCGGGCGTCTCGTCGATGTGCAGCGAGATGGTGCGCAGCTTCTCGATCGCCTCGGTCAGGCGCGGCCATTCGTCGTCGGCCAGCTTGCCGGTGCGCAGGTGGCCCTGGTCGATGCGGCCGATCGAGCCCACGATACGCACGGCCAGCTGGCTGGCACCCATTTCCATGGAGAACACCGCCACCGGCAGCTGTTCGTGCAGCGCCACGTGCTCGGCGATGTTGATCGCAAACGAGGTCTTGCCCATGGAGGGCCGCGCCGCCAGGATGATCAGGTCGCCGGCCTGCATGCCCGAGGTCATGCGGTCCAGGTCGTAGAAGCCGGTGGGGACGCCCGTGATGTCGTTCGGGTTGTCCGCCATCTCCTGCACGCGGTCCAGCAGCTCCACGACCAGCCGGTCCATGGACTGGAAGCCCTGCTTCATCCGCGAGCCTTCCTCGCCGATGTTGAAGATCTTCTGCTCGGCCTCGTCCAGGATCTGGTCCACCGCCTTGCCCTGCGGGTTGAAGGCGGCGGTGGAGATCTCGTCGCTGGCGCTCACCAGCTTGCGCAGGATGGAGCGCTCGCGAACGATCTCCGCGTAGCGGCGGATGTTGCCCGCGCTGGGCACGTACTGCGCCAGCGAGTTCAGGTAGGCCAGCCCGCCGGCCTCGTCGGCCTTGCCCAGGTTCTGCAGCGACTCGAACACCGTGATCACGTCCGCCGGCTTGGTGGCGTTGACCAGGCCGCTGATCGCCTGCCAGATCAGCTTGTGCTCGTAGCGGTAGAAGTCGGACTCGGTGAGCAGGTCCGCGACGCGGTCCCAGGCGCCGTTGTCCAGCAGCAGGCCGCCCAGCACGCTGGATTCGCCCTCGATCGAGTGCGGCGGGATGCGCAGCTGCGCGATCTGCGAATCGCGCCGGTAGTCGTCTTCGATGGGGCTGGGGACTGCGGACATGGATCTTGGAATGCTGGTGAATGCTACGGCCCGCCCCCCGCCTCGTCCAGTGGACAAGCCGGTGGGAATCAGGCGTGAAACCTGTGGATATCGCGGGACAACCCGGGCCCCGAAAAACAAAAGGCCGCCCGGGGGCGGCCTTTTGCGCTGCAGGCGTTTCGCCTCAGGCGGTTTCGCCGTACACGGTGACGTTGACGTCCACCACCACGTCGGTGTGCAGGGCCACGCTCACGGTGCTGTCGCCCACGGTCTTGATCGGGCCGTTGGGCATGCGCACCTGCGCCTTGGCGACCTTGTAGCCGATCTTGGCCAGTTCTTCGGCGACGTCGAAGTTGGTGACCGAGCCGAACAGGCGGCCGTCCACGCCGGCCTTCTGGGTCAGCTTGACGGTGGTGCCGGCCAGCTTCTCGCCCTGGGCTTGCGCCTCGGCGAGCTTGGCGGCGGCGGCCTTCTCGAGCTCGACGCGCTTGGCTTCGAATTCGGCCTTGTTGGCTTCGGTGGCGCGGCGGGCGCGGCCGGTCGGGATCAGGAAGTTGCGGGCGTAGCCGTCCTTGACCTTGACGATCTCGCCGAGGTTGCCCAGGTTCACGACCTTGTCGAGCAGAATGACTTGCATCGTGGGCTCCTTAGATGCGGTGCTGGTCCGAATACGGGACCAGGGCCAGGAAGCGCGCGCGCTTGATGGCGGTGTTGAGCTGGCGCTGGTAGATGGCACGGGTGCCAGTCAGGCGCGCGGGAATGATCTTGCCGTTTTCAGAGATGAAATCGCGCAGGGTGTCGACGTCCTTGTAGTCGATTTCCTCGACGCCGGCGACGGTGAAGCGGCAGAAGCGCTTGCGCTTGAACAGCAGCGACTGCGAGTTGCGCTTCGGACGCTTGTCCTTGTTGAATTTCTTGAACGTGGCCATGGGGACCTCTCAATGCGAATCTGGAACGAATGACTGGATGTGGAGCACCGGGTGCTTGCCGTTGCGGGGCGTCGCCAGGAACCCGTCGAAGCGCCACCGGCTTCCGGCATGCTGGCGGGCCAGGGCCTGCGCCACACTGCCGAACGCCACCGCCTTGAGCGCCGCCTTCACCTGCCGGTCCTGCCCTGCTTCCTGTTGCTGCGACTCGTGTTCGAGCCTCAGGTCGAGGGCGGGCACGCCGGCCGGGGTGTACCGCAGGGGCGATGCCTCGGCGATACAGGCGCTCAGTGCGACTTGGTTCACTCCCGGGTTGCTGCGCGGGCCGCTTTAGGCCTGCTGGTACTCCGCCTGGGCGGCCTTGCGGGCTTCCTCGCGCTCGACCGTCTTCATCATGGAAGACGGGCCGGTCTCGGCCTTCTTCTTGACCACGGTGAGGTGGCGCAGGACGGCGTCGTTGAAGCGGAAGGCGTGCTCGAGCTCGCCCATCACGTTCTGGTCGGCCTCGATGTTGACGCACAGGTAGTGCGCCTTGGCGAGCTTGTTGATCTGGTAGGCCAGCTGGCGGCGGCCCCAGTCTTCCACGCGGTGCACCTTGCCACCGCCAGCGGTGATCATGCCCTTGTAGCGCTCCAGCATGGCCGGAACCTGTTCGCTCTGGTCCGGATGGATGAGCAGGACGATTTCGTAATGACGCATAAGACTCCTTCTGGGTCGAAAGCCGCCCGCGGGGCGTCGGGCCGCCCCGCAAGGCGGGGCGTCAGTTGCCCCGGAAAGAATGGCCCGGGGCAGCGGTGCGGCAAGGAAAGCCCACCATTATAGCCCGGCGCGGCCAGGCTGGCCAGCCGGGGGGCGGCTCAGCCGTTCAGGGCCCGGTCCAGGGGGGCGAACTTCTGCTCGCCCACGGCCTCGCGGATGCGCGGTGCGACCTGCAGCAGTTCCTCGTAGCTGCCGGCGCCCTCCACCGCCAGGTTCAGGCGGAAGCCGCGCAGCCCCAGGCCGGCCGTCAGGGCGGTGGCCAGGGGGTAGGCCTCCATGTAGCGCTGCTGCGGGGTGCGGCTGGTGCCCGCGGAGGCGGGCGCTGCAGCAGGCGCAGCGGACGCGACGGGCGCGGCGGCCGGCGCTGCGGCCGGGACCGGGGCCGCGGCCTGCGTGGAGGCCGGCTCCAGCAGGCCCTGCTCCACCAGCAGTTCCAGGTCGGCCGCCACCACGCCCATGGGCGCGGTCGCGTCCAGCACCTCCTGCAGGGTGCGCTTGCCGTCGAACAGGATGAACGCCGAGCGCTGCCGCGGCGACAGGGGAACCGAGCGGTCCTTCATCACCTGCAGGCCCTTGGCCGTCTTCGTCATCAGCATCGCCACCTCACAATCCTTGCCCCTTTTTCGTGCTCAAGGCTGAGTTAATGTAGCCCGAATGTGTCGCCCGCGGACAAGAAAAAGCCCGCCTCGAGGGCGGGCTCGTGGGCTGCTGTCGCAGCGGTGCCTCAGTCGTTGGCGTAGATGTCGCGGTCCTTGGTTTCGCGGATGAACAGCGTGCCGATGACGAAGGTCATGGCCGCGATCGCCACCGGGTACCAGAGGCCGTAGAAGATGTCGCCGGTGGCCGCCACCATGGCGAAGGCCGTGGTCGGCAGCAGGCCGCCGAACCAGCCGTTGCCCACGTGGTAGGGCAGGCTCATCGAGGTGTAGCGGATGCGCGTCGGGAACAGTTCCACCAGCATGGCGGCGATGGGGCCGTACACCATGGTCACCAGGATCACCAGGAAGACCAGCAGCGCGAGCACCATGACGACGTTCATCTTGGCCGGATCGGCCGCGGTGGACAGGCCCGCGCCCTTCGCGGCCTCGGCCACGCCCTTGCGGAACTCGCCGATGGACTTGGCGGAATCCGCCGAGAAGCCATGCCGCTGCTCGTTCAGGGTCGCCGTGGGCGCGGTGAAGGTCTTGTCGCCGATGGTCACCGTGGCGGGCGAGCCGGCCGGGCCGGCCTTGTTCGCGTACGGGATGTAGGACTGCGTCAGCGTGCGCTTGGCGATATCGCAGGAGCTGGTGAAGTCGATGTCACGCGCGATCGGACTGCCCTGGAAGGAGCATTGCGCCGGGTCGGCGGTGACGGTGACCACCGTCTTCTGCTGCGCGGCCGTGAGCGCCGGGTTCGAGTACTCCAGCAGCATCTTGAAGACCGGGAAGTAGGTCAGCGCGGCGATCAGGCAGCCGGCCATGATGATGGGCTTGCGGCCGATCTTGTCCGACAGCTTGCCGAAGATGATGAAGAAGGGCGTGCCGATGGCCAGCGAGCCCGCGATCAGCAGGTTGGCCGTGGTCGCGTCCACCTTCGCCAGCGTGGTCATGAAGAACAGGGCGTAGAACTGGCCCGTGTACCAGACCACGGCCTGGCCGGCGGTCAGGCCGAACAGCGCCAGGATCACGATCTTCATGTTCTTCCACTGGCCGAAGGACTCGGCCAGCGGCGCCTTGGAGGTCTTGCCTTCGGACTTCATCTTCTGGAAGGCCGGCGACTCGTTCAGGCTCAGGCGGATCCAGACGGACACGGCCAGCAGCGCGATCGAGACCAGGAACGGAATGCGCCAGCCCCAGTCGTTGAAGTCCTTCTCGCCGATGGCGTTGCGCACGCCCAGGATCACCAGCAGCGACAGGAACAGGCCCAGGGTCGCGGTGGTCTGGATCCAGGCCGTGTACGCGCCGCGCTTGCCCTGCGGCGCGTGTTCGGCGACGTAGGTGGCGGCACCGCCGTACTCACCGCCCAGCGCCAGGCCCTGCAGCATGCGCAGCGCGATCAGGATCACCGGGGCGGCGATGCCGATCGAGGCGTAGCTGGGCAGCAGGCCGACGATGAAGGTGGACGCACCCATGATCAGGATGGTGACCAGGAAGGTGTACTTGCGGCCGATCATGTCGCCCAGGCGGCCGAACACGATGGCGCCGAAGGGGCGCACCAGGAAGCCGGCGGCGAAGGCCAGCAGCGCGAAGATGTAGGCGGACGTCGGGTCCAGGCCGGAGAAGAACTGCTTGGCGACGATCGCCGCCAGCGAGCCGTAGAGGTAGAAGTCGTACCACTCGAACACGGTGCCCAGGGAGGACGCGAAGATGACCTTCTTCTCCTCGCGGGACATCGGTGCCGCCTGGGCGAGTGCCCTCCCTGCGGCGGTCGATGAAGCTGTCGCCATGAAGTCTCCTTGTGTTGTAGGGGGTGGCGCAGTCTTGGGCGGCGTTCTGACACCAAACTGACTCACCGGCCTGCGATCGCGCTGCGGATGGGCAGGCCCCGGGCAAGCCCTGATAGGAAGAACCCTAGATGCCCAGCGGCGCGCCGGTGGTGACGGCGGCGGGCGGCCGCTGGCGGGCCGGCAGCAGGCTCACCGCGACCACCGTGGCGAAGCCCACGGGCACGCCGAACACGGCCGCCGACATGGGCTGGATGCCGAACCAGAGCGCGGCGCCGGGGGCCAGGCCCAGGGCCGAGCGGAAGGCCGGCGCGTGCGCCAGCATGTAGCCCGCGGTCACCGCGAGCCCCGCCAGCATGCCGGCCACCGCCCCGCCCCGGCTCGCGCGGCGCCAGAAGATGCCCAGCACCATCGCGGGCACGAAGGCCGAGGCGGCGAGCGAGAAGGAGGCCGTGACCAGGGCCAGGATCTCGGCCGGCTTGAAGGAGGCGACGGCGGCCGCCACCAGCGCCACCGCCAGCAGCGCGAACTTGGACAGGATCACGCGCTGGTCGGGCGTGACGCGGGGGTTCAGCTCGTGGCTGTAGATGTCGCGCACCATGGCGTTGCTGATGGTGAGCAAGAGGCCGTCGGCGGTGGACAGCGCCGCCGCCAGGCCCCCGGCCGCGACCAGCCCCGACACCACGTAGGGCAGCCCGCCCAGCTCGGGCGTGGCCAGCATGATCATGTCCGCGCCGATGCGGATCTCGCCCCACTGCAGCAGCCCGTCGCCATTGAGGTCGCTGACCTGGATCAGCGAAGGGTCGACCTTGCCCCACTGCGCGATCCAGGGCGGCAGCGCGTCGAAACTGCTGCCCACCAGGTGGCTCATGACCTCGAACTTCACCAGGGCGGCCAGGGCCGGCGCGCTCAGGTAGACCAGGGCAATGAAGAACAGCGACCAAGCCACCGAGGAACGGGCCTCGGCGACGCTGGGCGTGGTGTAGTAGCGCGTGAGCAGGTGCGGCAGGCCGGCCGTGCCCAGCATCAGGCAGAACACCAGCGCCACGAAGTTGCGCCTGGAGAGCGTGTAGTCCTGCTGCGCCTGGGGCGGGCCGTCCGGGTCGCCCGCGTAGGGATGCGCCAGCGCCGGCACGCCCCCCATGGGCCGCGAGCGCTCCTGGCTTTCCTGCAGGGCCCGGCCCCAGCGCTCGCGCGCCGTGGGCGCATCGTGCGGCAGGGCCGCCAGGTCGCGGCTGGCCTGCACCACGGTCGCCGGGTCGGCGCCGGATTTCTTGAGCTGGCGCAGCCGCTCCTGGGCCGCCGCGCGGTCGGCGCGCAGCGCGGCGTCCACGTCCTGTAGCTTGGCCTGGTACTCGCGGGCGCGCTGGGCGTACAGGCCCGCCACCTCGCGCTCGGCCGGGTCGTTGGAGAGTTCGCGCTCGACGGCGGCGATGGTGCGCAGCTGGCGGCCGTAGACCGCCGGCGCGAGCGGGTTGTCCAGCTGCTTCCAGGCCAGCCAGGACACCGGGATCATGAAGGCCAGCAGCAGCATGATGTACTGCGCGACCTGGGTCCAGGTGATGGCGCGCATGCCGCCGAGGAAGGAGCACAGCAGCACCCCGCCCAGCCCCAGCAGGATGCCGATCTCGAACTGCACGCCGGTCAGGCGCGAGGCGATGAGGCCGATGCCGTAGATCTGCGCGATGACGTAGATGAAGGACACCAGCATGGCCGCCAGCGCTGCGATGACGCGCGGCCAGCGGCCGCCGAAGCGCACGCCGAAATAGTCGGGCACGGTGTACAGCCGCATCTTGCGCAGGTGCGGCGCCACCAGCAGCGCCACCAGGCAGAAGCCGCCCGTCCAGCCCAGGATGTAGGCCAGCCCGCCGGCCTGCGTCGCGGTGCCGCCGAAGCCCTGCAGGTAGAGGCCGCCGGCCAGGCTGATGAACGAGGCCGCGCTCATCCAGTCGGCGGCCGCGGCCATGCCGTTGTAGAGCGCCGGGATGCGGCGCCCCGCCACGTAGTACTCCTCCGGGTCGGTGGTGCGGCCCCAGATGCCGATGCCGGCGTACATCATGACCGAGGCGAACATGAAGATCGGCCCGATCCAGAAGCGCGACAGGCCGTTGCGCTCGGCCCAGGCCATGAAGGCGACGAAACCCACCAGCCCCAGCACGTACAGGCCGACGATGCGGTGCAGGCGCCTGCGGTAGCCGCCCTGCCCCCCGGCTTCAGCCATCGTCTTCCTCGCTGTCCTCGGGCGCCAGGCGGCGCATCAGCACCGCGTAGACGACGACGATGGCGATGAAGACCAGCACCGCGCCCTGCGCCGCCATCCAGTAGCCGAAGGGCCAGGGCCCGACCGTGAAGGCCAGGTCGCGCGCGAACCAGGGCACGACGAAGCCCGCCAGCGCCCAGACCGCGAGCAGTGCGGCCTTGAGCGCAAGCACGCGCGGCGGGTGCTGGACCACGGGCCCGGGTTCGACCATGGCCGCATCTTCCCACCGCGTCCGCGGACGGACACTAGTGGTTTCCGGCAAGGCTCAGCCGGCGGCCAGGCGCTGCCAGGTGTCGATCACGCTGTCCGGGTTGAGCGAGATGGAGGCGATGCCCTCCTTCGCCAGCCAGAGCGCGAAATCCGGGTGGTCGCTGGGGCCCTGGCCGCAGATGCCCACGTACTTGCCCTGCGCCAGGCAGGCCGCGATGGCCCGCGAGAGCAGCGCCTTCACCGCCGGGTCGCGCTCGTCGAAGTCCACCGCCAGCAGCTCCAGGCCCGAGTCGCGGTCCAGGCCCAGGGTCAGCTGGGTCAGGTCGTTGGAGCCGATGGAGAAGCCGTCGAAGTACTTCAGGAACTCGTCGGCCAGGATGGCGTTGCTGGGCACCTCGCACATCATGATGACCTTGAGGCCGTCCTCGCCGCGCTTCAGGCCATGGGTGGCCAGCAGGCCGGTGACGCGCTCGGCCTGGCCCAGGGTGCGCACGAAGGGCACCATGACCTGCACGTTGGTCAGGCCCATCTCGCCGCGCACCCGCACCAGGGCTTCGCACTCCATGGCAAAGGCCTCGGCGAAGTCCTCGCTGATGTAGCGCGCCGCGCCGCGGAAGCCCAGCATGGGGTTCTCTTCCTCGGGCTCGTAGCGGCTGCCGCCGATCAGCTTGCGGTACTCGTTGGACTTGAAGTCCGACAGGCGCACGATCACCGGCTTGGGCCAGAAGGCCGCGGCGATGGTCGCCACGCCCTCGGCCACCTTGTCGACGTAGAAGGCGCGCGGCGAGGCATGGCCGCGGGCCACCGACTCCACCGCCTTCTTCAGGTCCGCGTCCACCGCCGGGTAGTCCAGGATGGCCTTGGGGTGCACGCCGATGTTGTTGTTGATGATGAACTCCAGCCGCGCCAGGCCCACGCCCTCGTTGGGCAGCTGGGCGAAGTCGAAGGCGAGCTGGGGGTTGCCCACGTTCATCATGATCTTGGTGGCGACCGCCGGCATGGCGCCGCGCTTGACCTCGGTCACCTCGGTGTCCAGCAGGCCGTCGTAGATGAAGCCGGTGTCGCCCTCGGCGCAGCTCACCGTGACCAGCGTGCCGTCCTTGAGGGTCTCGGTCGCGTCACCGCAGCCCACCACGGCGGGAATGCCCAGCTCGCGCGCGATGATGGCCGCGTGGCAGGTGCGGCCGCCCCGGTTGGTGACGATGGCGCTGGCCCGCTTCATCACCGGCTCCCAGTTGGGGTCGGTCATGTCGGCCACCAGCACGTCGCCGGGCTGGACCTTGTCCATCTCGCTGATGTTGTGCACCAGGCGCACGGGGCCCGTGCCCACCTTCTGCCCGATGGCACGGCCCTCGGCCAGCACCGGGCCCTTGCCCTTGAGCTTGTAGCGCAGCTCGGCCTTGCCGCCGGCCTGGCTCTTCACCGTCTCGGGCCGCGCCTGCAGGATGTAGATCTGGCCGTCGGTGCCGTCCTTGCCCCACTCGATGTCCATGGGACGGCCGTAGTGCTTCTCGATCACCACGGCATAGCGCGCCAGCTGCTCCACCTCGGCATCGCTGAGGCAGTAGCGGTTGCGCTGCTCCAGCGGCACGTCCACAGTCTTGATCAGCTTGCCCGAGCTGGCCTTCTCCTCGGGGGAGGCGAACACCATCTGGATCAGCTTGGAGCCGAGGTTGCGGCGGATCACGGCGCGCTTGCCCGCCGCCAGCATGGGCTTGTGGGCGTAGAACTCGTCGGGGTTCACGGCGCCCTGCACCACCGTTTCGCCCAGGCCGTAGCTGGCCGTGATGAAGACCACGTCCTGGAAGCCGGACTCGGTGTCGATGGTGAACATGACGCCCGAGGCGCCCAGGTCGGAACGCACCATGCGCTGCACGCCGGCGGACAGCGCCACCTCGGCATGGGCGAAGCCCTTGTGCACGCGGTAGCTGATGGCGCGGTCGTTGTAGAGCGAGGCGAAGACCTCCTTCATCTTGGCCAGCACGGCCTCGATGCCCACCACGTTCAGGAAGGTCTCCTGCTGGCCGGCGAAGGACGCGTCGGGCAGGTCCTCGGCGGTGGCAGAGGAGCGCACCGCGAAGCTGGCCTGCGGGTTGCCCGCCGACAGGGTCTCGAATTCGGCCCGGATGGCCTGCTCCAGGTCGGCCGGGTACGGCTGCTTCTCGACCCACTCGCGGATCTCGGCGCCGGCCGTGGCCAGCGCGCGCACGTCTTCCGTGTCCAGCGCATCCAGGCGGGCGTTGATGCGGTCGGCCAGGCCGCCGAAGGCCAGGAACTGGCGGAAGGCGTGGGCGGTGGTGGCGAAGCCGGTGGGCACGCGCACCCCCTGGGGGAGCTGGGAAATCATTTCGCCGAGGCTGGCGTTCTTGCCGCCGACCACCTCGACATCCGTCATCCTCAGGTTCTCAAACGGTACGACCAGGGCGGTCGCCGCAAAACGCTCAGACATGGGAAAGCTCCGTAAGTTGGTAAACGGTGGGCGCCGCCCTCGTGGGGGCTGGCACGCAGGGCATGTCCGGCAGCAAGGCTTTGTGCTTGTTCGAATGGGCCGGGGCGGGACATGCGCTGGGAATCGGATAAATTGCAGCCATTCTAGGGTTTTCCCATGCATACGCGTACGGTCTTCTACATCTCCGATGGCACCGGCATCACGGCCGAGACCTTCGGCAACGCCATCCTCGCGCAGTTCGAACTCAAGCCCCGGCACGTGCGGCTGCCCTTCGTGGACACCGTGGACAAGGCCCACCAGGTGGTGCGCCAGGTCAACCACGTGGCCGAGGTGGAGGGCCGCCGCCCCATCGTCTTCACCACCCTGGTGAACGCCGAGATCCTGGAAGTCATCCAGGCCGGCTGCAAGGGGATGATGCTGGACATGTTCGGCACCTTCGTGCGGCCGCTGGAAATCGAGCTCGAGCTCAAGTCCAACCATCGCATCGGCCGCTTCTCCGACGTCAGCAAGAGCCAGGAGTACCACGACCGTATCGAGGCGATCAACTTCAGCCTGGCCCACGACGACGGCCAGTCCAACCGCGACCTGCAGGGCGCGGACGTGATCCTGGTCGGGGTGAGCCGCAGCGGCAAGACGCCGACCTCGCTCTACCTGGCCATGCAGTACGGTCTGAAGGCGGCCAACTACCCGCTGATCCCGGAAGACTTCGAGCGCCAGCAGCTGCCGACGGCGCTCATGCCCTTCCGCAAGAAGATCTTCGGGCTCTCCATCCAGCCCGAGCGGCTGTCGGAGATCCGCAACGAGCGGCGGCCCAACTCGCGCTACGCCTCGCTGGACAACTGCCGCATGGAGGTGTCCGAGGCCGAGGCCATGATGCGCCGCGCCGGCATCCGCTGGCTGAGCACCACCACCAAGTCGATCGAGGAGATCGCCACCACCATCCTGCAGGAGATCCGGCCCGAGCGGCTGGAGTACTGAGGATAGCCAGTCCCTAACGACCCGATTGGCCGATTCGATTGGACCGGCCTCGTGCGGCACCGCACAATTCATAGGCGTTATCAATCACAACCACTAACTCAACAGAGGAAAACTATGTCTCTCATCAACCAGCAAGTTCCCGCGTTCCAGGCCACGGCCTACCACAACGGCAAGTTCGTGCCGGTGACCGAGCAGAATTTCCGCGGCAAGTGGTCCGTCGTGGTCTTCTACCCGGCTGACTTCACCTTCGTGTGCCCGACCGAGCTGGGCGACCTGGCCGACAACTACGCCGAGTTCCAGAAGCTGGGCGTGGAGATCTACGGCGTGTCCACCGACACCCACTTCACCCACAAGGCCTGGCACGACACCTCCGACACCATCAAGAAGGTGCAGTACCCGCTGGTCGGCGACCCCTTCCACAAGCTGGCCTCCTTCTTCCAGGTGCTGATCACCGAGGGCGAGGACGCCGGCCTGGCCCTGCGCGGCACCTTCGTGATCGACCCCGAAGGCCGCATCAAGACCATCGAAGTGCACGACAACGGCATCGGCCGCGACGCCCAGGAAACCCTGCGCCGCGTGAAGGCCGCCCAGTACATCGCCGCCCACCCGGGTGAAGTCTGCCCGGCCAAGTGGCAGGAAGGCGCCGAGACCCTGGCGCCCTCGCTGGACCTCGTCGGCAAGATCTAAGGCACACGCAAGACAGGAAAGGGACACACGATGCTCGACGCCAACCTCAAGGGGCAGCTGGCCGGCTACCTGCAGCGGATCTCGCAGCCGGTGGAACTGGTCGCGACCCTGGACGACAGCCCGGGGTCGGCCCGGCTGAAGGAGCTGCTGGCCGACATCGCCTCGACCTCGACCCTCGTGAAGGTGGTGGAGACGACCGGGGGCCCGTACCGGGCGCCGTCGTTCTCCGTCGGCACGCCCGGCCAGCCCGGCCGGGTGCGCTTCGCCGGCCTGCCCATGGGCCATGAGTTCACCTCGCTGGTGCTGGCGCTGCTGCAGGCCGGGGGCTATCCGCCCAAGGTCGAGCAGGCCGTGCTGGAGCAGGTGCGCGCCCTGGACCAGGACCTGGACTTCGAGATCTACGTGTCCCTGACCTGCCACAACTGCCCGGACGTGGTGCAGGCGCTCAACCTGATGGCGATCCAGAACCCGCGGGTGCGCGCCACCATGGTGGACGGCTCGCTGTTCCAGGATGAAGTCGTGCAGCGCCAGATCATGGCCGTGCCCACGGTGTTCCTCAACGGCACGCACTTCGGCCAGGGCCGCATGAGCCTGGAGGAGATCCTGGCCAAGGTGGACACCGGTGGCGCCAAGCGCGAGGCCGAGAAGATCGCCGCCAAGGACCCCTTCGACGTGCTGATCGTGGGCGGTGGCCCGGCCGGCGCAGCGGCCGCGGTGTACGCGGCCCGCAAGGGCATACGCACCGGCATCGCGTCCGAACGCTTCGGTGGCCAGACCCTGGACACCCTGGGCATCGAGAACTTCGTGTCGGTCAAGGAAACCGAGGGCCCGAAGTTCGCCCTGGCCCTGGAGGAGCACGTGCGCCACTACGACGTGGACGTGATGAACCTGCAGCGCGCCAAGGCCCTGAAGGCCGGCAGCGAGCTGATCGAGGTGGAGCTGGAGAACGGCGCCACGCTGAAGTCCAGGACAGTGATCCTCTCCACCGGTGCGCGCTGGCGCAAGCTGGGCGTGCCCGGCGAGGAGGAGTACCGCAACAAGGGCGTGGCCTACTGCCCGCACTGCGACGGTCCCCTCTTCAAGGGCAAGCGCGTGGCGGTCATCGGCGGCGGCAACTCCGGCGTGGAAGCGGCCATCGACCTCGCGGGCCTGGTGGCCCACGTGACCCTGATCGAGTTCGGCACTGCGCTGCGCGCCGACCAGGTGCTGCAGGACAAGCTGGCCTCGCTGCCCAACGTGCGCACCATCCTGAATGCGCAGACCACGGAGATGACCGGGGACGGCCAGAAGATCAACGGCCTCAGCTACACCGACCGTGCCAGCGGCGCGAGCGAGCACATCGAGCTGGAAGGCGTGTTCGTGCAGATCGGCCTGGTGCCCAACACCGAGTGGCTCAAGGGCGCGCTGGAGCTCTCCCGGCACGGCGAGATCATCGTCGACGCCCGGGGCCAGACCTCGCTGCCCGGCGTGTTCGCCGCGGGCGACGCCACCACGGTGCCGTTCAAGCAGATCATCATCGCCGCAGGCGACGGTGCCAAGGCGGCGCTGGGCGCCTTCGACCACCTGATGCGCCACTGAGCGGCCGCAGGCGGGCGCCACGAGGCGCCGCTGAAATGAAAAATCCCGGGCCTGGCCCGGGATTTTTTTTGGCGAGTCGCCGGGCCGCTGCCCGGGCGGCCCGGATTTACAGGCCGATGGCCGACATGCCGGCGCGGGCGATCTGAGCGTCTTCCGAGGACTTCACGCCGCTCACGCCCACGGCGCCTATGCACTGGCCGTCCTTGATGATGGGCAGGCCGCCTTCCAGCATGCCCTCGATGGCGGGGGCCGACAGGAAGGAGTAGCGGCCGCCGTTGATGACGTCCTCGTAGACCTTGCTCTCGCGGCGGCCCAGGGCGGCGGTGTGGGCCTTGGCCGGGGCGATGTGGGCCGAGATCGGGGGCGCGCCATCCAGGCGCTGCAGCCACAGCAGGTGGCCGCCGTCGTCGGTGATGGCGATGGTGACGGCCCAGTTGTTCTTCAGGGCTTCGGCTTCGGCGGCCTGCGCGATGGCGCGGACGTCGGCGATTTCGAGGACGTGCTTGGTTTTCATGGACCGGGAGCATACTTGAACCAACCTAGAATCGCCCCATCTAACCGCTGTCACCCTCCACGGAGACTCCTCTCATGAACGAACCGATCCAGAACTACGGCTACGGCTATGTCCCGTCCGCGGCGCAGCGCAACCGGGTGCTGCGCAACACCTACTGGCTGCTCGCCCTGAGCATGCTGCCTACCGTGCTGGGCGCCTGGATAGGCGTGCAGACCGGCCTGGCCACGCACTTCACCGGCGGCATGAGCATGATCGTGTTCCTGGGCGGCGCCTTCGCCTTCATGTTCGCCATCGAGCGCACCAAGAACTCGGCCGCCGGCGTGCCCGTGCTGCTGGGCTTCACCTTCTTCATGGGCCTGATGCTGTCGCGGCTCATCGCCATGATCCTGGGCTTCAGGAACGGCCCCGAACTCATCATGACGGCCTTCGGCGGCACTGCCGGCGTGTTCTTCGTCATGGCCTCGGTGGCCACCGTGATCAAGCGCGACCTGTCCGGCCTGGGCAAGTGGCTCTTCGTCGGCGCGCTGGCGCTGATGATCGGCAGCATCATCAACGTGTTCGTCGGCTCCGGCCCGGGCATGCTGGTGATCAGCGTGCTGGCCATCATGATCTTCAGCGGCTACATGCTGTTCGACCTGAAGCAGGTGATCGACGGCGGCGAGACCAACTACATCAGCGCCACCCTGGCCCTGTACCTGGACGCCTTCAACGTGTTCCAGAGCCTGCTGGTGCTGCTGGGCGTGCTGGGCGGCGACCGCGAGTAAGCCGCCCGCCCCCGGGGTCCCTCCGGCCCGAACGAAAAGGCCCGCATGCGCGGGCCTTTTTTCTTGGGGTCGGGAGCGCTGTTCGCGCAGGCAGGCGGTCCCCCCCGGGCGCCGCGTTCCGGGCGGCCTCAGGCGAGGTCGAACACCGCGATGGATTCCACGTGCGCGGTGTGCGGGAACATGTTGACCACCCCGGCCGCGCTCAGCCGGTAGCCGGCCTGGTGCACCAGCAGGCCGGCGTCGCGCGCCAGCGTGGCCGGGTTGCAGCTCACGTAGACGATGCGCGCCGGGGGCACCCAGCCCTGGCGAAGCGACGGGTCCTGGTGCAGGTCGGCGAGTGCCTTGGCGAGCGCGAAGGCGCCTTCGCGCGGCGGGTCGACCAGCCAGCGCTGAGCCTTGCCGTCGGCCACCAGCTGCTGCGGCGTCATCTCGAACAGGTTGCGGGCGGCGAACTGAGTGGGCGCCAGCCGCGTGCCCGCCTCGCGGTTGCGGGCCAGGTTCTCGCGCGAGCGCGCCACCAGGGCCTCGCTGCCCTCGATGCCCAGCACCTCGCCGGCGCGCGTGGCCAGCGGCAGCGTGAAGTTGCCCAGCCCGCAGAACCAGTCGATCACGCGGTCGCCCGCCTGCACGTCCAGCAGGCGCAGCGCACGCCCCACCAGCACCCGGTTGATGTGCGGGTTGACCTGGGTGAAATCGGTGGGCCGGAAGGGCATGTGGATGCCGAACTCGGGCAGCGCGTAGGCGAGTTGCGGGCCGCCCTCGTCCAGCAGGCGCACGGTGTCCGGGCCCTTGGGCTGCAGCCACCACTGCACGCCGGGGTGGGCGGCGGCGAAGGCCCGAAGCTTCTCCAGGTCACCCGCCGACAGCGGCTCCAGGTGGCGCAGCACCAGCGCCGTCACCTCGTCCCCGCAGGCCAGCTCGATCTGCGGGCAGGTCTCGATCGCGTCCATGGAGGCGATGAGCGCGCGCAGCGGCATGAGCAGGTCGCTCACATGGGGCGGCACCACATGGCATTCGCGGATGTCGGCCACGTAGCGGCTCTTGCGCTCGTGGAAGCCCACCAGCACGGCGCCCTTCTTGTGCACGTGCCGCACCGAGAAACGGGCCCGCCAGCGGTAGCCCCAGGCCGGGCCCTCGATGGGCCGCAGCACCGACTCGGCGCGCGCCTTGCCCAGGTGCCAGAGGTTGTCCTCCAGCACCCGCTGCTTGATGGCCACCTGGGCGGACGGGTGCAGGTGCTGCATCTTGCAGCCGCCGCAGGCGCCGTCGTGCAGCCCGAAATGCGGGCAGGCCGGGCGCACGCGCTGCGACGATTCGCGGTGGATCGCCGTCAGCGTCGCCTGCTCCCAGTTGTTCTTGCGCCGGCGCACCTCGGCCGACACGGTCTCGAAGGGCAGCGCGCCCTCGATGAACACCACCTTGCCGTCTTCGCGGCGCGCCACGCCCTGGGCGTCGATGTCCAGCGCATCCACGGCCAGCCAGCCCTCGGGCAGCGCCGGCTTCTCACTTCCTGTCGTCATGGCCCGATTGTCTCAGGCCCAGGCGGCGAGGTACTCCTGCCAGTGCGGCTCGTTGGGCGCCAGCTCGCCCAGGGTGGACCGGACGAAGCCGACCTCCTGCTCGTATTCGGCCTCGGTGAAGCCGCCGCGCATCTTCTGGAACCGGCAGTACACCAGGTAGGTGTTCATCACGTCCGTCTCGCAGTAGCGGCGGATCTCCTCGGTCTGCCCGGCCAGAAAAGCCTCGTAGACCTTGGAGCCGTCCATGCCCAGCTTGCCGGGGAAGCCGCACAGCTTGGCCATGGCGTCCAGCGGCGCGTTGTTCTTGGGCTGGTACATCGCCAGCAGGTCCATCAGGTCCAGGTGCCGCATGTGGTAGCGGCTGATGTAGTTGTTGTACTTGAACTCGCGGTCGCCGCTGCCGCCCTCCTCGCCCAGGCACCAGTAGCGGTCGGCCACCACCCCGTGCACCAGGCCGCGGTAGTGCAGCACCGGCAGGTCGAAGCCGCCGCCGTTCCAGCTCACCAGCTGCGGCACGTGCTTCTCGATGGCGTTGAAGAAGGTCTGCACCACCTTGCCCTCGCTCTTGCCGTCGCGGTCCACGAAGGAGTGCACGCGCAGCCCCTCGGCGTTGCGGAACACGCAACTGATGACCAGGATGCGCTGCAGGTGCAGGGGCATGAAGTCGCTGCGGCCTTCAGCCTCGCGCTCGGCCTTCCAGGCGGCGTAGACCTGGTCGTCCGGCAGGTCGGACGGCGCGCCGCGCAAGGCCCGCAGGCCGGCGATGTCGGGGATGGATTCGATGTCGAAGACGAGAACCGGCCAGGGCATCAGAACAGCGCTCCCTTGTCGATTCCGTTGCGGGTCATGTGGCGTCGCAGTTTCAAGAGGGCCTCGTTCTGGATCTGGCGCACCCGTTCGCGGGTGAGGCCGAGCCGCTCGCTCAGCACCTCCAGCGTCTCGGGCTCGCGGTCGTGCAGGCCGAAGCGGCCCTCCAGGATCTCCTTCTCGCGCGCGGACAGCGCGGCGATCCAGTTCTCCAGCAGGCGTTCGACCTCGTGGGTGTGGGTGACCCCGGTGGGGTCCACGGCCAGTTCGTCCGGCATGCTGTCGGACAGCTTCTGGTCGTCGTCGCCGCGGTCGCCGGTGGCGTCCAGCGAGCGCGGGGTTTCGGCCATGGCGAGCAGTTCGGCGACCTCGTGCACTTCGCGCCCGAGCAGGGCCGCGACGTCCTCGACGCGCACGCCCTCGCCCTGGAAGCCGCCGCGCCGGGCGATGAAGGCGGGATCGTTCTCCAGCGTGCGGCGGGCGCGCAGCACCTGCTGCAGCTCGCGCACCACGTGCACCGGCAGGCGGATCACCCGGCCCTGGTTCATCACCGCGCGCTCCACGGCCTGACGGATCCACCAGGTCGCGTAGGTGGAGAAGCGGAAGCCCCGCTCGGGCTCGAACTTCTCGATCGCGTGCATCAGGCCCAGGTTGCCCTCCTCGATCAGGTCGGAGAGCGGCACGCCGCGGCCCAGGTAGCCCTTGGCGATGCTGACCACCAGCCGCAGGTTGTGCTCGATCATGGACTGGCGGGCCAGGAAGTCGCCGGCCCGCGCGCGGGTGGCCGTCTCGAACTCCTCCTGCGCGGTGAACAGCTCGGTGCGCCGGATCTCGCGCAGGTACAGGGTCAGCGTGTCGCTGGACTCGCCGGCCACGTCGGCCGGGATGTCGCGCAGCGCGGGTTCAGGCGCCGCGTCCGTGGGCGCGCCCGCCCCCTCGCCTTCGGTTGCGCCCGGGGACGGTGGCCGTCCTTGCCCGTTGCGCCTGGGCATGCCTACCTCGCGGGCAGGTAACGCGCCGGATCCACGGGCTTGCCCTGGCGGCGGATCTCGAAGTGCAGCTTGACGCGGTCGGCGTCGCTGTTGCCCATCTCGGCGATCTTCTGGCCCTTGCGCACGGTCTGGTCCTCCTTGACCAGCAACACCTGGTTGTGGGCGTAGGCCGACAGGTAGGTGTTGTTGTGCTTGAGGATGATCAGGTTGCCGTAGCCGCGCAGGCCGGCGCCGGCATAGACCACGCGGCCGTCGGCGGCGGCGAGCACCGGCTCGCCGGCTTTGCCGGAGATGTCCAGGCCCTTGTTGCGCTGTTCGTCGAAGCCGGCGATGACGCTGCCCCCGGTGGGCACCGGCCAGGACCAGCCGATCTCGTCCTCGGCCGGCACGGCGGGCTGGGGCGCGGGGGCGCTGGCGCTCGCCGGCGGCACCACGGCGCTGGCCGGGGCGGAGGCAGCAGGCGCGGCCGGTGCGGGTGCAGCGGCGGGCGCGGAGGCCGCGCTGGCCGCAGGTGCCGGCGCGGGAACCGGCACGGCAGTCCCGGTGGCCGGCCCCACAGGACGCGGAATCTGGGCCACGGCGGCCACCGGCGGGACCACGCGCAGCACCTGGCCGACTTCGATCACGTTGGGGTTGTCGAGGTTGTTCCAGCGCGCGATGTCACGCCAGTTCTGGCCGGCGTCCAGCGCGATGCGGATCAGCGTATCGCCGGGCCGCACGGTGTAGTAGCCGGGGCGCCCGGCGTTCTCGGCCCCGGGCAGGCTGCGTGCCGGCTCGCCGGGCATGGCCGCCGATGAGGGGGTGCGGCCTGCGCTGCGGTCCTCGACCGGGGCGGGCGTGCGGCTGTGGGTTGCGCAACCTGCGAGCACCGCGGCCGCGCACACGACCGACAACTTCCATCCCTGGGTCCGCGTAACGCGCATCTGTTGGTGTTCCTTCAAGCAATTCCGGATTTTAGGGGGACAAAGTGAACCGCCTCAAGCACAGTTTGTTTCACTTCGCGAGGCGTTCTTTCGAGCACCACCAGGGCCTGCTGGCCGGTGGCGGTGAGCATGGGCGCGACGATGCGGCCGCCGACGGCGAGTTGCTCCACCCAGGTGGCGGGGATCGCCTCGCCCCCTGCCGCCGCGATGATGCCCGCATACGGTGCACCCTTGGGGTAGCCCAGCATGCCGTCGCCGAACAGCAGGTGCACGTTGGACAGGCGGAAGTGGCGCAGGTTCTCGCGCGCCTTCTCGTGCAGGCCGCGCAGGCGCTCGATGCTGTACACCTCGCGTGCGACGCGCGCCAGCACTGCGGCCTGGTAGCCGCAGCCGGTGCCGATCTCGAGCACGCGCCCCAGGCGGCCGTCGGCCTCGGCCTGGCCGCCCAGCAGCAGTTCCACCATGCGCGCGACCACGTTCGGCTTGGAGATGGTCTGACCCAGTCCGATCGGCAGGCTGGTGTCCTCGTAGGCCTGGTTGACGAGCGCGCTGTCGACGAAGCGGTGGCGCTCCACCTGGCCCATGGCCTCCAGCACGCGCGCATCGGCCACGCCCTGGGCGGCCAGCTTGTGCACCATGCGCTGGCGCACGGCCTGCGAATCCAGGCCGTGCCCGCGCGGGGCCTGGGGCTGCGGCGCGGGCTGCGGCGGCCGCGTCGCGACGGGCGCCGCGGCGCTGCCCGGCATGCGGGCTGGAAAACCGGGCCGGCGGCTCATGGCTGGGCCGGCGGCACGCGCGGTGCCCAGGAGGCCAGCGCCTCGTGGTCCGTGAGGTCGATCTGCAACGGCGTCACGGCCACGTGGCCACGCGCGGTGGCATGGAAGTCGGTGCCGGGGGCGTCGTCCTTGGCCGCGCCCGCGCCACCGATCCAGTACATGGTCTCGCCATGCGGGCTGGTCTGAGGGATCACGCGCTCTGCGGCATGGCGGCGGCCCAGGCGGCAGACCTCGAAGGGTCCGATCTCGGCATGGGGGCGGTTGGGGATGTTCACGTTCAGCAGCCAGGGCGCCGCTCCCAGCGCGCGCTGCGCGACCAGGTGCTGCACCAGCTCGCGCGCCTTGCGGGCCGCGTCGTCCAGGTGGGCCCAGCCCTTGTGCACCAGCGAGAAGGCGATCGCGGGCACGCCGAAGAGGTATCCCTCCATCGCGGCACCCACGGTGCCGGAGTAGATGGTGTCGTCGCCCATGTTGGCGCCGTTGTTGATGCCGCTGACCACCAGGTCGGGCATCTCGCCGAGCAGGCCGGTGAGCGCGACGTGCACGCAGTCGGCCGGCGTGCCGTTCACGTAGCGGAAGCCGTTGGCCGCGCGGTGCACGTACAGCGGCGAATGCAGCGTGAGCGCGTTCGATTTCGCACTGTTGTTGTGCTCGGGCGCCACCACCTCGACCTCACCCAGGTCGCGCAGGGCCTCGTACAGCGCCAGCAGGCCGGGAGCCTGGAAGCCGTCGTCGTTGGATAGGAGTATCTTCATCGGGGATGCGGCCATTGTACGGACGGGGTGCCCGTCCCCGCTGGGACATCGCCGCCCGCGGGCGCCCCCTATGATGCGCGCCAACCCGGACACCCCGAACCTAGGAGACACGAACATGCATGCCTGGCTGTGCGAGAACCCCGTGGGCGTCGACGCCCTGCAATGGAAAGAGCTGCCCACCCCCGTGCCGGGGCCGGGCGAGGTGCTGCTGGAAATCAAGGCGGCGAGCCTGAACTTCCCCGACCTGCTCATCGTGCAAAACAAGTACCAGTTCAAGCCGCCGCTGCCCTTCGTGCCCGGCTCGGAGTACGCGGGCGTGGTCGCGGCCGTGGGTGAAGGCGTGACCCAGCTCAAGGTGGGCCAGGCGGCGGCCTGCCTCTCGGGCACCGGCGGCTTCGGCACCCACACCCTGGCCAAGGCCGACCTGTGCATGCCGCTGCCGGCGGGCTTCCCCTTCGTGGACGCGGCGGCCTTCATCATGATCTACGCCACCTCGCACCATGCGCTCATCGACCGGGCGCAGCTCAAGGCCGGCGAGACCGTGCTGGTGCTGGGCGCCGCGGGCGGCGTGGGCACCTCCGCGATCCAGATCGCCAAGGCGGTGGGCGCGCGCGTGATCGCCGCCGCCTCCACCGACGAGAAGTGCGCGTTGTGCAAGTCCATAGGCGCCGACGAGACCATCAACTACAGCCAGGGCGACCTGCGCGAGGCCATCAAGGCCGCCACCGGCGGCAAGGGCCCGGACGTGATCTACGACCCGGTGGGCGGCAGCTTCGCCGAGCCGGCCTTCCGCTCCATCGCCTGGCGCGGCCGCTACCTGGTGGTGGGCTTCGCCTCCGGCCCCATCCCCGCGCTGCCGCTGAACCTGGCGCTGCTCAAGGGCGCGTCCATCGTCGGCGTGTTCTGGGGCGACTTCGCCCGCCGCGAGCCCAAGGCCAACGCCGCGATGATGCAGGAGCTGGCCGGCTGGTACGGCCAGGGCAAGGTCAAGCCGGTCATCGACCGCACCATGCCCATGGCCGAGCTCAAGGCCGCCTACGCCCGCATGGGCTCGCGCGAGGTCAAGGGCAAGCTGGTGATGGTCAACTGAGGATTCGGGCCGCGGCTGAAAACCGCGTCCGCAAGCCGCTATAATCGCGGTCTCTGCGGTGGCTGTAGCTCAGTTGGTAGAGTCCCAGGTTGTGATCCTGGTTGTCGTGGGTTCGAGTCCCATCAGCCACCCCAAGCATTCCTCTGAACGGGCCCTGTCGGGCCCGTTTCAATTTCAGCACGGGCCCTGCGGGGCCCGTTTCAGTTTCAGGACCGGCGTTGCCGGGCCCCTTGTGTTCGGGTCGGGGCCGCCAGCGGCCTGGGCGGCCCCCCAATGAACAAAGCCCGGCGTCTCACGACACCGGGCTTCATGCGGCTTCACGCGGCGGCAAGGCGGCTGTCGCCCTGCCCTCGCCTCAAAACTTGTAGCCGTCCGGCTTGGGCGCCAGGATCTTCGCCTTGAAGCGTTCCTTCAGCAGGTCGTAGTAGGCGAGGTTCTCGGCCGTGCCCCACCAGCGGCTGTACTGGTCGCGCTCTTCCTGCGCCATCGCCGGGGCCGGCGGGTCGCGCGGCACCACCTTGGTGACGCGCAGCACCGCGAAGCCCTGGGCGCCCAGGTCCACGCCGCTGAAGGCGGGCAGCTTGGCGGGGTCGGCACGCAGGGCGGCCTCCAGCACGGGCTGCGGCTGCTTCTGGCTGTCCTGGCGCGACAGCGTCACCGCGGCCGGCAGGCTCGCCGAGGCCGGGTTGGCCGTCCAGGCCGCCAGCTTCTCCTGGCCGTCCTTGCGCGCCATCTCAGCGGCGCGCAGGGCCACCAGCTTCTCGCGCGCCTGGGCCTTGACCTCCTCCAGCGGGCGGGTGTGGGCCGGCACGTACTTGACGATGCGGCCCGACGCCAGCGTGTTGGGCGCAACCTCGACGGCCTCGGTGTTGCGCTTGTTGTTCACGCTGTCGGGTGCGAACAGGGCCGCCAGGAACTTCGGGTTGGCCAGGGCGCCGGTGGCGCCCGGGGCCGGGTTGCGGCCCACGCCGTTGGCGCTGCGAACGTCCAGCTTGAGCTTGTCCGCGGCGGGCTTGAGGCTGTCCGCCTGCTCGTAGACCGTGTTGCTGAAGGTCTCCGCGCTCTCGGCGAACTTCTTCTGCGCGAGCTGCTTGCGCATCTGCGCCTCCAGTTCGGGGCGCATCTCCTCGAAGGTCTTGGGCTTGGGCGACTTGACGTCGGTGAGCTTGATGACGTGATAGCCGAAATCGGTCTCGACCACGCCGCTCACCTCGCCCTTCTTCATGGCGAAGACCGCGTCCTCGAAGGGCTTGGTCATCGCGCCGCGGGTGAACCAGTCGAGGTCGCCGCCGTTGGCCGCGTTCGACTTGTCGTCGGAGTTCTTCTTGGCCAGTTCGGCGAAGCGCTCGGGGTTCTTCTTCGCCTCGGCGTCGATCTGCTCGGCGCGCGCCTTGGCCTTCTCGCGTTCGGCGGCGGGCGCATTCTTGGCCACGGCCACCAGGATGTGGCTGGCGCGTCGCTCCTCCTGCGGGGCCGCCGTCTTGGCCACGTTCTGGTCGTAGTAGGTCTTCAGGTCCTGCTCGTTGACGGCGATGCCCTTGGCCTGCGAGTCCAGGTCCAGCACCAGGTACTCGATGTCGGCCTGGTCGGGGGCCTGGAACTGGTTCGGGTTGGCCTTGTAGTAGGCCTCGATGTCGGCGTCGCTCACGTTGACCCGCGCCACGTAGGCGGCCGGGTCGAACTGCGCCACCTGCACCTCGCGGCGCTCGAAGTAGGCGTTGAGCGTGGGCGCGGCCTGGGCCGCGGTGGTGAAGCTGGTGCCGCCGACGCCGGCCAGCACCTGCCGCGAGGAGATGTCGGCCCGCACACTTTCCTCGAACATCTGCGGCGACATGCCCTGCGCCCCCACCAGCTGGCGGTAGCGGGCCACGTCCAGCTTGCCGTCCGGGCCGCGCAGCGCGGCGATGGTCGGGTTCTGCTGCAGCTCGCGCGCCAGGCGGGCGTCGCTGGCCGTGAGGTGGTCCTTGCTGGCCGCCGCCATGACCACGCGGTCGCGCACCATGCGCTCCAGCGTGGCGTACTTGGCGGCCGGCGAATCCAGCAGCTTGGGATCGATGGTGGGCATGCGCTGGCGCATGGAATCGATCTCGCGCTTGTGCGTCGCGTCCCAGTCACCCTGCAGGATGTCCTGGCCGTCGACGGTGGCGACGGCGTCGCCCTTCTCGCGGAAGCGGTTGTAGCCGTTGATGCCGACCAGCACGAACGAAGGGAAGATCAGCAGAAACAGCAGAATCTGCATGACCTTGGTGTGCTTGCGGACGAAATCGAACATGGCGGCAGTGTCGCGTTGGGTGTCGAAAGAACAAAGGCGAACAACGTTCGCCTTCGTGGGGTTGGTGGGTGCTGACGGGATCGAACCGCCGACCTACGCCTTGTAAGGGCGCCGCTCTACCGGCTGAGCTAAGCACCCCACGGCAGCGGGTTCTTCAGTTCAGTGCGTCCTTGAGCGCCTTGCCCGGACGGAACTTGGGAACCTTCGCAGCCTTGATTTTAATCGCCGCGCCGGTGCGGGGATTGCGGCCGCTGCGCGCGGCCCGCTTGCCCACTGCGAAAGTGCCGAAACCGACCAGCGAAACCGAGCCGCCTTTCTTCAGCGTCGTCTTGACGGCGCCGATCATGGATTCCAGCGCGCGCGTGGCGACTGCCTTGGAAATATCGGCGTGCTTGGCAATGTGCTCGATCAGTTCGGTTTTGTTCACAGAGAACCCCTCGTGGAGAGAATGAGTTATGGAAAGACGTCTCTTCTTCGCTGGTGCGCCGTTCCGCGCCTTGCGCAGCGGTCGGGCGGGCCTCCCGGGCCACCGGCAGATTAGAGCGATGCCCCCTGGGCGTGTCAATAACGCGAAACCTGGGGAGACAGCCGCCGCGGCGCGCGTCGCAACGCGATGCCGGCGGCAGGCCGGGGGCGGATTCTAGACGCTTTGCACGCGGTTCCCACGCGGATGAGCAGGCACCGCGCGCCGCAGCGAAGAACCCTCACAACCGCCAGCCTCACAGGGCCGCTGCGATGGCTTTGCCCAGGTCGCGGGTGCTCGCGGTGCCGCCGATGTCGGGCGTGCGCGGGCCGCCGTTGGCGGGGTCCAGCACCTGCTCGATGGCCCGCAGCACGGCGTCGTGCGCGTCCTTGCGGCCCAGGAACTCCAGCATCATCGCGCCGCACCAGATCTGCCCGATCGGGTTGGCGATGTTGCGGCCCGCGATGTCCGGCGCCGAGCCGTGCACGGGCTCGAACAGCGAGGGGAACTTGCGGTCCGGGTTGAGGTTGGCACTGGGCGCGATGCCGATGGTGCCGGTGCAGGCGGGCCCCAGGTCGCTGAGGATGTCGCCGAAGAGGTTGCTGGCCACCACCACGTCGAAGAAGTCCGGCCGCTGCACGAAGTGCGCGGTGAGGATGTCGATGTGGAACTTGTCCAGCCGCACGTCGGCGTAGCCCTTGGCCATCTCGGCCACGCGCTCGTCCCAGTAGGGCATGGTGATCGCGATGCCGTTCGACTTGGTGGCGCTGGTGAGGTGCTTCCTGGGCCGCGAACGCGCCAGGTCGAATGCGAATTTCAGCACGCGGTCGACGCCCACGCGCGACATCACCGTCTCCTGCATGACGATCTCGCGCTCGGTCCCGGGGTACATGCGGCCGCCGATGCTGGAGTACTCGCCCTCGGTGTTCTCGCGCACGATGTACATGTCGATCTCGCCGGGCTGGCGCGGGCTGCCGTCGCGCCGCACCACGGGGGCGACGATGCCGGGCATCAGGCGCGCCGGGCGCAGGTTCACGTACTGGTCGAACTCACGCCGGAACAGCAGCAGCGAGCCCCACAGCGAAACGTGGTCGGGGATCTTCTCGGGCCAGCCCACGGCGCCGAAGTAGATCGCGTCGTGCCCGCCCACCTGGTCCTTCCAGTCGTCCGGCATCATCTTGCCGTGCTTCTCGAAGTACTCCCAGCTGGAGAAATCGAAGGTGTCGAACTCGAGGTCGATGCCGAACTTCGTGGCCGCCGCCTCCATCACGCGGACGCCCTCGGGCATCACTTCCTGGCCGATGCCGTCGCCGGCGATGACGGCAATGCGCTTCTTGCTCATGTCTTGTCTCCTTGGATCGCTTCTCGCGTTGTCATTTGGCACGCACCACCAGGCTGACGCCGAACGCGGCCAGGGCCATGCCGCCGATGGTGAGCGCAGTGATCGGCTCGCCGAACAGCGCCCAGGCCATGAGCGCGGTGGTCGGCGGCACCAGGTACATGTAGCTGGCCACGGCCGTGGCCGCACCCTTCTGGATGAGCAGGTACAGCAGCGAGCTCGCACCCACCGTGAGCGCCAGCACCGACCAGGCCAGCGCCCCCGTCATGGCGCCCGTCCAGCGCACCGGCTCGCTCTCGAGCAAGGCCAGGGGCAGCGTCACGACCAGCGCCGCGCACAGTTGCACCAGGCTGGCCGTGCGCACGTCGCAGGGCTTCACGAAGCGCTTCTGGTAGAGCGTGCCGGCGGTGATGCACAGCAGGGCCAGGATGGCCAGCGCCAGGTTGGCGGCATGGATCTCGCCCAGCCCCAGCTTCTGCCAGACGACCAGCGACAACCCGCCGAAACCCAGCGCCAGGCCCAGCCACTGCCGCAGGGCCACGGCGTGGCCGCGGGCGGACACCCACAGCGCCGTCAGCACCGGCTGCAGGCCCACCAGCAGCGCCGCCACGCCCGCGCCCATCCCCAGCTTCACCGCCGCCCACACACCGCCCAGGTAGCCCGCGTGCATCAGCACGCCGGTGACGGCCAGGTGGCCGGCCTGGGCCCGGCTGGCCGGCAGCCGCACACGCGCCAGCCAGGCCCAGAGGCCGAAGCAGGTCACCGAGCTGGCATAGCGCAGGGCGAGGAACTTCATGGGCGGCGCATAGGGCATGCCGAAGCGCGCAACGACGAAGCCGGTGCTCCAGATGAGCACGAACACGAAGGGCATGGCCCGGGCCAGGCTGGCCTGGCAGGAAGCGGAAGGCATGAACGGCGTTACTTCACCCGGCTGCGGATCTCGGGCAGGGCTTTGCGAAGGTAATAGACCATGGACCACACGGTCAGGATGGCCGCGGCCCACAGCAGCCAGGCGCCCCACACGCGCGTGTCGATCGCACCGAACAGCGGCCCGTCGAACAGCAGGAAGGGAATGGCGACCATCTGCACCGTGGTCTTGAGCTTGCCCAGCATGTGAACCGCCACGCTGCGGGCGGCGCCGATCTGCGCCATCCATTCGCGCAGCGCGGAGATCGCGATCTCGCGGCCGATGATGATCAGGGCCACGAACACGTTGCAGCGCCCCAGGTGCACCAGCACCAGCAGCGAGGCGCAGACCAGGAACTTGTCGGCCACCGGGTCCAGGAAGGCGCCGAAGGCCGAGCTCTGGTTGAGCTTGCGGGCCAGGAAGCCGTCCAGCCAGTCGGTGAGCGCGAACAGCACGAACATCACCGTGGCGATGAAGTTCTGCGTGCCGGCTGGCAGCCCCAGGTAGAAGACCCCCACGATCAGCGGGATCGCGACGATGCGCGTCCAGGTGAGGAGCGTGGGGATCGTGAAGAACATCCGTCCGATTCTAGGGGCGTTGCGCGCCCTGCTCAGTGCAGGGCCCGGTAGATTTCCTCGGCCAGCTCGCGCGAGATGCCTTCCACGCTCGCGATGTCCTCCACGCCGGCCGCCGCCACGCCGCGCACGCCGCCGAAGCGTTGCAGCAGCCGGGCGCGCTTCTTGGCGCCCACGCCGGGAATCTCTTCCAAGCTGCTGCCGCCCACGCGCACCTTGTCGCGGCGCGCCCGCATGCCGGTGATGGCGAAGCGGTGCGCCTCGTCGCGGATCTGCGCCACCAGCATGAGCGCGGCCGAATCGCGGCCCAGGTAGACCTTCTCGCGCCCGTCGGCGAAGACCAGCTCCTCCAGGCCCACCTTGCGGCCCTCGCCCTTCTCCACGCCCACGATGACGGACAGGTCCAGGCCCAGTTCGGCGAAGACCTCGCGCGCCATGCTGACCTGGCCCTTGCCGCCGTCCACCAGCACCAGGTCGGGCAGCCGGCCGGCGCCGCCGCCGCGCGCGGGCGTCGCGTCCGGCGGATCGCGGCCGGCCTCGGCCAGCTTGCCGTAGCGGCGCAGCAGCACCTGGCGCATGGCCGCGTAGTCGTCGCCGGGCGTGATGCCGTCGATGTTGTAGCGCCGGTACTCGGCGTTCTGCATGCGGTGGTGGTGGAACACCACGCAGGAGGCCTGGGTGGCTTCGCCTGCGGTGTGCGAGATGTCGAAGCACTCGACGCGGAAGGTGTCCAGCTGGTCAGGCGCCAGGTCCAGCGCCTCCACCAGGGCCCGCGTGCGGGCCTGCTGCGAGCCTTCCTCGGCCAGCAGCCGGGCGAGCTGGATGCCGGCGTTCTTCTGCGCCATCTCCAGCCAGATGCGACGCTGCTCGCGCGGGTTGTGCACCGCGCCCACCTTGACCCCGGCCTGTTCCGACAGCGCGGCCACCAGCGCGCGCGAGACCGGGTGGCTGGTGATCAGCGACGGCGGCACGGGCACCCCGATGTAGTGCTGGGCGATGAAGGCCTCCAGCACCTGCACCTCGACCGGCTCGGGCGCGGCCGCGCCCTCCTCGCCGGCGTCCAGGTCGTGCATCGCGGCCGCGTCGTCCACGTGGGTGGGGAAGTAGGGCCGGTCGCCCAGGTGGCGGCCGCCCCGGACCATGGCCAGGTTCACGCACGCACGCCCGCCCTGCAGCTTGACCGCCAGGATGTCCACGTCCTTGTCGGACGCGGTTTCCACGGACTGCTGGTGCAGCACGCGCGAGAGCGCCGACATCTGGTTGCGCAGCTCGGCCGCCTGCTCGAACTCGAGCCGCTCGGCGTGGGCCATCATGCGCGTCTCCAGCTGCGAGAGCACCGCCTGCGTCTCGCCGCGCAGGAAGGCCTCGGCGTTGTGCACGTCCTGCTGGTAGTCGGCCGGCGACACCAGGTTCACGCAGGGGCCCGAGCAGCGCTTGATCTGGTAGAGCAGGCAGGGCCGGGTGCGGTTGGAGAACACGGTGTCCTCGCAGGTGCGCAGCCGGAAGACCTTCTGCAGCAGCTGGATGGACTCCTTCACGGCCCAGGCGCTGGGATAGGGGCCGAAGTAGCGGTGCCGCTTGTCGACCGCGCCGCGGTAGTAGGCCACGCGCGGGAAGGTGGTGGCCGAGGGCGCGCCGGCGCCGGCGCCGCCCTTCTCCGTCGTGCCGGTGATCTTCAGGTAGGGGTAGCTCTTGTCATCGCGGAACAGGATGTTGTAGCGCGGGTTGAGCGTCTTGATGAGGTTGTTCTCGAGCAGCAGCGCCTCGGCCTCGGAGCGCACCACCGTGGTCTCCAGGCGGACGATCTTGCCGATCATGTGGCCGATGCGCGTGCCGCCGTGGTTCTTCTGGAAGTAGCTGGAGACCCGCTTCTTCAGGTTGCGCGCCTTGCCCACGTAGAGCACGCCGCCGTCGGCGTCGAAGTAGCGGTAGACGCCCGGCATGGCGGGCAGCGCGGCCACCTGGGCCAGCAGTTCCTCGGAATGGCTGTCGGACATGAAGCCGGTATTGTGCCGCCCGTGCGCGGGCCGCCGCGCGGGCCGGGCGAGAATCGCCCCATGCGCTGGGACATCTTCTGCAGGGTGATCGACAACCACGGCGACGCCGGCGTGTGCTGGCGGCTGGCGGCCCAGCTCGCGCGGCGGGGGGAGGCGGTGCGCCTGTTCATCGACGACGCCAGCCCCATCGCCTGGATGGCACCGCAGGGGGAGCCTGGCGTGCAGGTGCTGCCCTGGAACGCGGCCGAAGCGGCCGAGCTGCCGGGCGGTGCGGGCGATGTCGTGGTGGAAGCCTTCGGCTGCGAGCTGCCGGTGAGGGTCCAGGCCGCCATCGCCAGGGCTGCCCACGAGCGCGGGCACGCGCCGGCCTGGCTGAACCTGGAATACCTCAGCGCCGAGCCCTGGGTGGCGCGCACGCACGGCCTGCCCTCGCCCGTGACCCACGGCCCGGCGCAGGGCCTGCGAAAGCACTTCTTCTACCCCGGCTTCACCCCCGGCACAGGCGGGCTGCTGCGCGAGCCCGGCGCCGGGCGCGAGGGCCCCGCGCCCGATGCGGCGCAGTGGCTGGCCGACCACGGGATTCCCCACGCCGACGGCGAGCGCCGGGTGAGCCTGTTCTGCTATGAGCCCACGGCGCTGGGCGCGCTGCTTCAGGGGCTGGCCGGCGGCCCGACCACGCGGCTGCTGGTGACGGCCGGGCGCGCCACGGCGGCGACGCGGGCGGCCACGGACCGGCTGGACGTGCAGGCCCCCGGCTGGAACGCGGCCGGCCGGCTGCGGCTGTCCTTCTTGCCGCTGGTGCCGCAGGACGACTTCGACCGCCTGCTCGGCGTCTGCGACTTCAACTTCGTGCGCGGCGAGGACTCCCTGGTCCGTGCCCTGTGGGCCGGCGTGCCTTTCTGCTGGCAGCTCTATCCCCAGGACGACGGTGCGCACGAGGCCAAGCTCGCCGCCTTCCTGGACTGGCTGCAGCCGACGGCGGACTGGCGGGCGCTGTTCGAGGCGTGGAACGGCCTGCCCGCCGCCCTGCCCGCCCTGGCGCCCCAGGCCTGGCAGCCCGCCATGCAGGCGGCGCGCGCCCGGCTGCTGGCGCAGGACGACCTGGTCACGCAGCTGCTGCGCTTCGTGCAGGCCCTGCGCGCCTGAGGGGGCGCCGAGCGCGCTCAGCCCCGGCGGCAGCCACCGAAGATGTCCAGGCCGGGCTCGTAGGCGCGCGTCTTCACGTCGAAGAGGCCCAGCAGCGAATGGAAGAGGTTGTCGTGCGACACCGGCTGCCGGGCGCGCGCCCGCAGGCAGTCCATGTCCAGCCGGCGGCCGGCCGCGAAGTGCTGCGAAGCCCAGAAGATGAAGGGCACGTGCGTCTGCGTGTCGGGGGCGATGGCCCAGGGCAGCCCGTGCAGGTACAGGCCGTTCTCACCCAGCGACTCGCCGTGGTCGGAGACGTAGAGCATCGCGCTGTCGTGCGTGGCCGAAGCCGCCTGCAGCAGGTCCACCAGGCGCCCCAGCACGCTGTCGGTGTAGAGGATCGCGTTGTCGTACGCGTTCAGGATCTGCGCCGGGTCGCAGCGCCGCAGGTCCTCGGTCTCGCAGGCCGGGGTGAAGCGGCGGAAGGCCGGTGGGTAGCGCTTGAAGTAGGCCGGCCCGTGGTTGCCCAGCATGTGCAGCACCACCAGGGTGTTGCCGCTCGCATCGCGGGCCATGGCGTCCAGGCCGTGCAGCAGCGCCTCGTCCAGGCACTGGCCGTCGCGGCAGACGCCGGGCAGGTCCAGGCGGGACGTCGCCTCCTGCGGCAGGCCCTCGCACACGCCCTTGCAGCCGGACTGGTTGTCGCGCCAGAGCACGTGCACGCCGGTGCGGGCCAGCACGTTGAGCACCGACTCGTGCGAGAGGATCGCGTCCTCGTCGTAGTGGCGGCGGCCCCAGGGCGAGAACATGCAGGGCAGCGACACCTCGGTGGAGGTGCCGCAGGCCGTGGCCTGGGGGAAGTCGACCACGCCGCGCCGCGCCAGCTCGGGGTTGGTGTCGCGGGGGTAGCCGTTGAGCGAGAAGTTCTGCGCCCGCGCGGTCTCCCCCACCACCATCACCACGAACAGCGGCCGCGCCGGGGCCGGGCCCGGCTTCGCGTCCGGGGCCACTGCCAGGCGCGGCTGGCCGGCCCGGGGCGCGCGGCTGCCGAAATGGCCGACCAGGGACACCACCACGTTGCCGGGCGTGATCAGCCAGCGCATTTCGCGGTGGTTGCGCATGGTGGCGGCGAAGTCGGCGAACACCAGCAGCAGGCTGGCCGTCCCCAGCACCAGCGCGCCCAGGATCCAGCCGGTGCGCACGGCGGCGGCGCGCAGCACCGGGCGGTGCCGCAGCGTAGGCCACCACAGCAGGGCGGCCGGCAGCCCACCCAGCAGCAGCAGGTGCCCGGCCAGCGCCCAGCTCAGCAGTTCCCCCGCCTCCCGCGGGTCGGTCGCCAGGATGTTGCGCAGCATGGCGCGATCCAGGTAGACCGCGTAGCGCTCCATGAAGTAGTGCGAGGCGGCCGTGACCAGCAGGAGCACGGCCAGCACCGGGCGCACCGTCCAGCGGTTGACGAAGAACGCGGCCAGCGCGAAATAGATGCAGGACAGCGAGAGGAACACGGCCGCCGCGAACAGCCAGGTGCCCGGCTCGGCGGGGCGGCCCGCCAGCAGCGCGTGCCAGAAGGGTCCGTTGCCGGCGGCCAGCATGAACAGCGCCGTGCAGGCCAGCAGGGTTTCCACGTGCACCGCGGGGCGCTTGCGGCGCAGTCGGGCAAGGATGCGGGAGGCCATGAACCCGCGAGTGTATGCCGCGCCATGGCCGGGATTCGCCGGGACGGCTCGGAAAAAGGTTAGAATAAGAGGCTTTGCTTTCCCGAGCCTTCCGAGTCGCACCATGAAAATCGCCCAAGAGATCCGCGCCGGCAACGTCATCATGCAGAACAACCAGCCCTGGGTTGTCCTGAAGACCGAGTATTCCCGCGGGGGCCGCAACGCGGCGACCGTGCGCATGAAGCTCAAGTCCCTGCTGAACAACCAGGGCACCGAAGTCGTCTACAAGGCCGACGACAAGATGGACCAGATCGTGCTGGAGAAGAAGGACTGCACCTACTCCTACTTCGCCGACCCGATGTACGTCTGGATGGACCCCGAGTACAACCAGTACGAGGTCGAGGCCGAGAACATGGGCGACGCCCTGAACTACCTCGAGGACGGCATGACCGCCGAGGTCGTGTTCTACGAAGGCAAGGCCATCTCGGTCGAACTGCCCACCAGCATCGAGCGCGAAATCACCTGGACCGAGCCCGCCGTCAAGGGTGACACCTCCGGCAAGGTGCTCAAGCCCGCCAAGATCTCCACCGGTTTCGAAATCGGCGTGCCGATCTTCGTGAACCAGGGCGACCGCGTCGAAATCGACACCCGCACCGCCGAATACCGCCGCCGCGTCTGAGGCTGCACGCCTGAGGCCGGCCACCGCCCCTGGGCGGCGTCCGCCCTCTGCCATGGGGCGGCGCCTGACCTGATCGCCGCCCGCCTGTCCAGGGCCCCGCAAGGGGCCCTTGCCATTGGTGGCGCGGCTTTTCCCGCGACGCTGCGGGCCCGTCCCGATTGAGGCAGGTCAAGCCCCACCGGGCCTGCCGGTGCAAGATGCCGGGATGGAGCCTGCCGCAGCCGTCCTCCACCTGCATGGCGTCAGCAAGGTCTACGGGTCTGGCGACGGCGCGGTGCGGGCCCTGCGCGAGGTCGACCTGGACGTGGCGCCTGGCGAGTTCGTGGTGCTGCTGGGCGCGTCCGGCAGCGGCAAGTCCACCCTGCTGAACATCGTGGGCGGGCTGGACCGGCCGACCGCCGGCGAAGTCCGCTTCCGCGACCACCGGCTGGACGGCGCCTCGGACGCCGACCTGACGCGCTACCGGCGCGAGCACGTCGGCTTCGTCTTCCAGTTCTACAACCTCATTCCCAGCCTCACGGTGCGCGAGAACGTGGCCCTGGTCACGGACATCGCCGCCGACCCCATGCCCGTGGACGAGGCCCTGGGCCTGGTCGCGCTGGGCCACCGGGCCGACCATTTCCCCTCGCAGCTCTCGGGCGGCGAACAGCAGCGGGTGGCCATCGCCCGGGCGATCGTCAAGCGGCCCGAGGTGCTGCTGTGCGACGAGCCGACCGGCGCCCTGGACTACGGCACGGGCAAGCTGGTGCTGGAGGTCATCGCGCGCATCAACCGCGAGCTGCACACCACCGCGGTCGTGATCACGCACAACGCGGCCATCGGGCAGATGGCCGACCGCATCGTGCGGCTGGCCGACGGGCGCATCGCCAGCGTGGAGCGGCCGGCACGGCGGCTCACGCCGTCGGAGCTGTCCTGGTGAGGCGGTCATGAAGGCCCTGGACCGCAAGGTGCTGCGCGACCTGCGCCTGCTGTGGAGCCAGGCCATCACCATCGGGCTGGTGGTCGCCAGCGGCATCGCCGGCTTCGTGGCCTGCCTCTCGGCCGTGGATTCGCTGCAGGCCGCGAGGGAAAGCTTCTACGCCCAGGCCCGCTTCGCCGACCTGTTCGCCAGCGTGAAGCGCGCGCCCGACAGCTTGGTGCAGCGGCTGGCCGCGCTGCCGGGCGTGGCCGCGGTCCAGCCCACGGTGGAGGCGGCGGCGCGGGTCACCCTGGCGGACTCGCCCGACCCCGTGATCGGCCAGCTGATCGGCCGCGACGCCCGCCAGGCCCAGGCCCTGAACCGCGTCTCGCTGCGCTCGGGCCGCTGGCCCGAGCCCGGCGCGCGCGAGCTGGAGGCGGCGGTCTCCGAGGGCTTTGCCATCGCGCACGGGCTGCGCGCCGGCGACCTGGCCCAGGCCCTGGTCAACGGACGGCAGCGGCCGGTGCGCATCACCGGCATCGCCCTGTCGCCCGAGTACATCTTCGGCGGCCTGTGGGGCATGCCGGACCTGCGCGCCTTCGGCGTCTTCTGGGTCGACCGGGATGCGCTGGCGGCCGTGCTGGACATGCGTGGCGCCTTCAACCACGTGGCGCTGCGGCTGGCGCCCGGCGCCTCGCCCGCCGCCGTGGCGGACGCGGCCGGCCGCCTGCTCGCGCCACTGGGCGGCACCCCCGTGCACGGGCGCGACGAACAGGTCTCGCACGCCATGCTGGACAACGAGATCCACGAGCAGCAGGTGCTGGGCACCGTGCTGCCGGCCATCTTCCTGGCCGTCGCCGGCTTCCTGCTGCACGTGGTCACGGCGCGGCTGGTGGCCACGCAGCGCGAGCAGGTGGCCGCGCTCAAGGCCCTGGGCTACGGCAACCGGGCGATCGCCCTGCACTACCTCAAGCTGGTGCTGCCCATGGTGCTGGGCGGCTTCGCGCTGGGGCTGCTGGCCGGCGACCAGCTCGGGGCCGGGCTGATGGGCCTGTACGCAGAGGCCTTCCGCTTCCCGCTGCTGCAGCACCGGCTGGCGCCGTGGCTGGCGGCGACCGGGCTGGCCATCGTCGCCCTGACCGCCGTGGCCGGGACCCTCACGGCCATCGCGGCCACGGTGCGCCTGTCGCCGGCCGAGGCCATGCGCCCGCCGGCCCCAGGACGCTACCGCCGCGCCCTGCTGGAGCGCCTGCCGGGCCTGCGGGCGGGAACGGGCCTGCGCATGATCCTGCGCAACGTGGAACGCCGCCCGCTGCGCAGCGGCCTCACCGTGGCCGGCATCGCGCTGGCGGTCGCGATCGTGGTCATGGGCAACTTCTTCCGCGACGCGATCGAGCTCATCATCCACGCCAACTTCGACCTCGCCATGCGCGGCGACCTGGCCGTGTGGACCACCGAAACCGTGGACGCCTCGGCCCGGCGCGAGCTGCTGCGCGTGCCGGGCGTGCTGCAGGTCGAGGCCGGCCGCAGCGTGCCGGTGCGCCTGGTCCATGGGGCGCGCTCGCAGAAGGCCCAGGTGGAGGGCTTCGCCGACCCGGCCCTGCTGCGCCGCATCGTGGACGTGGACCTCCAGCCCGCGACGCCCGGGCGCGACGGCCTGGTGCTGACGGACCGGCTGGCGGAAAAGCTCGGCCTGCGGGTGGGCGACACGGTCACGCTGGAGGTGCGCGAGGGCCGGCGTGAAGTGCGCCAGGTGGTGCTGGAGGGCACGGTGCGCGACATGATGGGCCTGAACGCCTTCATGGAGCGCGAAGCGCTCAACCGTCTCCTGGGCGACCCGGACGTGGCCAACGCCTTCACGCTGTTCGTCGAGCGCGGCCGGGTGCGCGAGGTCGTGCAGGCCACGCAGGGCATGCCGGGCGTGGCCGGGGTCTTCAGCAAGGCCACGCTGCTGCGCAACATGCGCAGCATCACCGCCCGCAACATCCTGGTCATGAGCGCGATCCTGACCGGCTTCGCGGTCGTCATCGCCGTGGGCGTGGTCTACAACAACGCCCGCATCGCCCTGGCCGAGCGCAGCTGGGAACTGGCCAGCCTGCGCGTGCTGGGCTTCACGCGCGGCGAGGTGTCGGTGCTGCTGCTGGGCGAACTGGCGCTCTCGATCGCGGTGGCAGTGCCGCTGGGCATGGGGCTGGGATGGCTGCTCACGCACGGTCTGGTGGACCTGATGCGCAACGACCAGTTCCTGTTCCCGGTCGACATCCAGCCGCGCACCTACGCCTGGGCGGCGCTCGCGGTCGCCTGCGCGGGGGTGGCCAGCGCCCTGGTGGTGCGGCGGCGCATCGACCGGCTGGACATGGTGGCGTCCTTGAAGACGAGGGAGTAGAGATGGACGAAGACAGCAAGCCCCGCCCGGCACGGCGATGGGCCTGGGCCGCGGCCGCCGCGCTGGCGGCCGCGCTGGCACTGGCCTGGGCCTTTGCGCCCAGCCCGGTCGCGGTCGAGGCCGCCGCCGTGACGACCGGGCGCTTCGAGCGCAGCGTGGAAGAGGACGGGCGCACCCGGCTGAAGGAGCGCTTCACCGTGTCGGCGCCGGTGGCGGCGCGCCTGCAACGCATCACGCTGCGCGAGGGGGACCGGGTCCGGCGCGGCGACGTGGTCGCGGTGCTGCTGCCGGTGATGCCCTCGCTGGTGGACGAGCGCAGCCGCGCCGAACTCGAGGCGCGCCTGGAGGCCGCCCGCGCCAACCTCGACGGCGCCCGGGCCCGGCTGGCCCGCGCCCGGGTCGCCCAGCGCGAGGCGCAGCTCGAGCTGGAGCGCAGCGAGAAACTGGCCCGCGACGGCTTTGTCGCGCCCTCGCGGCTGGCGTCGGTGCGCCTGGCCCTGGACGCCGCGCGCCGCGAGATCGAAGCCGCCGAGGCCGCGCAGGACCTGGCGGGCCACGAGCGCGACCAGGCCCAGGTGGCGCTGCGCCCGGCCGACGCCGGCATCGTGGCCGGCAAGCCGCTGGCCCTGCGCGCACCGGTGGACGGCCTGGTGATCAGGCTGGCGGTGCAGAGCGAGGCCACCGTCCCGGCCGGCGCGCCGCTGATGGACCTGGGCGACACCGCCCGCATGGAGGTGGTCTCGGAGCTGCTGACCACCGAGGCCGTGCAGGCCGCCCCCGGCACGCGCGCCGTCATCGAGCGCTGGGGCGGGCCGCCCGTGGAGGGGCGGCTGGTCCGCGTGGACCCGGGCGCCTTCACCAAGGTCTCGGCCCTGGGCATCGAGGAGCAGCGCGTCAACGCCGTCATCGACCTGGTCGACCCGCCGCCGGCCTGGCGCAACGTGGGCGACGGCTTCCGCGTCGCCGTCCGGCTGGTCACGCAGGCCGTGGACGGGGCGACGCTGGTGCCGGTGGGCGCCCTGTTTCCGCAGGGCGAGGGCCTGGCCGCCTACCGCATCGAGGGGGGCCGCGCCCACGTCCAGGCGCTGCAGGTCGGCGGCCGCAACGGCAGCGTCGCCTGGGTGAAGCAGGGGCTGGCCCCGGGCCAGCAGGTCGTCGTCTACCCGCCGCCCGGGGTGCGCGACGGCGGCCGGGTCAGCGTCACGCCGCCCTGAGGGGCCCGGCGGGCCGCCCCGCATCGCGGCGGCCCTGCACGCCCGCTGCATCGCGGGCTCCTGGGACCACGGCACACGGCACACGGCAGAATGGCCTGCGTCATGACCGGCCTGGACCTGCTCACCCTCCCCGTCCCCTTCCGCATGCAGCCCGGCCTGCGGCGGCTGCCCGCCGGCGACCCGCAGCTGGTGCCCCTGCAAGCGGGCAGCCGGCTGTGGGCCGAGAAGCAGGCCGTGTTCGAGGCCGGGCGCTCGCGCTTCATGCGACCCGGCTTCGACCCCGGTCCCGCGCTGGAGGCCATCGCCGGCCGCCTGCCCGGCCACGGCGCGGGCCTCGCGCCCGAGCTCGCCTTCGAGCAGGACTTCGCCGTGCTGGACGGCGCCGACGGCACGCTGCCCTGGCTGGCGGTGTGCGTGCCTTCGCACTGGGCGCCCGAGGAGAAGATCGGCCTGGACTTCGCCACCCTGCACGGCCCGGTGGCCGACAACGCCGCGCTGGTCGCCGCCACGCGCGGCCTGGTGCAGCTGGCCACGGGCGGCGAGTGCTGGGAGCGCTGGGTCTGGACGGTGAGCCCGTCCCCGCGCTATGACCAGCACCCCGGGCGCCACCCGCGCGAACCCTGGCCCGAGGCTGCCGAGCCGGCGGAATTCGCGGCGCGCTGCTGGTGGCGCACCGAACGGCAGAGCTTCTTTCCCGTGGGGCGGGGCACGCGGCAGGCGGTGTTCGCGATCCACGTGCAGCTGGCCCCGCTCACGCAGGCGGTGGCCGACCCGCTGCGCGCCCGGCGCCTGCACGACAGCCTGGCCAGCATGTCGCCGGCCGTGCTGGCCTACAAGGGGCTGGCGGCGGCGCAGCCGCGGCTGCTGCAGTGGCTCGCCCGGATCAGCTGAGCCGGCCCACGGCCCGGCGTGCAGGGCCCAGAATGCAGCCATGCCTTCGACAAGAAACATTCACGACCCTCGCCTGGCGGACGCCTGGGCCACGCTGCAGGCGCACTCCACGCGCGGCCTGCCGCTGGACCCCGACGCCAGCCGGCTCGCCTTCGCCGACCCGGAATTCCTGCTGCGCCGCGAGACGCGCGGCATCCGCTTCCAGCTCGAACTGCTGAAACCCGACCTGGAGCAGCAGGCGCACGGCATCGAGAACACCATCGTGGTCTTCGGCAGCGCCCGCTTCCGCAGCGAGGAAGAGGCTGCTGCCCTGGTGGTGGCGGCCGAGCAGGCCGGCGACGAGGCGCAGCTGCGCCGGGCCCGCGCGCTGGCCCGCAACTCGCACTACTACGAGAAGGCGCGCGCCTTCGGCCGCATCGTCACCGAGTACAGCGCCAGCCGCCAGCCCGACGACCAGCTCTTCATCTGCACCGGCGGCGGCCCCGGCATCATGGAGGCCGCCAACCGCGGCGCGCACGAGGCCGACGGCATCAGCGTGGGCCTGTCCATCGCGCTGCCCATGGAAGAGAGCGCCAACCGCTACATCACCCCGGCGCTGTCCTTCCGCTTCCACTACTTCGCGCTGCGCAAGATGCACTTCATGATGCGCGCCAAGGCCCTGGTCGCCTTCCCGGGCGGCTTCGGCACCCTGGACGAGCTGTTCGAGGTGATCACCCTCGTGCAGACGCGCAAGGCCAAGCAGGTGCCCATCGTGCTCTTCGGCAGCGAATACTGGAAGAAGCTGGTGGACTTCGAGTTCCTGGTCGACGAGGGCGTGGTCTCGCCCACCGACCTGGACCTGGTCCAGCATGCGGACACGCCGGAACAGGCCTGGGCCATCATCCGCGACTTCTACCAGCTCTGAAGCCTCCGCCGGGCGCCCCGCCCGCCTCGCTCAGTGCGCGCGGGCGCCGCGGCCCAGGCCCAGGGCCAGGCGCGTGCCCAGGCCGACCACGCCGCCCACGATCCAGAACACGCCAGCGATGCCGATCACGCTGCCGGCCGCCCCGAACAGCATGGGCATGGCCACGCTGGACGCGTTGATCGCCATGATGCGCATGGCCACGGCCTCGCCGTGCCGGTGCTCGGGGGTGATCTGGTGCAGCGTGCTCATGATCATCGGCTGCACGCAGCCCAGGGCCGCGCCCAGCAGCACGGAGCACAGGCCCATGCTGAGCGCCACGTTCATGAGCGGGTAGATGGCGAACAGCGCCGCCGTGGCCGCCATCGCCGCGGTGACCACCACGGCCTCGCGCACGCGGGCCGCCACCACCGGCAGCGCCACCCGCACCAGAGTCGCCGCGACCGCGAAGGCGCCCAGGATGGAGCCGATGACAGAGGCCGACAGCCCGCGCTCGTGGCCCAGCACCGGCACCACCAGGGTGTGCACGTCCCAGCACGAGGCCAGGATCCAGTTCACGAACAGCAGGCGGCGGAAACCCGGCTCGGCGAGCAGGTCCCAGGCCCGGGCCCGGCCCTGGCCGGGCGGCACGGCCACGGGCGGCAGGTCGGTCGCGCGGCGCACGAAGAACCAGCACAGGAGCGGCAGCAGCGCCATCAGGCCGAAGGCGAGACGGAAGCCGCCGTGGTCGATCGCGAGGCCGGCCGCCAGCGGCCCGATGAAGTTGGAAATGGCCGGCCCGATCGCCAGCCAGGAGAACACCTGCTTGAGCTCGGTGGGCGAACTGGCGGCCCGGCCCACGTGCCGCTGCAGCGAGATCACCGCCCCGCCCGCCGCCCCGCCGGTGAGCAGCGCGGCCAGGCACAGCACCGGGAACACCGGGAAGGCCGCCGCCAGACCGGCGCCCAGCACCGCGGCCGTGACGCAGATCGCCATCGGCCGTCGCAGGCCGTGCCGGTCGGCGTAGCGGCCCGCCGGCAGGGCCAGGAACACCTGGGTGAGCGCGAACAGCGCCAGCAGCGCGCCCACCGCCGCCTCGCCGTAGCCGTCGCGCAGCGCCAGCAGCGGCACCGCCATGCGGGTGCCCGCCATGCAGGCATGCAGGAAGACCTGGCCGGCGATCAGGCGGGGCAGCTCGGCGCCGCGCGGGCCGCTCATGCCAGGCCTTCGTCCCCGTCGGCCAGCGGCGGCAGCAGCGCCTGCGCCTGGGCCTCGGGCAGGGCTTCCACCACCTTGAGCGCGCGCTGCATCTGGCGCGTGCGGGTGTCGGCGGTCTCCAGCGTCTTGGCGGCGCGGTCCACCTGGTCGCGGATCTGCCCCACCCACTTGCCGTAGCGCTCGAACTCGGTCTTCACCGCGCCCAGCACCTTCCACACCTCGGAGGCCTGCTTCTCCAGCGCCAGGGTGCGGAAGCCCATGTGCAGGCTGTTGAGCATGGCCAGCAGGGTCGTGGGCCCGGCCAGCGTGACGCGGTAGTCGCGCTGCAGGCCATCCATCAGCCCGGGACGGCGCAGCACCTCGGCATACAGGCTCTCGATCGGCAGGAACAGGATCGCGAAATCGGTGGTGTGCGGCGGACAGAGGTAGCTGTCGCTGATGGACTTGGCCTCGCGCTTGACGGCCTGCTCCAGCGCCCGGGCGGCGATGTCGGCGGCCGCCGGGTCGGCCCGGTCGTGCGCGTCCAGCAGGCGTTCATAGTCCTCGCGCGGGAACTTGGCGTCGATCGGCAGCCACACCGGCGCGCCGTCCTCGCTGCGGCCGGGGAAGCGGATCGCAAAGTCCACCCGCTGGTTGCTGTTGGGCTTGGTCTCGACCTGGCGCTCGAACTGCTCGGGCGTCAGCACCTGCTCCAGCAGGGCCTCCAGCTGGACCTCGCCGAAGATGCCGCGCGTCTTCACGTTGGTCAGCACGCGCTGCAGGTCGCCCACGCCCTGGGCCAGGCTCTGCATCTCGCCCAGGCCCTTGTGCACCTGCTCCAGCCGGTCGGCGACCTGCTTGAAGCTCTCGCCCAGGCGCGTCTCCAGCGTGGCCTGCAGCTTCTCGTCCACCGTCTGGCGCATCTCGTCGAGCTTGGCGGCGTTGGTCTGCTGCAGCTGCGCGAGCTGCGCGTCCAGCGTCTCGCGCACCTCGGCCAGGCGCCGGGCGTTGGACTCGCCCAGCGACTGCAGCTGCATCGCCAGCGTGTCCGACAGCGTCTTCTGCAGCAGCGTGAGCTGCTGCGCGAAGGCGTCGATCTGGCTGTTCTGGGTGCGCGTGGCCTCGGCCGCCTGCTTGACGATGGCCTCCTGGAAGGTGGCCAGGGCCTGCAGGGTCTCGGTGCGCGCCCCGCGGGAGGATTCGCTGATCTCGCGCCGCAGCTCGCGCTCGATGCGCTCGTTGGCCGCCAGCAGCTCCTGCCGCCCGGCCTCGTTCGAGGGCGGCTTGCGCAGCAGCAGCATCACCGCGACGGCCAGCGTGGCGAGCGCCAGCGCGATGAGGATCCAGGTCTCCAAGGCTTCAGGCCCCCAGCACTTCGGGGTTGAGCGGGTTCACCGGCTTGCCGTGCACCAGGAAGCCGATCAGGTTGTCGGCGGCCAGCTCGGCCATGGCGCGGCGCGTGGGCACCGTGGCGCTGGCGATGTGCGGCGTGAGCACCACGTTGGGCACGGTGAGCAGGTCCGGGTGGACCTTGGGCTCGCCCTCGAACACGTCCAGGCCCGCGCCGGCGATGCGGCGCTCGCGCAGCGCCTTCGCCAGCGCGGCGTCGTCAACGATGCCGCCGCGCGCCACGTTCACCAGCGTGGCCGTGGGCTTCATCTGCGCGAGCTCCTTCTCGCCGATGGCGTGGTGCGATTCGGGCGAATAGGGCAGCACCAGCACCAGGTGGTCGGCGTCGCGCAGCAGCTCTTCCTTGCTGACGTAGCGGGCCTTGCACTCGGCTTCCTTGTCGGCGGAGAGCCGCGAGCGGTTGTGGTAGATCACGTTCATGCCGAAGCCGTGCGCGCCGCGGCGGGCGATGCCCTGCCCGATGCGCCCCATGCCCAGGATGCCCAGCGTGGCGCCGTGGATGTCCGAGCCGGAGAACATGTCGAAGCTCCAGCGGTCCCACTGGCCTGCGCGCAGGTAATGCTCGCTCTCGGTCACGCGGCGGGCGATGGCCATCACCAGCGCGAAGCCGAAGTCGGCGGTGGTCTCGGTCAGCACGTCAGGGGTGTTGGTGCCCAGCACCCGGCGGGCAGTCATCGCCGCCACGTCGAAGTTGTTGTAGCCCACCGCCATGTTGGCGCAGATGCGCAGCTGCGGCGCGGCGGCCAGCACGTCGGCGTCGATGCGGTCACCGCCGGTGGTGAAGGCGCCGACCTTGCCGGCGATGCGGCGGCACAGCTCGGCCTTGTCCCAGCGCGCGTCGGCCTGGTTGTGCTCGACCTCGAAATGCTGCTCGAGCCGGGCGATGGTTTCCGGGAACACGGCCCGGGTGACGAGGATGGAGGGCTTGCTCATGGGCACTGCACTTTCGGTTCAGATGAAGAAGTAGGTCATGACGAGGAACAGCGGCACCAGGATGGCGCCGGACCAGGCCATGTAGCCGAAGAAACTGGGCATGGGGACGCCGCGCTCCTGCGCGATGGCCTTGACCATCATGTTGGGCGCGTTGCCGATGTAGGTGTTGGCGCCCATGAACACCGCGCCGGCCGAGATCGCGGCCAGCGTGGGCGCGTGGGCGCTCATGAGCTGCTGCGCCTGCCCCCCTGCGGTGTTGAAGAACACCAGGTAGGTGGGCGCGTTGTCCAGGAAGGAGCTGAGCACGCCGGTGGCCCAGAAGTAGGCGGCCGGGCTGGGTGAGCCGTCGGCATTCGTCACGGCCGCGACCACGGGCGCGAACGGGCCCTGCAGGCCGGCGCGCAGCATGGCGATCACGGGCGCGATGGTCAGGAAGATGGCGGCGAACAGCTTGGCGACCTCGGCCATGGGGCCCCAGCCGAACTGGTTGTCGGCGTGCACGCCGGCGGGGGTGATCCACAGCGACAGCAGCAGCACCGCCAGCAGCCCGAGGTCGCGCACCAGGCCGGGCAGGTCCAGGTGCACGCCCGCCAGGTCCAGCCCGGCGTCGGTCTTCCACAGGCCGCTCATGAGCACCAGGCCCACGATGGCGGCCAGCAGCCAGAAATTGCGCGCACCGTCGAAGCCGATGCGCGGGGTGTCGGGCGTGGGGTCGCGGGGCAGCAGATCCTCGTGGCTGTACCAGTGGCGGTCGATGAGCCAGAACAGGATAAGCAGCGAGCCGACCAGGAACAGGGTGTCCGGCAGCAGGTGGGACACCGTCCAGAAGAAGGTCACGCCCTGCAGGAAGCCCAGGAACAACGGCGGGTCGCCCAGCGGGGTCAGGGAGCCCCCGGCGTTGGAGACGATGAAGATGAAGAACACGAAGACGTGGGCCTTGTGGCGCCGGTTGTCGTTGGCGCGCACCAGCGGGCGCACCAGCAGCATGGACGCCCCCGTGGTGCCCATGAAGCTCGCCAGCACCGCCCCCACCGCCAGCACCGCGGTGTTCAGGCCCGGGCTGCCGTGCAGGTTGCCCCGGACGTGGATGCCGCCCGAGACCGCGTACAGCGCGGCCAGCAGGATGACGAAGGGAAGGTACTCCTCCAGCAGGGCGTGCAGGAAGGCATGCGAGGCGGCACCGTTGCCGAAGCGGGCGGCGAAAGGGAGCAGGAAGGCCAGCGCCCAGCCGGCGGCGATCTTGCCGTAGTGGTGGTGCCACAGGCGCGGGGCCAGCAGCGGCAGCAGCGCGATGGACAGCAGCAGCCCCGCGAAGGGGATCCCCCAGGCGACCCCGAGACGGGTGCCATCGAGGGTCAGGGGGTCTGGAGCCATCAACCCTCGAGCATACCTCGCAGGCTGGCGAATCCCGCTGCGGGGATGCCCTCGGGCGCCGGAATTTTTAGGCCCGTGCCGACCGGGCACCGGCCCGGCGCCAGCAATGCCGCTTCAGTCGTGGAAGCGGGTGAAGTTCGCCACCGGCTCGCGGGGGGTGTGGAAGCGGTTCACCAGCGCGGACTCGTCCGCGAAGCCCAGCGCCATGCCGCAGACCAGCATCTCGCCCTCCCCCGCGCCGATGTGCTGCATCACGAGCTTCCAGTAGTTGTTCCAGGCCGCCTGCGGGCAGGTGTGCAGGCCGCGCGCACGGGCCGCGACCATGATGTTCTGCATGAAGGCGCCGCAATCGAGCAAGGCGCCCCGTCCCATCACCCGGTCCACGGTGAACATCAGGCCCACCGGCGCGTCGAAGAAGCGGAAGTTGCGCTGGTGCTGCGCATGCATCTTCTCCTTGTCGCCCTTGGTGATGCCCAGCAGGCCGTACAGGCCCCAGCCGTTCTCGCGCCGGCGGTCGATGTAGGGCGAGACCCACTGGCTGGGGTAGTAGTCGTATTCCTCCTGGTACTCGGCGGCCAGGGCCGGGTTGTCGCGCACCGCATCGTGCGCGGCGCAGACCTTCGCGACCAGCCCGTCGCGGCTGGCGCCGGTGAGCACGTGGACCTTCCAGGGCTGGGTGTTGGTGCCCGAGGGGGCGCGGCTGGCGACCCGCAGGATGTCCTCGATGGTGGCGCGCGGCACCGGCGTGGGCAGGAAGGCGCGGGTGGAGAAGCGGCTCTCGATCGCCGCGTCCACGCTGGCGGGGTCTTCGATGCGGGTGCTGACCTGGGAGGCTGTGCTCATTGGAGTTCTTCAAGGACGGTTTGCAGGGCGGCGGGCAGCGGCACCGGGCGGCGGCTGTCGCGGGCGACGTACACATGGACGAAATGCCCGCAGGCCGCCGCAAGCGGCTCGCCCCGGGCGAACAGGCCGACCTCGTAGCGCACGCTGGAGCGCCCCAGGTGCGCCACGCGGATGCCGGCCTCGATGTCCTGCGGGAAGGCCAGCGAGGCGAAGTAGTTGCACTGCGTTTCCACCACCAGGCCGATGGTGTCGCCGCCGTGGATGTCCAGGGCGCCGCGTTCGATCAGGTGCGCGTTCACCGCGGTGTCGAACCAGCTGTAGTAGACGACGTTGTTGACGTGGCCGTACACGTCGTTGTCCATCCAGCGCGTGGTGATGGTTCGGAAGGCCTTGTAGTGGCTGCGCGGTCGGGGTTGCGGCTTGGGGGTGGGGCTCGGCTCGCTCATCGCGCCCGATTCTGCCAGCGCCGCGCGTACTGCAGCGCCACGCGGAAGGTGTTGACCTGGGCCTGCACCGTGTCCTCGATGCGGTGGCCGTAGCCGCCCGCCATGGCGAAGGCCAGCGGCAGGCCGCGCGACCAGGCCCAGTCGAAGACCCGCCGGTCGCGCGCCTCCAGCCCGTCCCAGCTGAGCTTGAGCCGGCCCAGGCGGTCGCCCTCGTGCGGGTCGGCGCCGGCCAGGTAGATCACCAGGCCCGGGTCGAAGCGGGCCGCCAGTTCGTCCAGCGCCCGCTCCAGCGCCTGCTGGTAGGGCTCGTCGGTGCAGCCGTCGGGCAGTTCCACGTCCAGGTCCGAGGCCTCCTTGCGGAAGGGGAAGTTCTTCTCCCCGTGCAGGGACAGTGTGAACACGCTGGGGTCGCCCTGGAAGATGCGCGCCGTGCCGTTGCCCTGGTGCACGTCCAGGTCGACGATGGCCACCTGCAGGGGCCGCCGCCGGGTGCGCGCCCATTCGGCCTGCATCAGCCGCGCCGCCACCGCGGCGTCGTTGAAGACGCAGAAGCCGCCGCCCTTGTCGGGGTAGGAATGGTGGGTGCCGCCGGCGATGTTGGCGGCGATGCCGTCGCGCAAGGCCGCGCGGCAGGCGCTGATCGTGGCCCCCACCGAGCGTCGCGCCCGGTCGGCCATGGCCGGGCTCCAGGGGAAGCCGATCTCGCGCAGGATGCGCGGGTCCACGCTGCCGTCCTGGATGCCGGCCACATAGGCGGGGCTGTGCACCAGCGCCAGTTCCCCGTCCGTGGCCGGCTCGGCCTGTCCGAGCTCGACCTCCGGCAGCTCAGCCGCGAGCCGGTCGCGCAGCAGCCGGTACTTCTCCATGGGAAAGCGATGGCCCTGCGGCAGGGACAGAACGTACTGGGTGGCATAGAAAACCCGCATGCCCGCATTGTCGGGGCCGGGCGCCGGCCCCCGTTTCTAGGCAGGAATTCCTAGAATGTTGCATCGCAACAAAAAGGGCTTGCAATCTCCGGCCGGCTCCGTACAATCCGAACCATGCTGCACTGCAACATGGGCTGAAGAGCCCGGGCGGAGCGGCTCTATCCCAACCCTCAATGATTGGAGAAACCGCAATGCTGACCCCCGAACAACTGATCGCTTCCCAGAAGGCTTCCGTCGAAACCCTGTTCGGCCTGACCGCCAAGGCTTTCGAAGGCGTGGAAAAGCTGGTCGAGCTGAACATGACCGCTTCCAAGGCCGCCCTGGCCGAAGCCGCCGGCACCAGCCAGGCCCTGCTGTCCGTCAAGGACGCGCAAGAGCTGCTGGCCCTGCAAGCCTCGCTGTTCCAGCCCCTGGCCGAGAAGAGCGCCGCCTACAGCCGCCACCTGTATGACATCGCCTCCGGCACCGGTGCCGAGTTCACCAAGGCCATCGAAGCCCAGGCGACCGACATGCAGAAGAAGGTACTGTCCGTGGTGGACAACGCCGCCAAGAACGCCCCGGCCGGCAGCGAAACCGCCGTCGCCGTGTTCAAGAGCGCCATTGCCGCCGGCAACAACGCCCTGGAATCCGTGCAAAAGGCCGTGAAGCAGGCGACCGAAGTGGCCGAAGCCAACTTCAACGCCGTCGCCAACCAGGCCGTGACCGCCACCAAGGCGACCACCGCCCGCGCCAAGCGCTGAGCCCCGGCGGGTGCGGCACCCTTCGCGGGTGCCGCCCCTTGAATTCCGGACGCCCGGGCCGATATCCCAGGTATCGGGACGGACGTCCCCCAAGTTGTCTCCTCGGGTCCTTCGCAACCCTCACGGGTTCGGGATCCATTCAGCCCCGGTGCATGCACCGGGGCTTTTTTCTTGGGCGCGCCGGCCCGCGGGGCACCCTGCGGCCGGGGTGATAATGACGTTTACGTCAACGTCAATCACCATCAGGAGAACGCATGGACATCCAGGGCAAGGTTTTCATCGTCACGGGCGGGGCCTCGGGCCTCGGCGAGGGCACGGCTGACATGCTGGCCGCCGCCGGCGCCAAGGTCGTCATCGCCGACATGCAGGTCGAAAAGGGCGAGGAAGTCGCCCGCCGCCTCGGTGGCGCCTTCGTCAAGTGCGACGTGAGCAACGAGGCCGATGGCCAGGCCGTGGTGGCCAAGGCCCAGTCCATGGGCAAGCTCATGGGCCTGGTGAACTGCGCCGGCATCGCCCCGGCCGAGAAGACCGTGGGCAAGACCGGGCCGCACAGCCTGGCCGTCTACACCAAGGTCATCATGGTCAACCTGGTGGGCACCTTCAACATGACCCGCCTGGCGGCCGACGCCATGAGCAAGAACGAGCCCGAAGCCACCGGCGAGCGCGGCTGCATCATCTCCACCGCCTCGGTCGCGGCCTACGACGGCCAGATCGGCCAGGCCGCGTACAGCGCCTCCAAGGGCGGCGTGGTCGGCATGACGCTGCCCATCGCCCGCGACCTGGCGCGCAACGGCATCCGCAACATGACCATCGCCCCCGGCATCTTCGGCACGCCCATGATGTTCGGCATGCCCAAGGAAGTGCAGGACTCGCTGGCCGCTGCCGTGCCCTTCCCCTCCCGCCTGGGCACGCCGCAGGACTACGCCAAGCTGGCCAAGCACATCTTCGAGAACGACATGCTCAACGGCGAGGTGATTCGCCTCGACGGCGCGATCCGCCTGGCGCCGCGCTGAACGCATGAGGCGCAGGGCCCCGCCGCGCTGGCTGGCGGCCGCGGCCTGCGCGGCCCTTCTGGCCGCCTGCACATCGGCGCCCCGGGCGCCGGCCGGGGCGGAAGGCCGCCTGCCGGCCCCGGCCGGCGCCGCGCTGTCGCCCGCCGCGCCGGTCACCGCCCCCGCGGTGGGCCCGGCGAGCGCCCCCCGCGCCGAGCAACCCGAAGTCGCCTCCGGCTGGACCCCGCAGCCGCTGCAGCACTTCCGCCACTTCGCCATCGCCAGCGCCCATCCGCTCGCCTCACAGGCGGGCGCGCAGGTCCTGCGCGAGGGCGGCAACGCCGTCGATGCCGCGATCGCCGCGCAGATGGTGCTGGCCCTGGTCGAGCCGCAGTCCAGCGGCCTGGGCGGCGGCGCCTTCCTGCTGCTGCACATGGACGGCCGCACGCTGGCCTACGACGGGCGCGAGACGGCGCCCGCCGCCGCCGACGAGCGCCTGTTCCTGGACGCCGCCGGCCGGCCCCTGCCCTTCCACGAGGCCCTGGTCGGCGGGCGCGCCGTAGGCGTGCCCGGGGCGGTGGCCATGCTGGCCCAGGTGCACCGTGAACACGGCAGGCTGCCCTGGGCCCGGCTGCTGGCGCCCGCGATCCGGCTGGCCGACGAGGGCTTCGCGCTGAGTCCGCGCCTGCACGCGTCCCTGCTCGCCGACGGCGACCTGCGGCGCGACCCGGTGGCCGCGGCCTATTTCCTGGCGCCGGACGGCAGCCCCTGGCCGGTGGGCCACAGGCTGCGCAACCCCGAGCTGGCCGCGGCCCTGCGGGCAATCGCCCGCGAGGGCGCCGCCGGCCTCATGAGGGGCGAGTTCGCCCAGGCCATCGTGCACGCGGTGCGCAGCCATCCCACCAACCCCGGCCGGATGACGCTGCAGGACCTGCGCGATTACCGCCCCCAACGCCGCGCGCCGCTGTGCTTCGACCACCGGGCCCTGCAGCGCGTGCTGCGCCTGTGCGGCATGGGGCCGCCCTCCTCGGGCGCGATCACGGTGGGGCAGATGCTGGGGCTGCTGGCTGCGGCCGAGGCCGAGGCGGGCACCGCGCCACGCATCCCGCTGGCCGATGCCGAGACGACTCCCAGGCCTGGAAGCGGCGCGCCGCCCGCGGGCGCGACGGCCCCCGCCAGCACGGTGGCCGCCCTGCACCGCTACGCCGAGGCCTCGCGGCTGGCCTTCGCCGACCGGGCCCAGTACATCGCCGACCCGGCCTTCACCGAGCCGCCGCCGGGCGGCTGGGACGCGCTGCTCGCGCCCGCCTACCTCGCCACGCGCGCCGCGCGCATCGGCACGGCGCGCATGCCCTCGCCGGTGCCCGCCGGCGAGCCCGGCGCGCAGCGCTCGGCCTACGCGCCCATGGCGGCCCAGCCCGAGCACGGGACCTCCCACCTGTCCGTGATCGATGGCCAGGGCAACGCGGTCGCCATGACCACCAGCGTGGAGGCCGCCTTCGGCGCCCGCATCATGGCCAACCGCGGACGCGGCCTGGCGGGCGGCTTCCTGCTCAACAACCAGCTCACCGACTTCAGCTTCGCGCCGCGGGGGGACGACGGCCGCCCGGTCGCCAACCGCGTGCAGCCGGGCAAGCGGCCGCGCTCGTCCATGGCCCCCACGCTGGTGCTGGACCCCGCCACCGGCGACGTGCTGGCCGCCACGGGCAGCGCGGGCGGTCCCTTCATCCTGCACTTCGTCACCACGGCCTTGCGCGGCGTGCTCGACCAGGGGCTGGCCCCGGACCAGGCCCTGGCGCGCCCCTGGCTGGGCACCATCGGCGGCGACGAGCTCTACGTGGAACGCGGCCGCTGGCCCGCGCCCACCCTGGATGCGCTGCGGGCCCTGGGCCATCCGGTGCGCGAGATCGGGCTGCCCAGCGGCACCCAGATGCTGCTGCGCGAGCCGGGCGGCATCGCCGCGGCCAGCGACCCGCGGCGCGAGGGCGCGGCCGCGGGCGAGTGAAGCACGACGCCGCGCAAGCCTTTAAAGTCGGCACCTTGGCAACCTGGACGAGCCGGAGAACACCGACAATGAAACTGAAGAACTTTGCAACGGCCGCCGCCCTGCTGGCTTCGGCCTTCGTGCTGCCCGCCCATGCGGGCAAGACCCTGGACGCGATCAAGCAGCGCGGCCAGCTGGTGTGCGGCGTGAGCAGCGGCGTGGCCGGCTTCTCGCAGGCCGACAGCAAGGGCGAATGGGCCGGCCTGGACGTGGACTACTGCCGCGCCGTCGCCGCCGCCGTGCTGGGCGACGCCAGCAAGGTGAAGTGGGTGCCGCTGGTGTCGCAGCAGCGCTTCGCGGCGATCCAGTCGGGCGAGGTGGACATCCTGTCGCGCAACACCACCTGGACGCTGACGCGCGACGCCTCGCTGGGCCTGGAGTTCGTGGGCATCACCTACTTCGACGGCCAGGCCTTCATGGTTCCGGCCAAGTCCAAGCTCAAGAGCGCCAAGCAGCTGAAGAACGCCACCGTCTGCGTGCAGTCCGGCACCACCACCGAGAAGAACCTGAGCGATTTTTCGCGCGCCAACGGCCTGAACCTCAAGCCCGTGGTGTTCGAGAAGTTCGAGGCCGCCAACGCGGCCTACTTCTCCGGCCGCTGCCAGGCCTACACCACCGACGCCTCGGGCCTGGCCTCGGTCCGCGCCAAGGAGGCCAAGAACCCCGCCGACCACGTCATCCTGCCCGAGCTGATCAGCAAGGAGCCGCTGGGCCCGGCCGTGCGGCGCGGCGACGACGAGTTCTTCACCATCGCCAAGTGGGTGCTGTTCGGCCTGGTGGAGGCCGAGGAATACGGCATCACCCAGGCCAACGTGGACAAGCTGGCCCAGGACACCAAGGACCCGGCGATCGGGCGACTGCTGGGCACCACCGAGGACACCGGCAAGCTGCTGGGCCTGGACAAGGCCTGGCTGGCGCGCGCCGTCAAGGCCACCGGCAACTACGGCGAGATCTTCGAGCGCAACGTGGGCCCCAAGAGCCCGGTCGGCCTGCCGCGCGGCAGCAACAACCTCTGGTCCAAGGGCGGCCTGCAGTACGCGCCGCCGGTGCGCTGATGGCGATCCCGCCGCGCCCGGCGCCGCGCGGCGCGGGCACGGCGCAGCGGCGCGCCCGCCTGCGCGCCTGGGCCTGGCAGGCGTTGGTGCTGGCACTGGTGGCCGCTGGCGTGGGCGCGCTCGCGATGCTCACGCTGCACAACATGCGCCTGCGCGGCATCCAGGGCGGCTTCGGCTTCCTGGCCGATCCGGCCGGCTTCGACATCGGCGAGGGCTGGGTGCCCTTCGACGCCTCGCAGCCCTACTGGAAGGCCTTCCTCGCCGGCGTCGCCAACACGCTGCGCGCGGCCGTCGCCGGCATCGTGCTGTGCACCGTCTTCGGCGTGGCGCTGGGGCTGGGGCGGGTGGGCCG
>NZ_JADDOJ010000089.1 GCF_015159745.1 Ramlibacter aquaticus | reverse complement strand
TCGCCGAACGCCGCGAGAAGCTGAAAGCGCTGCGCGAGGCCCAGAAATCGGGTGCCGGCGTCGCCTTTCCCAACGATTTCAAGCCCGGCCACCGCGCCGCCGACCTGCAGGCGCACCACGGCGCCAAGGCGCCCGAGGTGCTGGAGGAGCAGAAGCAGCACGCCAGCGTGGCCGGCCGCATGATGCTCAAGCGCGTCATGGGCAAGGCCAGCTTCGCCACCCTGCAGGACGCGACCGGCCGCTTCCAGATCTACGTCACCCGCGACGCCGTGGGCGAGGAGGCCTATGCCGCGTTCAAGCACTGGGACCTGGGCGACATCGTCGGCGCCGAGGGCACGCTGTTCAAGACGCGCACCGGCGAGCTCTCGCTGCACGCGACGAAGATCCGCCTGCTGACCAAGAACCTGCGCCCCATGCCGGACAAGTTCCACGGCGTGGCCGACCAGGAGGTGAAGTACCGCCAGCGCTACGTGGACCTGATGATGGACCCGGCCGCGCGCGACCGCTTCGTGGCCCGCAGCAAGGCCGTCTCCGGCATCCGCGACTTCATGGTCTCGCACGGCTTCATCGAGGTCGAGACGCCCATGCTGCACCCCATCCCCGGCGGGGCCAACGCGCGGCCCTTCGTCACCCACCACAACGCGCTGGACCAGCAGATGTTCCTGCGCATCGCGCCGGAGCTCTACCTCAAGCGCCTGATCGTGGGCGGCTTCGAGCGGGTGTTCGAGATCAACCGGAACTTCCGCAACGAAGGCATCTCGGTGCGGCACAACCCCGAGTTCACGATGATGGAGTTCTACGCCGCGTACTGGAACTACATCGACCTGATGGACTTCACCGAGCAGCTGGTGCGCGACGCGGCCATGAAGGCCGTGGGCACGCTGGAGCTCACCTACGACGGCAAGCCGGTGGACCTGGCCAAGCCCTTCGACCGCCTGACCATTCCCGAGGCGATCCGGGTGCACACCGACGCCGGCGACAACGTGGACAACCGCGAGTGGCTGGTGAATGCGCTGCGCAAGCTGGGCATGACCGAGGAGAAGAACCGCCTGTCCAGCCGCTCCCTCGCCTCGCTGCAGGTGCTCTACTTCGAGGAGACGGTGGAGGAGAAGCTCTGGCAGCCCACCTTCATCATGGAGCACCCGACCGAGATCTCGCCGCTGGCGCGCGCCAACGACCAGCGCCCCGAGGTGACCGAGCGTTTCGAGCTCTACATCACCGGCCGCGAGTTCGGCAACGGCTTTTCGGAGCTGAACGACGCCGAGGACCAGGCCGCGCGCTTCCATGCGCAGGTCAACGCCAAGGACGCGGGCGACGACGAAGCCATGTACTTCGACCACGACTTCGTGCGTGCGCTGGAATACGGCATGCCGCCCACCGGCGGCTGCGGCATCGGCATCGACCGGCTGATGATGCTGCTCACCGACAGCCCGTCCATCCGCGACGTGATCCTGTTCCCCGCGCTGCGGCGCGAGGGCTGAACCCTTTTCTTTTGTTTTTCCAAGGAGACCTTGAAATGAGCCATGAAGTCGTTGTCGTCAGCGCAGTACGCACCGCCATCGGCACCTTCGGCGGCGCCCTCAAGGACACGCCGCCCACCGCGCTGGGCGCCCTGGTGGTGCGCGAGTCCCTGGCCCGCGCCCAGGTCGAGGGCGCCGACGTGGGCCACGTGGTGTTCGGCCACGTGGTGAACACCGAGCCGCGCGACATGTACCTCTCGCGCGTGGCCGCGATCGAGGGTGGCTGCGCCGACGGCACGCCGGCCTTCAACGTCAACCGCCTCTGCGGTTCCGGCCTGCAGGCCATCGTCTCCGCCGCGCAGACCCTGATGCTGGGCGATGCCACGGTCGCCATCGGCGGCGGCGCGGAGAACATGAGCCGCGCGCCCTATGCCAGCCTGGCCAGCCGCTGGGGCATCCGCATGGGCGACGCCAAGATGATCGACATGATGGTCGGCGCCCTGCACGACCCCTTCCACAACATCCACATGGGCGTGACGGCCGAGAACATCGCCGCCAAGTGGGGCATCACCCGCGAGGACCAGGACCGCCTGGCCGTGGAAAGCCACAACCGCGCCGAGCGCGCCACCGCCGCCGGCTACTTCAAGGACCAGATCGTCCCGGTGGTGAGCAAGGGCCGCAAGGGCGACGTGGTGTTCGACACCGACGAGCACTTCCGCCCCGGCATGAAGATGGAGGACATGGCCAAGCTGAAGCCGGTGTTCCTGAAGGAGAACGGCACCGTCACGGCCGCCAACGCCTCGGGCATCAACGACGCCGCCGCCGCGGTGGTGCTGATGACCCGCGCCGAGGCCGACCGCCGGGGCCTGAAGCCCCTGGCCCGCCTGGTGAGCTACGCCCATGCCGGCGTGGACCCCAAGTACATGGGCATCGGCCCGGTGCCGGCGACGAAGAAGGCGCTGGAGCGCGCGGGCCTGAAGGTCAAGGACCTGGACGTGGTGGAAGCCAACGAAGCCTTCGCCGCCCAGGCCTGCGCCGTCACGCGCGACCTCGACCTGGACCCGGCCAAGGTCAACCCCAACGGCTCGGGCATCTCGCTGGGCCACCCCATTGGCGCCACCGGCGCGCTGATCACCGTGAAGTGCCTGCACGAGCTGCAGCGCACCGGCGGCCGCTACGGCCTGGTGACCATGTGCATCGGCGGCGGCCAGGGCATCGCGGCGATCTTCGAGCGCTGCTGACGCGAGCCTCGATCCGGGCCCCGTATGACGGGGCCCATCGTGACAATCATCGTTTGCACTGCTGCAAGCGAAGGCGGTTCATCGGCAGTATGGATGTCGACTTCGGAGGCGCAGTTGAATTCTTTCGTCGAACGTGGAAGGAAATGGCTCGGCAAACCCAAGGCGGAACGAAACCGCTTGCTGCATGAATTCATCAGGCAGAAGTTGCGCGTCCCCTTCGACGTGTTGAGCCAGGTCCAAAGTTTCGTTTCCTACCATGGGTATTCGAGCTTCGGCCGCTTTTACGCAGCCTACCAACCCGATTCCCACGTCACATTCCGGTCCCACGAGGCGTACGACGCCCTGAGAAAGAGGTTCGTCGCAGGCAACCCGTGGAACAACACCGGGGACATTCCTCGGCTGTGGTCGTTCATCCTGAACCTCAAGCAGGTTATGAACGAGGGCATCCCGGGTGATCTGGCCGAGTTGGGCGTTTGGCGGGGGAATACCGCGTCCGTTCTCGCTCATTTCGCCGCCAGGCACCACCGGAAGGTCGTGTTGTTCGATACCTACGAAGGCTTCGATGCCGAGGACCTGACCGGGCTGGATTCAGACAAGCCGATGCTGTTCAAGAACACGTCGGTCGGGTTGGTGAAGAAGATCATCGGCAAGGACAGCTCTGTTTGTGAGTTCATCAAGGGCTACTTTCCGGACTCCATCGAGGACAAGCACAAGGCGATGAAGTTCTGCGCAGTCAGCCTGGACTGCGACCTGTATGAGCCCACGAAGGCCGGGCTGGACTTTTTCTATCCGAGGCTGTCCAAGGGCGGCCTCCTGTTGCTCCATGACTATTCCAGCGGGCATTGGAGTGGATGCAGAAAGGCCATCGATGAGTTCTGCAAGGAGACGGGCGAGTTGCCCATCCTGATGCCGGACAAGTCAGGCAGCGCCTTCATTCGCAAGCATCGCGATTGATGCTTCAACCCGGTCAGAGAAAAGCCGCCCTCGGGCGGCTTTTCTACTGGGGCGGCCGCCACGGACCGCACCACCTCACATCGCCGGCTTGTCGCTCAGCGCCTTCAGGTTGTCCTGCAGCTCGCGGCTCATGGGCGCGTTCAGGTTGATGCCCTTGGGCGGGATGGGCGACTGGAACCACTTCTTGTAGAGCTGCTCGAACTCGCCGCTCTTCATCAGGCTCGCCACGGTGTCGTCCACCACCTTCTTGAAGGCCGGGTCGTCCTTGCGGAACATGATGGCGTAGGGCTCGACCTGCAGCGCCTCGCCCACCACCGCCAGCGAAGCCGGGTTGGCCGACGCCGCCTTCAGGCCATACAGCAGGATGTCGTCCATGCCGAACGCGTCGGCGCGGCCGCCTTCCACCAGCAGCGCGGATTCGGAATGGTCCTTGGCGGTGAACAGGTCGAAGCCGATGTCCTGCTTGGCGTTCACCGCGCGCAGCACCTGGAAGTTGGTGGTGCCCGCGGTGCTGACCACCTTCTTGCCCTTGAGGTCGGCCAGGGACTTGATGCCCGAGTCGGCCTTCACCAGGAAGCGGGTGCCGGTGTAGAAGTAATTGATCGAGAAGGCGACCTGCTTGGCCCGGTCCGTGTTGTTGGTGGTGGAGCCGCACTCCACGTCCACCGTGCCGTTCTGCACCAGGGGAATGCGGTTGGCCGAGGTCACCGGCAGGGTGCTGACCTTCAGGTCGGGCTTGCCGATCGCCTTCTTCACGTTGTCCACGATGCGGCCGCAGATCTCCCAGCCGAAGCCGGTGGGCTTGCCGTCGCTGCCGAGGTAGGAAAAAGGAATCGAGGATTCGCGGTGCGCCACCACGATCTCGCCGCTGGCCTTGACCTTGTCCAGGGTGGGCGCGACCTCGGCGCGCGCCGGGGCGCAGGCGATCGCGCCCAGGGCGGCGGCAAGCAGCAGGGGGGTCCGTACAGTGCGCATGGAAGTTCCTTGTAGGTGGAAAAGGTGACACCCATGCTAGCCCCGCGGCGCCGCCCCGGCATTGGGGCAGGCACGGGGGTCAGCGACGCGGAACCCGGCTGGCGAGCGTGTTCAACGCCAGGCCGGCCATCACCAGCGCCGCGGCGAGCAGCTTCCAGCCGGGCAGGGCCTCGCCCAGCAGCCAGGCCGAGGCGCCCATGCCGAACACGGGCACCAGCAGCGCCGTGGGCGTGACGGTGGCGGCCGGGTAGCGGGCCAGCAGCCAGTTCCAGGCGCCATAGCCGAACAAGGTGTTGCCCACGGTCTGCCAGGCCACGGCCGACCAGCCGACCCAGCTGGCGTGCGCGAGGGCCTGGGCCAGCCCCGCCGGGCCCGACTGCCACAGCGCCAGGGCCAGCAGCGGCGGCAGCGAGAAGGGGCTGCTCCAGGCCAGGAAGGCGATCACGTTCACGCGGCCGGCCGCACGGGCGATCATGTTCGCGCCCGACCAGCTCGCGGCGGCGGCCAGCACCATCGCCAGGCCCAGCGGCGTGACCGAACTGCGACCGGCGCCCACGCTGTGCCAGCCGATGATCGCCACCCCCGCCACGGCCACCGCCATGGCGCCCACCTGCAGCCCGCGCAGGCGCTCGCCGCTGCTGCCCAGGGCCATGGCGATGGTCATGAAGACCTGGCTCTGGATCACCAGCGAGGCCAGGCCCGGCGAGATGTCGTGCTGCATGGCCAGGAAGAGCAGGCCGAACTGCCCCGCGCCCAGCAGCGCGCCGAAGGCCGCCAGCCGGCGCCAGGGCACGGCCGGCCGCGGGAAGATGAACACGAGCGGCACTGCCGTGAACAGGAAGCGCAGGCCCGCCAGCAGGAAGGGCGGGAACTCCGCCAGGCCCCACTTGATGACGACGAAGTTGGTGCCCCAGACGAAGACGACCGCCAGGGCCAGCAGCAGGTGGTGCAGTGGCATCGTTTGCAATGGGTCGCGGCCGGTGCCGCGGGGCGCGGCGGCGGGCCGGCCGGCCCTGCCGCCGTGCGGCTTACTCGACGCGCTCGACCGACGAGGGCTTGAACCCCAGTTCGGTGGTCTTGCCCTTGCGGCCGCGGCCGGCCTTGGCGTTGTTGAGCGAGCGGATCTCCAGCACCTCCTCGCGCTCGCGCTCGCGGCTCACGCCGCGGATGCGCACGCTGCGGGTGTAGGCCGCCGCACCGGCCAGGGTGTCCTTGGGCTCCAGGTCGATCAGCATCAGGCCGCGCCCGCCGTTGGGCATGGGCTTGAGCTCGGCGATGTCGAAGGTCAGGATGCGCTTGGCGGTGGACACGCAGCAGACCTGCGTCGCCGCCGCCTGCGGCGCCACGTTGGCCGCCGAGGGCCGGCACAGCGACTCGCCCGCGCCCAGGTTGATGAAGGACTTGCCGCCCTTCTGGCGCGACATCATGTTCTCCACCGTGGCGAGGAAGCCGTAGCCGGCCGAGCTGCTGAGCAGCAGCCAGGACCCCGGGGCGCCCGCGAAGTAGTGCAGCAGCTGGGTGCCCGGCTCCAGCTCCACGAAGCTGGTCACGGGCTGGCCGTCGCCGCGCGCGCCCGGCAGCACCGCCACCGGCACGGTGTAGATGCGGCCGTTGCTGCCGAAGGCCAGCAGCGTGTCCACCGTGCGGCACTCGAAGGTCCCGTACAGGCCGTCGCCGGCCTTGAAGGCGAAGCTGGCCGCTTCATGGCCGTGGCCCTGGCGCGCGCGCACCCAGCCCTTCTGCGAGACGACCACGGTGACGGGCTCGTCCACCACCTTGATCTCGGCCACGGCGCGCTTCTCGGCCTGGATCAGCGTGCGGCGCGGGTCGGCGAACTGCTTGGCGTCCTGCTCGATCTCGCGCACCATGAGCCGACGCAGCGCCGCCGGGCTGCCCAGGATCTCGTCCAGCTTCTTCTGCTCGTCGCGCAGTTCCTTGAGTTCCTGCTCGATGCGGATCGCCTCCAGCCGGGCCAGCTGGCGCAGCCGGATCTCGAGGATGTCCTCGGCCTGGCGGTCCGAGAGCTTGAAGCGGTCCATCAGCGCGGCCTTGGGCTCGTCGCTGTTGCGGATGATGTGGATCACCTCGTCGATGTTCAGCAGCACCAGCTGCCGGCCCTCGAGGATGTGGATGCGGTCCAGCACCTTGGCCAGGCGGTGCTGCGAGCGCCGCTCGATGGTCTGGTGGCGGAAGGCGATCCACTCCACCAGCATCTGCCGCAGCGATTTCTGCACCGGCTTGCCGTCCAGGCCGATGCTGGTGAGGTTGACCGGCGCGGAGGTTTCGAGCGAGGTCTGCGCCAGCAGCGTGGCGATCAGTTCGGACTGCTCGATGCGGCTGGTCTTGGGCTCGAAGACCAGGCGCACCGGCGCGTCCTTGCTGGACTCGTCGCGCACGGCGTCCAGCACGGCCAGCACGGTCTGCTTGAGCTGCGCCTGTTCCTGCGTCAGGGCCTTCTTGCCGGCCTTGACCTTGGGGTTGGTGAGCTCCTCGATCTCCTCCAGCACGCGCTGGCTGCTCACGCCGGGGGGCAGTTCGTTGACCACCAGCTGCCACTGGCCGCGGGCGAGGTCCTCGATCTTCCAGCGCGCGCGCACCTTGAGCGAGCCGCGGCCCGTGCGGTAGGCCTCGGCGATGTCGGCTGGCGTGCTGATGATCTGGCCGCCGCCCGGGTAGTCGGGGCCCGGCAGCAGCGCGGCCAGCGCCTCGTCGCCGAGCTGGGGGTCCTTCACCAGCGCCACGCAGGCCGCGGCCACCTCGCCCAGGTTGTGGCTGGGAATCTCGGTGGCCAGGCCGACCGCGATGCCGCTGGCGCCGTTGAGCAGCGCGAAGGGCAGGCGCGCGGGCAGCTGCTGCGGCTCCTGGGTGCTGCCGTCGTAGTTGGGCACGAAATCCACCGTGCCCTCGTCGATCTCGTCGAGCAGCAGGTTGGTGATGCGCGAGAGGCGTGCCTCGGTGTAGCGCATGGCCGCGGCGCCGTCGCCGTCGCGGCTGCCGAAGTTGCCGTGGCCGTCGATCAGCGGGTAGCGCTGCGAGAAATCCTGCGCCATGCGCACCAGCGCGTCATAGGCGGCCTGGTCGCCGTGCGGGTGGAAGCGGCCCAGCACGTCGCCCACCACGCGCGCGCTCTTGACCGGGCGCGCCCCGTTGGCGCCGCTGTAGCCCAGCCCCATGCGGGACATGGAGTAGAGGATGCGCCGCTGCACCGGCTTCTGGCCGTCGCACACGTCGGGCAGCGCGCGGCCCTTGACCACGCTGAGCGCGTACTCCAGGTAGGCCCGCTGCGCGTAGGCGGCGAGATCGAGGTCACCGCCGTCGCCGGCGTCCTGCTTGTCGAAGAGAAGGTCCTGGTCCATCATTCAGAAAGTGCGCCGGTGTCGCCGGCCTTGTCATCGTCCATGCGGGCCGCCACGGTGGCGGACTCGCCCGCGGGCATGCGCAGCCGCGCGCCGGGCAGGCGCGCCTCGCGCGCCGCCGCCACGGCGGCCGGCGGCCGCAACATGGCGTAGAGCTGCATCACGGTCTTCACGTAATCCTGGGTTTCGCGGATGGGCGGCACCTGCCGACCGGCGCGCAGCACCGCGCCCTCGCCCGCGTTGTAGGCGGCCAGCGCCAGGTCCAGCCGGCCGGGGAACTCGTCCAGCAGGTGGCGCAGGTAGCGGCTGCCGATGCGCAGGTTCAGGCCGGGCTCGTGCAGGCGGCTCGCCACCTCGGCGGGCGCATGGCCCCCCAGGCCCCAGCGGCCCGCGGTGGCGGGGATCACCTGCATCAGGCCGATGGCGCCGCGCGGCGACACGGCCTGGGCGTCGAAGCCCGACTCGGTGGCCACCAGGGCCTTGAGGAGTTCCTCGTCCAGCCCGCTGCCCTGCGCGGCCTCGCGCAGCAGGTGCTGCACCGCGCGAAAGCCCGGCGCGATCTCGAACCAGGTCAGCAGGCGCGAGGTGGCCGTGGGCACCTGCACCGGCCTGGGCGTGGGCGTGGCCGTCTCGCCCGCATCGCCGCGGAAGAAGAGCTCGTAGCGCGGGTCCAGCTGGCGCGCGGCGAAGTGGGCGCGGCCGCCCTCGTCCACCCAGGCCCAGACCTCCGCGCGCGCAGCCGGGGCCAGGGCCCCGCAGGCCAGCGCCACCAGCAGCGGGGCCCAGCCTCGCTTCACGCGCGCTGCTCCAGGCCCTGGTCCCGGCGGGCCAGGAATTCATGGTGCAGCATGGACATCACGATCAGCGACTCGAAGCCGCCTGCCGTGCGCACGGCCTCCCGCAGCTCGCCGTCGATGACGAAGCCCTCGCTGCGGTACAGGGCCTGGGCGCGGGTGTTGTAGTCGCGCACGTCCAGCCAGAAGCGGTGCGCGCCCAGGTCGTCGAAGGCGACCTTCTTGGCCATGCGCAGCGCCGCGCGGCCGAAGCCGGCGCCCTTGGCCTGCACCACCATGCGCTTGAGCTCGATCGCGTTGTGCGGGCTGCGGCAGCCGATGAGGATGAGGAAGCCCACGGCTTCCAGGCCCTCGCCGCCCTCGACGATGAAGTGGCGGAAATCCGGGAAGCGGATCGCGGCCTCGTGCTGGGTGCGGTCCCAGGGCGTGATGAAGTCGATGTTCTCGCTGGACTGCTCCAGCGAGACCACGTATTCCAGGTCGCTGGACATGGTGGGACGCAGCCGCACCCGGGCCGGCACGCGCGAGGGCGAGCTGGCGGCGAAGTTGGTGGCGGTCACGGCGTCCCTTCGTGCACGGTCAGATGTCGATCTCCACGGCGTCGCCGTGCAGTTCCATGAGCTCGCGCCGCGCCGCGGCCTCGCCCTTGCCCATGAGGCGGGTGATCAGCGCCTCGGTGTCGGCGAAACCCACCTTGCCCAGCTGCACCGGCAGCAGGCGCCGGGTGTCGGGGTTGAGCGTGGTCTCCCAGAGCTGCTCGGCGCTCATCTCGCCCAGGCCCTTGAAGCGGCTGATGGTCCAGCTGCCCTCGCGCACGCCTTCCTTGCGCAGCTTGTCCAGGGTGGCGGTGAGCTCGCCCTCGTCCAGCGCGTACATCTTGGCGGCGGGCTTCTTGCCGCGCGCCGGCGCATCGACGCGGAACAGTGGCGGGCGCGCCACGTACACATGGCCAGCCTCGATCAGCTTGGGGAAGTGGCGGAAGAACAGCGTGAGCAGCAGCACCTGGATGTGCGAGCCGTCCACGTCGGCGTCCGAGAGGATGCAGATCTTGCCGTAGCGCAGGCCGGACAGGTCCGGCGTGTCCGCGGGGCCGTGGGGGTCCACGCCGATGGCCACGGCAATGTCGTGGATCTCGGTGTTGGCGAACAGGCGGTCGCGCTCCACCTCCCAGGTGTTGAGCACCTTGCCGCGCAGCGGCAGCACCGCCTGGCATTCCTTGTCGCGGCCCATCTTGGCGCTGCCGCCGGCCGAGTCGCCCTCGACCAGGAAGACCTCGTTGTGGCCCGTGTCGCGGCTCTCGCAGTCGGTCAGCTTGCCGGGCAGCACGGCCACGCCCGAGCCCTTGCGCTTCTCGACCTTCTGGCCGGCGCGCTGGCGGCTCTGCGCCGCCTTGATCGCCAGCTCGGCCAGCTTGCGGCCGTACTCCACGTGCTGGTTCAGCCACAGCTCCATGGCCGGCCGCACGAAGCTGGAGACCAGCCGCACCGCGTCGCGCGAGTTCAGCCGTTCCTTGATCTGGCCCTGGAACTGCGGGTCCAGCACCTTGGCCGAGAGCACGTAGGAGGCGCGTGCGAACACGTCCTCGGGCAGCAGCTTCACGCCCTTGGGCAGCAGCGAGTGGAGGTCGACGAAGCTCTTGACCGCGTTGAACAGGCCGTCGCGCAGGCCGGAATCGTGCGTGCCGCCGGCGCTGGTGGGAATCAGGTTGACGTAGCTCTCGCGCACCGGCTGGCCCTCCTCGGTGAAGGCCACGCACCACTGCGCGCCCTCGCCCTCGGCGAAGCTCTCGTTGTTCTGCGCATAGCCCTCGCCCTCGAAGAGCGGAATCACCGGGTCGGCCGGCAGGGTCTGCATCAGGTAGTCGCGCAGGCCGCCCTTGTACTGCCAGGTCTGGGTCTCGCGGGTCTTCTCGTTGACCAGGGAGACCGTGACGCCGGGCATGAGCACGGCCTTGCTGCGCAGCAGGTGCGCCAGCTCGGCCATGGGCAGCTGGCTGGACTCGAAGTACTTGGGGTCGGGCCAGGCGCGCACCGAGGTGCCCTGGCGGCGGTCGCCCTCCTGCATGGGCCGCACGGCCAGCGGCTCCACCACGTCGCCGCCCGAGAAGGCCAGCCGCGCCACCTGGCCTTCCCGGTGGGTCGTGACCTCCAGGCGCTTGGACAGCGCATTGGTGACCGACACGCCCACGCCGTGCAGGCCGCCGGAGAAGCTGTAGGCGCCGCCCTTGCCCTTGTCGAACTTGCCGCCGGCGTGCAGCCGGGTGAACACCAGCTCGACCACGGGCGCCTTCTCCTCGGGGTGCAGGCCGAAGGGGATGCCGCGGCCGTCGTCCTCGATGCTGACCGAGCCGTCGGCATGCAGCGTGGTCTTGATGCGCTTGCCGTGGCCAGCCAGGGCCTCGTCGGCGGCGTTGTCCAGCACCTCCTGCAGGATGTGCAGGGGGTTGTCCGTGCGGGTGTACATGCCCGGGCGCTGCTTGACGGGCTCTAGGCCCTTGAGCACCCGGATGGAACCTTCGGAGTAGTCCGTGGAAGCGTTTGCGGTCTTGGTGGCCATGGGAGGGTGGATTATGGTCCCCGCCCAGCAGGGAACCCAGGCGCAAGCATACTGGATGGAACCACAGGCCGGCCAAGGGGCCGCAATCGCGGGTGACAGGGAGGGGCAAGCCCGTGCCGGTACAGTCGCCCGGATGCAGCCCGTGCCGCCCTCCCCCGTCCGCCTTTCCATGCGCCAGGTGCTCGTCTGCGGCGCCGCCATCGTCACCCTGTCCATGGGCATACGCCACGGCTTCGGCCTGTGGCTGCAGCCGCTGACCCAGGCCCAGGGCTGGTCGCGCCAGGCCTTCGCCTTCGCGCTGGCGCTGCAGAACATCGCCTGGGGCTTGTCCGGCATCTTCGCCGGCATGGTTGCCGACCGCTTCGGCGCCTTCCGGGTGCTGCTGGCGGGCGCGCTGCTCTACGCCGCCGGCCTGGCCGGCATGGCCCTGGCGTCCCACCCCCTGCCCTTCGCGCTGGCGACCGGCGTGGTCATCGGCCTGGCGCAGGCCGGCACCACCTACGCCGTGGTCTACGGGGTGATCGGCCGCCAGGTCGATCCGGCCCGCCGCTCCTGGGCCATGGGCGTGGCGGCGGCGGCCGGGTCCTTCGGCCAGTTCCTGATGCTGCCGCTGGAGGGCTTCCTGATCTCCACCATCGGCTGGCAGCAGGCCCTGCTGGTGCTCGCGGCCGTGGTGCTGGCGATCCTGCCGCTGGCCTTCGGCCTGCGCGAACCCGGGCTGGCGGGCCGCGCCAGCACCGGGCCCGCGCCGCAGGGCGTGGGCGCCGCCCTGCGCGAGGCCTTCGGCTACCCGAGCTTCCAGCTGCTGATGGCGGGCTACTTCGTGTGCGGCTTCCAGCTCGCCTTCATCGGCGTGCACATGCCCAGCTACCTCAAGGACAAGGGCCTGCCGCCGGGGGTGGCCAGCTATGCGCTGGCGCTGGTCGGGCTGTTCAACGTGTTCGGCAGCTACGCCGCGGGCGCCCTGGGCCAGCGCCTGGCCAAGCGCAAGATCCTGGCCTTCATCTACCTGGCGCGGGCGCTTGCCATCGCCCTGTTCCTGTGGGCGCCGCTGTCGCCGGCCTCGGTCTACGCGTTCTCCGCGGCGATGGGCCTGCTCTGGCTGTCCACCGTGCCTGTGACCAACGCGATCATTGCCCAGATCTTCGGCGTGGCGCACCTCTCCATGCTGGGGGGCTTCGTCTTCTTCAGCCACCAGGTCGGCTCCTTCCTGGGCGTCTGGCTGGGCGGGCTGCTGTACGACCGCACCGGCAGCTACGACGTGGTCTGGGCCATGACCGTCGCCCTGGGCGTGTTCGCGGCCCTGGTCAACCTGCCGGTGCGCGAGTCGCCCATCCCCCGCGGCGCGGTGCGGGCCTGACATGCGGCGCCATCCCCGACTCGCCGTCCTCGCCGGCTGGGCCGTGGCCAGCGCGGCGCTGGCGGCCGTGTTCCTGCTGTACACCCAGCCCACCATGCTGGTGACGCTGGCCGGTCAGCTCTGGTCCTGCGTGAACTGATGCACGGCAGCGAAGCCCCTTCGGCGTGGGTGCGGCGCTGGTCGCACCTGGTGCCGGCCGCCGGCACCGTGCTGGACCTCGCCTGCGGGCGCGGGCGCCACCTGCGCTGGTTCGCGGGCCTCGGCCACCCGGTCACGGGCGTGGACCGCGACGGCGCCGCCCTGGCCGGCCTGCAGGGGCTGGGACGCCTGCTGCAGGCCGACATCGAGGACGGTCCCTGGCCCCTGCCGGGCGAGCAGTTCGACGGTGTGGTCGTGACGAATTACCTTTGGCGCCCGCTGCTGCCGGCCATCGTGCAGAGCGTGGCGCCCGGCGGCGTGCTGCTGTACGAGACCTTCGCGCAGGGCAACGAGACCGTGGGCAAGCCGTCCCGGCCCGACTTCCTGCTCGCCCCGGGGGAGCTGCTGGCCGCCTGCGCCGGCCTGCGCACCGTGGCCTACGAGGACGGCTTCCTGGAGGCCCCGGCGCGCTACGTGCAGCGGATCGCGGCCGTGCGGCCGCCCGCGGGCGTGCAGGCGCCCCGGTTTCCGCTGGCCGCTGGTGGCTAGAATCGCGGGTTGACGTCCACCCACACCGACATGACACCGATTACTGGCAGTATCGTGGCCCTGGTCACGCCGATGCACGAAGACGGCAGCGTGGATTACCCCACGCTTCGAAAGCTGATCGACTGGCACATCGCCGAAGGCACCGACTGCATCGGCGTCGTCGGCACCACGGGTGAATCGCCGACGGTCAGCGTCGAGGAGCACCGCGAGATCATCCGCGTCTCGGTGGAACACGCACGCGGCCGCGTCCCCATCATGGCCGGCTGCGGTGCGAATTCCACCGCCGAGGCGATCGAGCTCGCACGCTTCGCCAAGGCCGTGGGCGCCGACTGCCAGCTGCAGGTGGTGCCCTACTACAACAAGCCCACGCAGGAGGGCCAGTACCGGCACTTCCGCGCCATCGCCGAGGCGGTGGGCGACCTGCCCATGGTGCTGTACAACGTGCCCGGCCGCACGGTCGCGGACATGCAGCACGACACCGTGCTGCGCCTGGCGCAGGTGCCCGGCATCGTGGGCATCAAGGAAGCCACGGGCAACATCGAGCGTGCGCAGTGGCTGGTGCGCGAGGCGCCCAAGGGCTTCGCCATCTATTCGGGCGACGACCCCACCGCCGTGGCGCTGATGCTGTGCGGCGGCCAGGGCAACGTCAGCGTCACCGCCAACGTGGCGCCGCGCGCCATGCACGAGCTGTGCGTGGCCGCCATCGCGGGCGACGCCCGCCGCGCGATGGAGATCCAGATGCGGCTGATGCCGGTGCACAAGCACCTGTTCGTGGAAGCCAACCCCATCCCCGTGAAGTGGGCGATGACGCGCATGGGCCTGTGCGGGCCCACCCTGCGCCTGCCCATGACGCCGCTGGCCAGCGCCAACGAAGCCGTGGTGGAAGCCGCGCTGCGCGCGAGCGGCCTGCTCGCCTGACCTGAAAGACACAAGATGCACAAGCTGATCGCACATCCCGGCCTACGCCGCGCTGCCCTGGCCACCGCCGTGCTGGCGCTGGCTGGCTGCTCCGCGCTCGAGGGCGACAAGGTCGACTACAAGAGTGCGGCCGCCCGCGGCAGCTCGCTGGAAGTGCCGCCCGACCTGACCCAGCTCTCGCGCGACTCGCGCTACCAGGTTCCCGGCGGCCCGGTGACGGCCAGCGGCTACCAGGTCGGCCAGGCCGCCCCCACGATCCCGACCGCCGCCACCACGCTGGGCGACGTGCGCGTGGAGCGCGACGGCCAGAAGCGCTGGCTGGTGGTGAGCCGCCCCGCCGACCAGGTCTACCCGCTGGTGCGCGACTTCTGGCTGGCCAACGGCTTCCTGCTCACGCAGGACGACCCCAACCTCGGCATCATGGAAACCGACTGGGCCGAGAACCGCGCCAAGATTCCGCAGGACATGATCCGCAACGCGCTGGGCAAGGTGCTGGACTCGCTCTACTCCACCAGCGAGCGTGACCGCTTCCGCACCCGCCTGGAGCGCACGCCCAACGGCGGCACCGAGATCTACATCACGCACCGCGGCATGGAAGAGGTCTACACCGATGCCCGCAAGGACAGCACGGTGTGGCAGCCCCGCCCGGCCGACCCCGAGCTGGAGGCCGAATTCCTGCGCCGCCTGATGGTGCAGCTGGGCGTGCCGCAGGAACAGGCCAAGAACTTGGTCGCCAGCGGCGCCGTGCCCACCACCTCGCGCGTGGCGCAGGTGGGCGGCCAGCCGGTGGTGCAGATCGACGAGCCCTTCGACCGCGCCTGGCGCCGCGTCGGCCTCACGCTGGACCGCACCGGCTTTACCGTGGTCGACCGTGACCGCAGCCAGGGCTTCTACTTCGTGCGCTACGTCGAACCCGACGCGACCAAGAAGGAAGACGGCCTCTTCAGCCGCCTGTTCAGCAAGAACGAGCCCGTGGCCCCGATCCGCTACCGCATCGCCGTGAAGGCCGAAGGCAAGGGCACCGTGCTGTCGGTGCAGAACGCCAACGGCGCGCCCGAGTCCTCGGCCAACGCGCAGCGCATCGTCAAGATCATCGCCGACGACCTGAAATAAGGCGGTGCTGCGGTTCAAGAGCCTGGGCTCGGGCAGCTCGGGCAACGCGACGGTCATCCAGGCCCGCGAGGGCCAGGGGCCCCTCACCCACCTGCTGGTGGACTGCGGGCTGGGCATCCGGCAGCTGGGCACGCGCCTGGGCCAGGCGGGGCTGCTGCCCGACCAGCTCGACGCCATCTTCATCACCCACGAGCACGCCGACCACATCGGCTGCGCGCGCCAGCTGGCGCTGCGCGAGCGCATCCCGGTCTGGATGAGCCACGGCACCTGGCTCGCGCTGGGCGAGCCCGACTTCGACGGCCTGCTGCACCTGGCCGCCGACGGCGTCGCCATCGAGCTGGGCAGCCTGCGGCTGCGGCCCTTCACCGTGCCGCACGACGCGCGCGAGCCGCTGCAGCTGGCCTGCACCGACGGCGCCACGCGCCTGGGCGTGCTCACGGACCTGGGCCATGCCAGTGCCCACGTGATGCAGGAACTCGCCGGCTGCGACACCTTGCTGCTGGAGTGCAACCATGACCCCGACCTGCTCGCGGTCTCCAGCTACCCGCCCTTCCTGAAGCGCCGCATCGCCGGCGACTGGGGCCACCTGGCCAATGCGGCGGCCGCCGAGATCGCCGCGGCGCTGCGCGCGCACGGGCTCAAGCAGGTGGTGGCCGCCCACCTCTCGGAACAGAACAACCGGCCGGACCTGGCGCAGGCGGCCATGGCCTCGGCCCTGGGCTGCGGCCCCGGCGACGTGCCCGTGGCCGACGGCCCCAGCGGCTGCGGCTGGATCACGGCCTGAGCGCCGCGCCTCGCGCGCGGCCATGAAAAAAGCCGCCCGAGGGCGGCTTTTTTCGAACCGGAAGAACCGATTACTTGGAGGCGGCGGACGCGGCGGGCTCAGCGGCAGCGGGGGCCGAGGCAGCAGCGGAGGCGGCC